>DASVSS010000324.1:0-14535 GCA_036387945.1 Tepidisphaeraceae bacterium | reverse complement strand
GACGGTTTTTGATGAGAGAGCGCTACCCGCAGCAGTGAGAAACCGGCGACGTTGCCCCGATCGCGTTCAACCCGACCGAATCCCCGGCCGAAATCGCATCCGCCGGGCGTGGCCTGCGTACACTTTTGCATGAAGACGCAGCCGAGCCTCCTGACGCCCCATCGCACGCTTTGGTCGTTGATTAAAGATCTGTTCGTCCGCCCCAAGCCGGTGCCGGTGCGCGTACGGCCGGGCGTGGGCGCCGTCGCGATGATCGTGATGGCCGGCCTGGTGAGCGGCTGCGGTGAGGGCGAGTACCCCGTGCCCGTCGCCGGCCCCGGGGGATCGACCACGCGTCCGGCGACGCAGCCGTCGGTGACGCGCGTCGAGAAGACCAGGGAGCAGTGGAAGGCCGAGCTTTCGCCCGAGGCGTTCCGGATTCTTTTCGAAGCCGGCACGGAACGGCCGTTCCACAACGCGTACCACGACAATCACGCGCAGGGCGTCTACGTCTCGGCCGCCACAGGCGCGCCGCTGTTCAGCAGCGACGACAAGTTCGAAAGCGGCACGGGCTGGCCGAGCTTTACCAGGCCGGTGAGCGACAGCGCCGTGATCCTCCGCCCCGACCCCGACGGCAGCGGCCGCGCCGAAGTGCTCGACAGCAGCAGCGGCGGCCATCTCGGCCACCTGTTCCTCGACGGCCCGGCGGACAAGGGCGGCAAACGCTACTGCATGAACTCCGCGGCGATGAAGTTCGTGCCGGCGAAGTGACGGAGTGAATCGACTCGCGCACGGGGTTCCGGTGAACGTCGACGATCTGCTGGAAATCGAGTCGCTCCGCTCGACGATCACGGCCGCGTTTGCAACGACGCCGCGGCCGAGGGGAACCGAAATCTCCGCGAGCACGTGTCCGGAGGGCGCGGAAATCGCCGCGTATTTTCGGGGCAAGAGCTGGCGCGGCCACACGCCGCGACAGCTGCGCGAGATGAGCGCGGCGCTGTCGTTCTTCACGCCCAAGGCGTTCCGCCACTACGTTGCGGCCTACATGCTGGCGGAACTAGAAGACCCGGAAACGGCGGACGTGATCGCCGGCAGCGTGCAGTTCAATCTATCCGTGTCCGCAGGCCCCGCCGGCGACCTCAACGCCGCCGCCCTCTCGCCATCGGAGCGGGAGGCCGTCGCCGCGTTCCTGCGTTTTTGCGGTCGCCGGTACGGCAATGCCGATTTCACACAGACGGCCAAACGTTTAAGCCAACTCGGCGACTAACCGAAGCTTTGTACGGGGCGATGCATTGCTCAAGGTAAAACCTGTGCGCTCGCGTACCGGCTGCCGAGCTTGTCACGGGCGACTTTCGCTTCGGCGTACGTCTTGAACGGCCCCGCGAAGACGGTCGTTTGATTGCCGGCGGCCTTGGTTGCCGCCGCGAGGCCCGCGGCCTTGACGGCGGCGACGGTTTGATCGGCCAGGCCGGCGACGCTGAACGCGCCGAGGTGGACGTAAAACGCATTCATCCCCAATCGCGCTTCGGCGTAACCGGCCGGTACGGTGCCGGGGAAGTTGCGCACGACTTCGGCGAGCGTGCGGTCGCCGTCGATGAAGTTGCCAAGGCGCTTTTGCGCCACGCCCACGCGGTACGCCACCCAAGCGCGCATGCCTTCGTCGGCCACGAGGCCCTGCCCGGCGAGGCCCTGCTCGGCGGCGGTGGTGTAATCTTCCTGCCAGAACGCGACGTCGGCGAGACTGGCGCGGATCAACCCTTCGAGCGTCTTGTCCGCCGGCTTGGCGGCCAGCGCCGCGACGTACGCGCCGCGCGCCGCCTGCAGGCGCGCCAGTGCGTCGGGCTGGGTTTTGGACGAGCGGTCTTCGATCGCGCGGCCTTTGAGGTAGTGCGCCTCGGCCGCCCGCGGACCGCCGGGCTCGCGCAGCAGGTAGGCCTGCGCGGCGCTCTGCGCGGCGTCATAATCTTTCGCCGCCAGCGCGGTGCGCGCGGTGTCGAGGTCCGTCGCTTGATTAGCGGCGCACCCGCCTATCAGCAGAGCAGCAACCAACAAAACGCCGGTCTGGTTCCTCCCCCCCCGGGGGAGGCTGGGTGGGGGCGGCCCCGCCATGCAATAGCGGCCCGCTGCCGCAAGAGAGCCAAACCCCTCGCCCGGTACCCCGGGAGAGGGTAGGGAGAGGGCCGAGCGTGATTGCGCTTTGTTGCGATGAAGCGGCCGCCCGCCCCCACCTAGCCTCCCCCGCAGGGGACGAACCGGAGAAGCCGCCGTCACTTGAGACAGACCGTTGGAAGTTCTCGCCAACGCGTCGGACTGCGTCACCGCCCCAGGTCGATCCGCCTTGTTCTCTTCCGCGTATCGCATCCGTGCCTTTCGCGCTAGAATGCCGGCCCCTAGCCGGAGACGAGATGATGGTGCTTGAGCCGCTGATCCGCAACGCCGAAACCGCGCCGCAGCGCGTCGCCGTGATCGACGATCACGGATCGTACACCGCCGGACAGCTCTGGCACGCGACGCGGCAGTTGATGGTCGACATCAGCGCCGCGACGCAGAAGAACACCGTCGGCATCCTGCTGCCGGCGTCGGCGGGGTTCGTGACGGCGTTTTATGCCACGCTCGCTGCGGGCAAGGTCGCCGTGCCGATCAACTTCCTCCTGGGGCCGCGCGAGATCGGGCACATCATCCAGGACAGCGGCATCGACACGATCATCACCGCCCCGCCCCTGGCGGCGAAGCTCGAGGGCATGCCGATCAACGTGCTCGATCTCTCAAAGCTCGACCCGCAGCGCCCGCCCGCGGCGGCCGAGCCCGCCCGGGCGGCGGCGGGGGACCTTGCACTGCTGCTCTACACCAGCGGCACGAGCGGCCTGCCCAAGGGCGTGCGCCTCACGCATGGCAACCTGCACGAGGACGTGCGCTCGTGCATCGAGCACGCCGACCTGCTTCCCGAGCACCGCTTTCTCGGCATCGTGCCGCTGTTCCATTCCACTGGCATGCTGGCGACGATGCTCGTGCCGATGGGCCTTGGGGCCACGATGGTTTACGTCGCGCGCTTCAGCCCTGTCGCCACGATCAAGGCCGTACGGCAGCATGCGATCAGCGTGCTGGTGGGCGTGCCGAGCATGTACGGCGCGGTGCTGCGGCTCAAGGACGCAGGGCCGGAAGATTTCGCGCAGCTGTTCGTTGCCATCAGCGGCGGCGAGCCGTTGCCGTCGACGATCCGCGAGGCGTTTAAGGCCCGCTTCAACAAGCCGATCCACGAAGGGTACGGTCTGACCGAGACGATCGGCCCGGTCTGCTTCAACCACCCGCACGCCGCCGAGGCCGGCAGCGTCGGCCGGCCGATCCCGCGCGCCGAAATCCGCATCGAAGGTGACGACGGCCAGCCGCTGGGGCCTAACCAGACCGGCGAAGTGCTCTTGCGCGGGCCGATGATCATGGAGGGCTACCACAACCTCCCCGCCGAAACCGCCGCCGCCATCACGCCCGAAAAATTCTTCCGCACCGGCGACCTCGGCCACATCGACGACAACGGCTACCTGCACATCACCGGGCGCAAAAAGGATCTCATCATCGTCAGCGGCGAAAAGGTGTACCCGCGCGAAGTCGAAGAGCTGCTCATCACCCACGAAGCGATCGCCGAGGCCGCTGTCGTCAGCCGCCCCGACGAAAGCCGCGGCGAAGCGGTGGTGGCGTTCGTCGTCGCCAAGCCTGAGCAGACGGTGACGGTCGAATCGGTGAAAAAGTTCTGCCGCGACGCGGGGATGATCGGGTGGAAAATCCCCAAAGACGTGTACGTTGTCGAAGACCTGCCCCGATCGCCGACAGGAAAAGTGCTGAAACGCGAGCTGGCGGCGAAGGTGCGCGAGGGCCTCTAAAGACAAACGCCGTTGGCCGCCACGGGGCGCAACAATCCACCGCGCCACTCCGGTTCCTCCCCCTCCGGGGAGGCTAGGTGGGGGCGGCCAAAAACATGCAATAACGACCCCTTGGTGCCATAGAAGCAAACCCCTCTCCCGGTACCCCGGGAGAGGGTAGGGAGAGGGCCGAGCGTCTACGTCTAGGCGATTGAAAGCGCTGAGGCGGCCGCCCGCCCCCACCTAACCTCCCCCGCAGGGGAGGAACCATACGGGCGCTTCGACTTTGATGAGCGGAGGCGTGACGTCCGACGCTCGGCCCTCTGCCGATCCTGATCGGCGCTGGGCGATCCGTCCGGCGGCGCCGCGGGAATGCGATGCCGTTTACACCCTGATTTGTTCCGCCGCCCGGCGGCCGCTGGCGAGGGCGCCGGCGACGGTGCCGATCATCTCGGCGACCGTGTGTTCGCCAGCGAAATAGAGCGTGCCGTCGATCGGGGCGGCCAGTGCGTCGGGCAGGCGCGCCCCGCCGACGCGCGGCCAGCTGTACGCGCCGCCGGCCAGCGGCTCGTCGCGCCAGTCGGCGATCACGCACTGGCGCACGTGCCCGGCGATCTCCCGCGGCTCGCGGGCGAAGAGGGTGGCGACGGAGTCGATCGCGGCCCGGGTGACCGCCGCCTGCCCGCGCGGCAGCCGGTCGGCCGCCGGCCCGCCGGCCCAGCCGGTGAGCAGGTTCGAGCGCAGCGGCAGCGTCGTCCACCACGTCGGGAACGGCGCATCACCGCTGTGCAGGAAGGCGGCGTCGCGGTCTTCCTTTTCCCAGAACGGCGCGTCGCACAGCAGCATCGCCTTGACGACATTGCCCATCGCCAGCTTCTCCCGCAGGGCGGCGCGCAGCGGCAGTTCGGGTTCGAACGCCACGCCGTGGTCGTGCGTCGGGTCGCGCTGAAGCACGCCCAGCGGCAGGGCGACGACGGCCTGCGCGGCGGTGAAACGCACCGCCCGCCCGCCGCGCTCGGCGAGCACGTCGACGCGGCCGGGCTGCCAACGCACGCGCAGCACGCGCGTCTGCAGCAGCACACGCGACGGCGCTTTGATCGACGCCGCCAAGGCCGTCGGCAGGCGGTCGTAGGCGCCGATGAGTCGGTACTGCCGCTGGCCGTCGTGGGCCTGGTCGTACTGCTCGACGCGCCACAGGCCGTGTGCACTGATCTGCCCGGCGTAGGCGGCGTTGAATCCCTCCACGTACGACCGGGCGCGGCGCGTGACGGCCGCGGGCACGTCTGCGGCGTGCGCGGCCAGGAATGCGTCGAACGACACGTCGGCATCGGCGTCGACGGCGCGCAGACGGTCGAGCAACTCTTCGGCCGCTTCCCAGGCGTCGGCGGGCCGGACTAGGACGCCGCTGATGGCGTCTTCCTGTCGCTCTGCGATGTCGTACGCCAGCAGCCCGCTTTCGCCGAGCAGGGCGAAGGTTTCGGTGGCGTGGCCGTGGATGAATTCGGGGCCGAGCTCGATCGGCTGGGATTCGCCGGGCACGGCGTGCGAGCGAATGCGTCCGCCGACGCGGTCGGCGGCTTCGAGCACGAGCACGCGGCGTTGGCCGGCGAGGAGCCGCGCCGCCATCAATCCCGCGACGCCCGCGCCCAGGACAAGCACGTCCGCGGCCAGGTGCCCCGCGACGTCCCCCGCGACGTCTGCCGGACCGGGGGCGTCGGAAAAGACCTCTGCCGGGACATCGTCCGGCGCTGCGTCTGCGGAGGCGACGTCCAGGGGCGTGTCGGGCATGTCGCATCGTAGGTGGCTGCTCCGCGCCTTCGCGTTCGCGTGCGCGGGATTACTTCGCCAGCTTCGCCGCCAGCGTGGCGACGTGCCGGCCTTGGGCGCGGGCGATGGCAAGTTCGTTCTCGCTCGGCCGGCGGCTGCCGTCGGCCCCTGCGATTGTGCCGGCGCCGAGTGGCCCGCCGCCGGTGATTTCGCCCATCGTCATCAGTTCTTTTGTCGAGTACGGCACGCCGCACACCGCCATGCCGTGGGCGTAGAAGAACGTGTAGAGCGATTGCAGCGTCGTCTCCTGCCCGCCGTGCTGGCTGCCGGTGCTGGTGAAGCCGCTGCCGAGCTTGCCGATGAGTTCGCCCGCGGCCCACGACCCGCCGGTGGCGTCGAGGAAAGTCTGCATCTGCGTGCCGACGGCCCCGTAGCGCGTCGGCACGCCGATCACGATCGCGTCGTACTGCGGCAACTCCTTCGGGTCGGCGAAGGGCACGTCGGCGAACGCCTTCTTGGCGTCGGTCGCGCCCATTTTGGCGATCACGTCGTCGGGCAGGGTCTCGCGCACCTGCTTGACGGTCACGTCCGCCCCGGCAGCCGTGGCGCCCTCGGCGACGGCACGGGCGAGCGTGTGGATGTGGCCGTAGAGGCTGTAGTAGGCGATCAGGATTTTGGGCATAAAGGCCTTTCAATGATGGAGGACGTCTTTGTCGCACGCGGTTGCGCGAAATCAATCGCGTAGGTCACACGTTCACAGCTTAGCGCGCCTCCGGTTCCTCCCCTGCGGGGGAGGTTAGGTGGGGGCGGGCGGATGCGTCATCGCTATCAATCGCCTAGACGCTCGGCCATCTCCCTACCCCTCCCGGAGTACCGGGCGAGGGGTTTGGTTCTCGGGCGTCATCGAGCCGTTATTGCAGGTCGGAGCCCCCCACCTAGCCTCCCCCGCAGGGGAGGGACCGGAAAGCACTTCGCGGCTGCGAGCGATTTGCGCTCCTTGAGCCGTGGAACCCGTCCTGTTGTTTTTCGAAACTACTTTGCGCCGACGAGTGATTCGCGCTTGCCTTTGATGGCCTTCAGCAGGCCCTTCTGCGGGGTGGCGAATTTCTCAAGGCCTTCGAGCATCAGGACGCGCTCGAGCTCGGCCTGGTCGACGTGCGCGTCGATGTCCTTGAGGATCGCTTCGCTCGGCAACTGGTCGATCTGCTTCGTGTAGGTCTTGCCGAGTTGTTCCACCGCGTCGTTCGTGCCCGGCGGGTTGGTCTGGATGTCGCTGCCCGCCAGGGCGGCGACGTACTTGTCCTTCGGGTCGGTCGGCTTTTTCGTGCCGGTGCTGGCGAAGACGATCTCCTGCTCCAGCGCCAGGCCTTTATCGGCCCAGAATTCCTTGTTCGCCTTCCACAGCCGTTTGACGTTCACGATCCCGACCTGGCCCTGAGCCTCGGCGCCGAGCTGCGGGCAATGCTTTTCGGTGAACAGATCGACACGGCTGACGAAGATCGAATACACGCTCTTGAACTTGCTCTTGTCGGCCAGCTTTTGGGCGCCGCGCCAGACGTTGTCGCGGGCGATCTTGTACTGCCGCTCGCTGAAGATCAGCGTGACGTTGAGCGGGATGCCCTCTGCCGCCAGGTGCTCGATCGCTTCCAGGCCGGCGGGCGTGGCGGGCACTTTGATCATGCGGTTGCTGTGCCCGGCCGACCACTTCTTGCCCAGCTCGATGTAGTTCTTCACCCGATCGGCGTGGGGCATGTTGGCGTCGAAATCTTCAATGAGCGGGTCGAGCTCGAAGCTGACGTACCCGGTGTTGCCGCTGGTTTTGTCGTAGACCGGCTTGAACACGTCCTGCGCTTCTTTGACGAGTTGATCGGTGACGGCCCACGCGGCTTCGTCGTCGTTCTTGCCGGCGTCGAACAGCTTGTGCAGGCGGTCGTCGAACCGACCGGTCTTGACCAGGTCGGCGACGATGATCGGATTGCTCGTCGCCCCGACGGCGCCGAAGTCGAAGTTCTTCTTCACCAGTTCCGGGTCGATCGAGTCGAGCCACAGTTTGGTGCCGGTAGCGATAAGCGATTTGAGCGACATGTGCTTCTCCCGAGAAATGGCCGTGAAATGTTGCCGAGGATTGGCAGCATACCCGGCGGCAGCGCGGAGGGCGACACCGATTTTCCGCGACGTCCGTCCGACGCCCACGGGGCGGCCGAAAAGACTTGGCCGCCGCGGCGCGACGTTCTAAACTGCGTCGATGCTGCAGATAGACGACGCCATCGTCCGCGACCACAAGCTCGTGTTGTCGAATTTGCCCTTCGCCGACGGACAGCGCGTGCGCGTCGTGATCGATGCCGAGCCGCCGGAGCCTTCTGAGGCGGTCAAACGTCTCCCGATCACCGAGGTTCGTCGCTTACTGAAGGGCTGCACTGGAGAGATCGATGATCCGTCAGAGCCGATGATCCCGATTGAGGATTGGGAGATGTTGAAGTGATCGTGCTGGATACGCACGTGTGGCTTTGGTGGGTTGACGATTCGCCGAGGTTGAAGCCCGCCGTTCGGGAACGCATCGATGCCGCCGACGCTTGCGTCTCAGCAATCTCGCTGATGGAGATCGCCACGGCCAATGCGCGCGGCCGACTACCGCTTTTGCCGACGCCGGCCCGATGGTTCGAACTCGCGCAGGCGCCCGATAATCTGCGAGTCATCCCTTTGTCGGATTCGATCTGCCTGGCCGCGGCGGCGCTGCCCAGATCGTTTCACGGCGACCCGGGCGATCGGCTGATCACCGCACTTGCCAAATCGTTAGACGTCGAGCTTATTACTGCGGATCGAAAAATCCTGGCCTATCGGGAGGTAAAGACCGTTGCCGCGGAGTGACGTCTCGCTTTGGCTCACGCCGCTTCGCCGATCCGCATCGGGCCCGGGCGCGGGGCAAGGCCGTTGGCGTCGATGAACGCCGCGGCTTCGCCGGCCGGCATGGGGCGGGCGAACAGGAAGCCTTGCAGCGCGTCGTACCCGATGCGGCGCAGGTAGGCGGCCTGGCCTTCGGTTTCGACGCCTTCGGCGACGAGCTTGAGCCCGAGGCTGTGCCCGAGCGTGCCGATGGCACGCAGCACCGCCGTGCGGTGGTGCAGTGGGGTGGCGGATTCCTTTTCGCCGATCTCGTTGATGAACGCACGGTCGATCTTGATCGTGTCGATCGGGAAGCTGTGCAGGCGCGAGAGGTTCGAATACCCCGCGCCGAAGTCGTCGATCGCAATGCGAATGCCTTCGCCGCGCAGCCGCTTGAGCTTGGCGGCCAGTTCGGCGCTGCCTTCGCCCATGGCGCTTTCGGTCAATTCCAGTTCCAGCAGGTGCGCCGGCAGGCCGGTGTCGGCCAGGGCGGCCTCCACCACTTGCTCGAAATCGTCCGCCGCGAATTGCAGGGCCGAGACGTTGACGTTCACCGGCACGGGGCGGTTTTCCAGCCGCCACTGCGCCGCCTGCTGGCAGGCGTTGCGCAGCACCCATGTGCCGATCGGCAGGATCAGGCCCGTCTGCTCGGCGATGGGGATGAACTTCACCGGCGAGATCGACCCGCGCTCCGGGTGCTGCCAGCGCAGCAGCGCCTCGACGCCATTGACGCGGCCTTCTTTGTTGACGATCGGCTGATAGACCAGCGACAGCTGACGCTTCTCGATCGCCAGGCGCAGGCGGCCTTCGAGCTCGAGGCGCTCCATCGCGTCGGCGTTCATCTGCGGCGTGCAGTACTCGAACTGGTTGTGCCCGCGCATCTTCGCGCGGTGCATGGCGATGGTGGCCGACTGCAACAGGCTCGCCGCGGCGCTGCCGTCGTGGGGGCAGACCGCGATGCCGATGCTCGCCGCCGGGGTGACCGACGCCCCTTCGATCTCGATCGGCTGGGAGATGACTTGGAGCAGCCGCTGCGCGACGTGCGCGCCCTCGGGCTGATCGCCCAGCGCCACGGCCACGAGCGCGAACTCGTCTTCACCCGTGCGGGCGAGAAAATCGTTGCGTCGCACGGCGTGGTGCAGGCGGCTGGCGACGCGCTGCAGGACGCGGTCGCCGACGGCTTTGCCATGCGTTTCGTTGACGGCGGCAAAGTCATCAAGGTCGATCACCAGCACGCCGACGCGCCCCTGGCCACGGTGCGTGGCGGCGAGTTCGTCGGCCAATCGTTCGGCGAACAGGCCGCGCCCGGGCAGGTGCGTGAGCGGGTCGTGCTGAGCGGTGGCGGCGTGGCCGGCGGCGGCTTCAAGGGTGTCGATCAGCACGGCCAGCGTCTGTGCCACCGTGGCGATGACGGCCTCGGTCGCCACGTCATTCGCGGCGGCCGGCACGCACAGGGCGGCAACGGTCACGCCCGCCGCGTCGCGCACCGGCCACAGCCGCACGTCGCCCAATCCCCCGCCGACTGCGGTGCACAGCGCCACCAGGTGCGGCGACGGGGCCTGCGACGCGTCGGTGGGACCCGTCAGAGCGTCCAATGCGTTGGCGGGGATCGCGGCGCAGTCGGCCAGGCCGTCGGTGGCGCATGCGAATCGGCCGCTCCGTACGATCGCCTGGCACCTCCCACCGGTCGCGGCGTCGAGGGCACCGATCAGTCTGGCCAAGGCGGATTGAAGCGTGTGTTCCATGCTCGATTCTTTTCCGGTGTCGCGCGATCGACGGTCGCGTGTCACACGGTCTTCACATCGGGCGGATTGAGGGGCTACATCATCTGTGCCGATTATTTCGGCGCGATCGATTTGAGATAAGTAAAGGAGTAGATCCCCGATCCGTGGTTATCAGACCAATCGATGCGGATGGCGTAGTTGCCCACCATCTCCGCCCCCAGCGCGTGCAGCGGCTGATCGAAGTTGCCCACGAGCACGTTGAGGCGCTTTTTCGGCTGCTCACGCACTTCCTTGCACGACGCGCACGGGCACTTGGCCCGCAGCAGTCCGATCGGGAACACGTCGTGCCCGCCGTCGGCCCAGGTGATTTCGAGTTGCTTGTAGCGATCGAGCGATAACGTTTCAGGCACCGCGTCCATCAGGGTGATTGTACAACCGCCAAGCCCAAGAGCGTCAAGCCGCTTCCGGTTCCTCTCCCTCTAGGGGCTGTTAGGTGGGGGAGGCGTTTGCCATGCAATCACGGCCGGCTGCTGCGAGAGACACAAACCCTCTCCCGGTACCCCGGGAGAGGGTAGGGAGAGGGTCGAGCGTCTTGGCGCTTTGCTGCGATGATGCGGCCGCCCGCCCCCGCCCACGCTCCCCCGCAGGGGCGGAACCGCAGAGAGGCGGCGCTGTGAACCGGCGGTTTCCCTCGCGTTAAGCCGGCGCTAGCGCCTTGACACTGTTCGGCAGTCGTTTGCAATAACAGGCCGTATGACCAAAACCGCCGAACTGCCCAAGCCGGGCGCGAGTCAGGGGAAGAAGACCGTGCTCGTCGTCGACGACGAAAAAGACATCGTCGAGATGATCGGCTTCAACCTCACCCGCAACGGCTACGACGTGCTCAGCGCCCACGACGGCGTGACCGCGCTGGCCCTGGCCGAGGCGCATACGCCGGATCTGATCGTGCTCGACGTGATGATGCCCGGCCTCAGCGGCACAGACGTCACGCGGCGACTCAAGGCCGACCCGAAGCTGGCGCACATCCCGGTGCTGATGCTCACCGCCCGCAGCGAAGAGACTGACGTCGTCGTCGGCCTCACGCTCGGGGCCGATGACTACGTCACCAAGCCCTTCAGCATGAAAATCCTGCTGGCGCGCCTCGGCACGATCTTGCGCCGCAGCGAAGCCCCGCCCGCCGCCGAAGGCGAGCCCGCCATGCTCAAGGCCGGGCCGCTGACGATCGACACGCAGAAGCACGAAGCCCTCGTCGACGGCGAAGCCGTCAAGCTCACCCTTACCGAGTTCCGCCTGCTCACCGCCCTGGTCACCGCCCGCGGCCGCGTGCTCAGCCGCGACCAGCTCATGGACAAGGCCATGGGCACCGACGTCTTCGTCACCGACCGCGCCATCGACGTGCATGTCACCGCCATCCGCAAAAAACTCGGCGACGCCGCGTGGCTGATCCACACCGTCCGCGGCGTGGGGTATCGCTTGCAGGAAAACGACGAAGCCGGCGAGTAACCGCGCCGTGAGCGGGCGCGTCGCCCGCGGAGTGGCGCAGCGCGGTCTTAACAATCTGCCCCTACAATCGCCGCCGATGTCCGGCCGCAGTCATCTTCTTCGCCTCGTCGTGCCGTTCGCGGCGATGATCGTGGCGGTGGTGGCGCTGAGCGGGTGGCTGATCTACCGCTCCGGGGCCGAGTCGGCGCGGCGGATGCAGCGCGAATCCCTTGCCAATGACGCACGGCTGATCGCCCACGAGATCGCCCGACATCCTGCGCCGCTGGAGGGCGCGCCTTTGGCACGGGTGGCGGAAGTCGCACGGCTGCGCGACGTGCGCGTCACGCTCGTCGACGCCGGCGGGCGCGTGGTGTTCGACACCCGCTCGGCGGTCGAGGAGATGGACGACCACAACGACCGCCCCGAGATCGTCGCCGCGC
Organism: Tepidisphaeraceae bacterium; assembly: GCA_036387945.1. GTDB lineage: Bacteria > Planctomycetota > Phycisphaerae > Tepidisphaerales > Tepidisphaeraceae > DASVSS01. Next base: position 2,406 of record DASVSS010000324.1, on the reverse strand, counting down.
GGCGCGACGGCGAAGGGGCGGCGGTGCGCAGCAGCCGGTCGCTGGGCGTGTCGTACGTCTACGCCGCCCGCCGCGCTGCCGACGGCCTGGTCGTGCGCGCCAGCCGACCCGAGGCCGGGGCGTTCGAGGTCGGCGGGGTGATGATCGCCCAGCTCGCGGCGGCGGTCGCCTTGTGCGTGCTGATGATGACCGGCCTGGCGGTGTCGCTGCAGCGGCGGTGGATCGCCCCCGTGCGCCGGCTCGCCGACGCCGCCAGCCACATGGCCGCCGGCGAGTTCGGCACGCGCGTCGAGCCCGCCGGCGAGAGCGAGCTGCGCACGTTCTCCAGCAGCCTCAACGACCTCGCCACGCGCGCCGAAAAACAGCTCATCGACCTGCGCCAGGGCCGGGCCGATCTCGCGTCGCTCGTGGACTCGATGCCCGACCCGATCCTGCTCACCGACCGCCAGCAGCGCGTCGTGCTCATCAACCAACCGGCGGCGGACTTCCTGCAGGTGACCACCCGCCAGGCCAACGGCGCAAAGCTCGTCTCGCTGCTCGGCGAGCCTTTGCTGGTCGAGCTGGCCGAAGGGCTTCCCGCCACGCCCGGCGTGCCGCACGTGCGCGATCTGCGCGTCAGCCGTTTGGGCCAGAAGCTGCACTACCAGGCGGTCGCCGCGCGCACGAACGCCGGCGGCGTGCTGCTGGTGCTGCGCGACGTCAGCAAGCTGGTGTCGGCGGTGCAGATGAAGACCGACTTCGTCGCCAACGCCAGCCACGAGCTGCGCACGCCGATCGCCGCGATCAAGCTCGCGTTCGACACGCTCACCGAAGTCCTCGCCGACGACCCGCAGCAGACGCTGCGCTGCATCCAGATCATCGCCGGCCATCTCAAGCGCCTCGAAGACATGCTCGCCGATCTTCTCGATCTGTCGCGCGTCGAGAACGAAAGCATCCGCCCGGAGATCGCGCCGCTGCTGGCGCGCGAGCCACTGGCGATCGTGCGCAGCACGATGACCCCGCTGGCGCTCGACCGCGGCGTGACGCTCACCATCGAAGCCGACGAGGCCATGCAAATGCACTCCGATCGTCGCCTGCTCGACCTGATCCTGAAGAACCTCGTCGAGAACGGCATTAAGTACACCCCCGCCGGCGGCAGCGTGCGCATGGCCCTGCGCCGCGAAATCGCCGCCGACGGCCCGCACGTTCTATTGAGCGTGACCGACACCGGCATCGGCATCCCGCCGCAGCACCTCGAGCGTGTGTTCGAGCGTTTTTATCAGGTCGACGCCGCCCGCTCCGGCTCGGCGGCGCGCGGCACGGGCCTGGGACTGGCGATCGTCAAGCACGCCGTCGCGGCTCTGGGCGGACAGGTAAAGATCGACAGCCTCGTCGGCCGCGGCACGACCGTGACGTGCGTACTGCCGGATACCGCCGCCTTGTCCGCCGTGAGCGGATAGGCCGCGCCCCGCGGTTTCATCAACGCATGCGCTTCGGATCCATCAGACGCCAAGACGCAAGGTCGGCGAGTTCCTCCCCCGTACCCGGGGGAGGGCTGGGTGGGGGCACTTGCGGACGCCACATCACAATGAAACGCCATGTCGTCCGGTCCCTCCCCGTTAGGCAGAGGCCAGGTGGGGTCGGCCAACGACATGCAACAGCGGCTTGATGCTGCCATAGGATCAAATCCCTCGCCCGGTACCCCGGGAGAGGGCCAAGGCGTAGTGGCGCTTTGTTGCGATGAGGCACCCGCCCGCCCCCACCTAACCTCCCCCGCAGGGGAGGGACCAGACATTGGCGATTGATTGCGATGAGGCGGCCGCTCGCCCCCACCTAACCTCCCCCGAGGGGGAGGAATCGGACCCGGACTGTGATCGGACATGCGGTTTTATACGGGCATTTCCGGGTTTAACCGACTCGAAGCCCCGGAAAACGCGGGGCCGAATCCACTTCGCCGCCCAAGTCGAACACTTGAGACCGAACGCGAAAAACGGGCGATTCGCGTCACACTTGAGACCAACTCCTTCCCGGCCGAATCGGGGCCGATCCGGCGCAAACCCCGCAACGGCCAGTATTTGACGCGAAGTTCAGCGTCGCGGGCGGTTGCAGGCCGAATCGTTCATCGTTCACGAATCGTTCAACGATCCGCCGTAGATATGCCTGCCTGCCCCGCTCGGCGGGACGCGAAACCCCGCCTAGAAGCACCATCGAACGCCGTTCGCCGGGCGTTTAATAGACGATCGATTCGCCATCGTCGGCCGCCAGCGGCTCGGCCCGCTCGACGACGAGCGACGGCAGCCGTCGCCGGAGCTGCTCGACCAGCGCGGAATCCGGCTCGCCGTCGCTGCTACTCACGGTGATCAGGCGGCTCAACGATCGCAGAGCGTCCCGCGTCGGCGCGTGGTCGCTCGACCACGTCTCGTCGTC
>DASVSS010000323.1:0-21239 GCA_036387945.1 Tepidisphaeraceae bacterium | reverse complement strand
TCTCCCAAGCCGGTTCGGCGTCGGATTGCACGGGGACGGAGGGAAGTGGCGGTGTCGCCATCGTCATGCCGGAATCCTACCATCAGATCCCGTACTCATTCCACCGTTTTTCGACCCGCTCCCGCACGCCCGCACTCATCGATAGCCCCCGCGGCCACGCGCGCACTTGTCCTTCGCCCGCCAGTTTCTTCGTCGCGTCGAAGCCGATCTTGCCGCCCCAGCCGTATTCGATGCTGGCGTGGTCTAAAATGTCGAGTGGGCCTTTGACGGTCTCGACGTCGCGCAGGGGGTCGGTGTTGGCAAATAAGTGGAACAGCACCGCCTGCTCGTCCTGCACGTCGACGTCTTCGTCCAGCACGACGATGAATTTCGTGAAGCTCATCTGCCCGGCGCCCCAGATCGCGTGCATCACGCGCCGCGCCTGCTGCGGGTATTCCTTCTTGATCTTGATGAACGCGCAGTTGTGAAACGCCCCGCTCATCGGCAGGGCGTAGTCGATGATGTCGGGCACGAGCATCTTCAACAAGGGCAGGAAGACGCGCTCGGTGGCCTTGCCGAGGAAGTAGTCCTCCATCGGCGGGCGGCCGACGATCGTGGTGGGGTAGACCGGGTCGCGGCGGTGCGTGATGGCCGTGACGTGGAATGCGGGGTACCAGTCGGCAAGGCTGTAGAAGCCGGTGTGATCGCCGAAGGGGCCTTCGTACAGGCGTTGCTGCGGGTCGACGTACCCCTCGATCACGATCTCGGCGTTGGCGGGCACGCTGAGGTCGATCGTGCGGCACGGCACAAGTTCGATGCCGCCGTTGTTTAAGAACCCGGCGAAGAGCAGCTCTTCCACGCCCGGGGGGAGCGGCGCGGTGGCGCTGTACGGCAGCACGCTCTCGCCGCCTAGGACGATCGCCAGGGGCATCTTTTCGCCGCGCGCCTGGTAGGCGCGGAAGTGGCGGGCGCCGTCGTGGTGCATGTGCCAGTGCATCGCGGCCAGCCGCGGGCCGTGGAGTTGCACGCGGTACATGCCGACGTTGCGGCTGTGCGTCTCGGGGTGCTTCGTGTAGATGCCGGCGAGGGTGATGTACTTGCCTGTGCCGGTGAACGGAGTACCGGCTAAGCCGCCGGCGGCTTTGCTCGCTTCGGCGGGGTCGATCACCTGGCCGCTGGCGATGTCCCCGTCGAGCGGCCAGCACTGGATAACCGGCAACTTCGTCAGGTCAGCGGCGTCGCCTTCGAGAACGACCTGCTGGCAGATGCCGGTCCGCACGCCCCGGGGCGGATAGCCGGCGATCTTCACGATGTCGAGCCCCTTTTTCATCTTGTCGAGAAAGCTGCTGGGCACTTCGGGCTTAATCAGCGCCTGCACGCGGCCGGCAAGTTCTTCAAGCGATTCACATCCCAGCGCCTGGCAGATGCGCCAGTAGCTGCCGAAGGTGTTGATCGCCACCGGCAGGTCGCTGGAACCGCCGGCCCCGCGGACGTTCTCGAACAGCAGTGCCCGCCCGCCTCGAGGCGCGGCGACGTGCTTGTCGACGGCGTTGGGCGCGTGCGGCGCTGTGGACTTGCACACGCGATCGGTGATGGCCGCGATCTCCAGGACCGGGTCGACCGCGGCCTTTACGCGCGCCAGTTCACCGGACCGATCGAGATGGGCGAGGAAATCCTGAAGCGTCGGGAAAGGCATCGGCCGATTGTACGGCGGGGGCGGGTTTCAAAAGTGCGCGCGGCATGACGTTCGTCTTCGTCGTCTCCTGGGCTCGTCGGCAGATGGAGTAAGCGGCGGCGGTGCGTCCACAAACGCACCGCCGCGTTGACGGGTCGCGCCGGCGTCGTCATATTGAAGCGTCATCGGTTTCGTCGCCGCCGCGGCCGATTCGCCGGCGAACTTTTTCACCCCCTTTGCGTCCAACCATGGCAGCAGCCCCGAGTCATCTCAACGGCAGGCCGGTCGACGTGCCCGATGCGTCGCCCGACGTGGCCAGGGAGGCCGAGCTTTTCGACCGGGCCCGGGCCGGCGACCGCGGGGCGTTCGGGCAGCTCGCCGTTCGTTTGCAGAACCGGCTTTACAACGCCGTCCTGCGGGTGGTCGGCGACCGGGAAGAAGCCCGCGAGCTGACGCAGGAAACGCTCGTCAAAGCCCTCGGCAGTGTCGAAGGCCACCGCGGCGAGAGCGGGCCGTACACGTGGATGTTCCGCATCGCCACCAACCTGGCGATCAGTCACGTCCGCAAAGTGCAGCGTCGGCGGACGTTCTCCCTTGACGCCGGCGGCGGCGAAGACCAGGCCTCGGGCCTGCTCGACCGCCTCAGCGGCCGCGACGCCGGGCCCGGTGCCCGCGCCGAAGCCGACGAAAGCCGCCAACAGGTGCTCACGGCCCTGGGCGCGCTCGACATCGAGTACCGCACCGTCCTGGTGATGCGCGACATCGAGGACATGGATTACCAGCACATGGCCGAAGTGCTGGGCATCCCGCTGGGTACGCTCAAAAGCCGGCTGTTCCGGGCGCGGCTGGCGTTGCGGGAGAAGCTGGTGGGGGGGGAGGCAGGAGACGGGAGACAGGAGACAGGAGGCCGAACGTGAACGATTTGCCGCCGACCCAGCGATTCGAACAAGTAGGCGTCTGGCAGAAAGCGCACGCATGGGTCTTGAGCGTGTATCGATTGACCGAACAATTTCCCAAGCACGAAACCTACGGTTTAGCGTCGCAATTACGACGCGCGGCCGTTTCCATTCCGGCGAATTTCGCAGAAGGATACAAAAAGCGGTCGCGGGCAGATAAAGCGAGATTCCTGAACATCGCCCAAGGCTCACTCGAAGAATCCCGCTATTACCTGATCCTTGCAAAGGACCTTGGCTACGCTGACACGATGGAAATGCAAAGCAACCTCGATGAAATCAGTCGGATGTTGGACGCTTACGTCCGCCGGCTTCTGTCTCCTGTCTCCTGACTCCTGTCTTCTCCCTTATGCCCGACGACCTCGAACAAATCGAAGCCCGCCTGGCGGCGTACATTGACGACGCCCTGCCGGAACCGGCGCGCACCGAGATCGAGCAGTATCTCGCGGGCAATCCTGCGCACCGGCAACTCGTCGAAGAGCTGCGCATGCAGCGTGCCCGCCTCGCCGATCTGCCGCGGGAGAGTGCTCCGGCGGAAGTGATGGACCATCTGCAGGGCCACCTCGAACGGCAGACGCTGCTGGAGAACGTCGACCAGGCGGCGTCGTCGATGAAGATCAACCGCTGGCCGCAGTGGACGGCGATCGCCGCGGTGCTGGTGCTGACCGCGGGGCTGGGGCTGCTGATCTATCAGGTGCTGCCCAAGACCAACAACGATGCGATCGTGCTCGCCCCGCCGTCGATGGGCGGGCCCGAGGCCGCCGCTGTGCCGGACCTGGCGCGGACGGCGGGGGAGCAGAAATTCCTGGAAGAAGCCGCCAGCGATCTCAGGCAACCCGAGCGCCGGCGGGACGATCGGGCCAAATACGAAACCACGCCGCCCTCGGCGGCGCTGCCGCCCCTGCCGCCGGGCAACGCCATGCCGCCGGTGGTAACCGCCCCGCCCCCCGCCGATGCCGGGGCGATGGACGGAGAGAAACCCAAAGACGCCGGCGAAACCGAGACCGCCGCGCGGCGCGACGCGGTGGCGGCGATCGAAGGACAATTGCAGTCGGTCCGCCCGCCGCCGACCGGCCCATCCCCCGTCGATCCCGCCGCTGGGCCGCTCCCCGGCGCAGCCGCCCCGCCGGCGGAGGTCGCGCTGGCCAAGCCCGCGACGGACGGTTTTCCGGCCGCCGGCAGCGACGCCGCGTTGCACAAGAGCGGCGCGATCGCCACGCTGATCGTCAACACCGACGACCCACGGCTGACCGAAAGCCTTATCGCCGGGTACCTGGCACAGAACGCGATCCCCTTTCGCGCCAGCGAAGTATCCGAAAACCCGTTCGCCGACAACGCCAACGCCCGGTCCAACGCAGGCGTCGTCGGCACGGAGAAAAATACCGCCACCACCGGCGTGCCGTCGGCACAGGAGCCGCAGCAGGCGCAGCAGCAAATCTCCGGCGAGATCGTCCAGCGCCGCATGGAATCCGACGCCGATCGCCAGTCCGACAACGCCCAGCAGCGAACCGGCAACGCCTATCCGTCCAACGCTTATCCTTCCAATTCAAACCTGAGTGACGCCCAGCGCGCCGCCTCCCCGCAGGCCGGCGCCGCGGACGCGCCACGCGAAGCCGTGCTCCTGATCGACGACCTCGGCGTTGACCAGATCGACGCGCTGTCGGCGGTCATCAGCAGCCAGCGCGGCTACCTGCAGGACGTCGTGCGCGTGGAGGCGGGCGGCGGCGCCGGGGCCGCGGCCACTAAGCAGATCGCGGAAAACGCAGCAGGGAAAACGTCCGAACAATCCGGGGCCAATTCCGCAGGCAACGACCCCACCGTCAGCCCTCCAGAGACAGTGACGCCCTCAACGCCTTTAGCGCCCTTAGCGCCATCGACGCAGCCGGGCCCGCTCGCGGCACAAGGCCGGTCGTCGCCCGAAGAATCTCCTGCCCGGCCCGACGCCGTCGCCCCGGCCGCGGCCCCGACGACGCTGCCCTCAACGACGACCCGCCCGGCCGTCGCAGGCGCCGCCCAACCCGCCACCGGCCCGGCGGCAACGGCCGTGCCGCCCGCCACGGCCGTCCGCCGCTCGAAAGTCGCCATCCGCATCCGCCCCCGCCCGCCCGCCGTCGTTGAGCCGCCGCTCCCGCCCCCGGCGTTCACTCCGGTCGCCCCCGCCGCCCCCGCCGCCACGCGGCCGGCATCACAGCCCGCGTCCTGAGATCCCACCACTCCACGCTGCGTGGCCCGGCCTAGGCTCCCCCGCGGCACGGGCGTGAACCCACCGCACTCCCACGCGGATTTCAAGCCGCACCATCGGCGATCTCCTCCCCCGTACCCGGGGAGGGCAGGGAGGGGGCGGATGCAACCGCATCATCACCTGAAGCGCCAATCCGGTCCCTCCCCTGCGGGGGAGGTTAGGTGGGGGCGGACGGCCGCCTCATCGCAATGTCAGCGCGTCGCCGCTCGGCCCTCTCCCTACCCTCTCCCGGGGTACCGGGAGAGGGATTTGAGTCTCTGGCGGCAGCGAGCCGCTATTGGCATGTTGTTGGCCGCCCCCACCTGGCCTCCCTCGGAGGGGGGGGAACCGGAGAGCGGCGCTCTATTGCGATGAGGCGTCGGCGGGAGGAACGATGCCGTGATCCTTCAGCGGGATGGCACGAGCGACGAGCGGGCGGTGGCGAGTTGGGTTTTCGCTGCGGCGAGTTCCGGCACTTTCAGCAGGAACAGGCGGCGTTCGAGTTCGAGCCCGGCGAGCTTCTTGCGGGCTTCGGCGGCGGCGGTCCGGGCGGCGCGGACGCGCAGGTTGCCGGCAAGGACTTTGCTCTCCATCGCCGACAGCTTCGCCCGCACGGCCAAGCGATCCTGGGCCAGGGCCGTTCGTCGCTGGGCGTCATTTTCGGCAGCGATCTTGTCGGCGAAGGTGTTGTCGACGGCGGCGAGCTTGCGGTAGTCGGGATCGGCCCGCATTTCAGCCCGGGCGTCGGAGAGTTCGAAGTCGATCTCCTGCTGGGCCTTGAGCAATTCGGCCCCGGCGGCTTCGATCTCGGCGGTGAGCGGGTGGTCGCGGGTGACCGTGCGGTGGGCGGCCATGAACCGGGCGCGGCTGGCGTCGATGCCGGCGCGGCTGGCCCGGGCGGCAAGTTCGCGGGCCGTCGGCGGACGCGGGCCGCGGTAGACGATGGAGAAACTCCACGTCGCTCCCGCCTCGACCGGGGCGGCCAGCAGCAGCACGGCTGCGGCGAAAAGAGCATGGACGTTATGGCGTATCATGGCGTCCGACTGCCGTACTATCGGCCATCGTATGCCCGTTCTCAAGAAACTGCTCGCCCGTTTTTCGTTTTCTCTCCTGATCCTCTGCGGCCTGCTGCTGTGGACCGCGTACCAGGAAGAGAAAACCGCCGGCTTCACCGCCCGCACGGCAATGATGATCGTCGGCGCGATCGCGGCCATGCTGGCGGGCCTGGCGGGCATCCAGGCCCGGCACCGGGCGATCCTGCACGACGTCGACGATCGCACCCTGCCGCCGTCGTCCTAGAGCGTGTGATGCATTTCAGAGCCGATGGGCCGCAATGCGCTACGCCGGGTGTCACGGGTTGGTACTCCAAGCCCTGTTCTTGCAATCCAAGACACGGCTTGGAGTACCGAGCGGTGGCACCCGAGCCCTGTTTGGCAACCCAAAGTGCAAACAGGCTCTAGGTCAGCGCCATCACCACCACCGCCCGCGCCGGCAGCGTGACGTGCAGGCCGGTTTTATCGAGCTTGAACGCGTCGAACGGCTGCGGCTTGACGGCGTCGGGGGCGTCGAAGGTGTTCATCGCGTTCATCGCCCCCGCCGTCAGCACCCGCCCGGTGGCCCGGCCGGCGGTGGCGCCGCGCAGGTCGATGCCCAGCTCCGCCGGGCGGTCGTGGTGGAGGTTGCACAGCGAGACGTGGATTGTGCCCGCGGCATCGCGGCTGGCGCTGGCGCTGATCTGGTCGGTGGCCACGAGCGTGTTGGCAGTGGGATTCACCGCGCCTGCGGTGCCGATCAGCGGGCGCGTGGGGACGTACGCTTCGGACGCCAGCGTCGTCGGCAGCAGCGTGGCGTCCTGGTGGACTTTGTACATTTCAAAAACGTGGTACGTCGGGGTGCAGAGCATGCGTTGGTTATCGGTCAGGATCATCGCCTGCAGCACGTTGACGGTCTGCGCGATGTTGGCCACGTGCAAGCGCTTCGCGTGGGCGTGGAAGATGTTGAGCGTCAGCCCGGCGACGAGGGCGTCGCGGATCGTGTTCTGCTGGTAAAGGAATCCCGGGTTCGTGCCCGGCTCGACGTCGAACCACGTTCCCCATTCGTCCATCACGATGCCGACGCGGCGGGCGGGGTCGTGGCGGTCCATGACGGCGGACGTCTGCTTCAGGAACACGTCGATGTTGGCGGCCTTCTGAAGGGTGAGCGTCCAGTCGCTTTCGTCGAAGTCGGTCGACGAGCCTTTTTTGTCCCACGAGCCGGGGACGGTGTAGTAGTGGACGCTCAGCCCGTCCATGAACCGGCCGGCTTCGCGCATGAGGACGTCGTTCCATTCGTCGGTAAGTCCGCAGGCGACTTTGTAGAGCTTCTGTCCGGGCGTCAAGTTGCGGCAGAAGCTCGCGTACTGGCGGTAAAGGTCGGCGTAGTAGCCGGGGCGCATCTGCCCGCCGCAGCCCCAGTTTTCGTTGCCCACGCCCCAGAAGCGGATCGGCCAAGGCTCGTCGCGGCCGTTGCGGCGGCGCAGGTCGGCCATTGGGCTTTGGGCGGGCATCGTCAGGTATTCGAGCCATTCGGCCATCTCGCGCACCGTGCCGCTGCCGACGTTGCCGGCGATGTACGGCTCGGTGTCGAGCTGGGCGCAGAGGTCGAGAAATTCGTGCGTGCCGCAGTGGTTGTTCTCCACCGTGCCGCCCCAGTGGACGTTGACCATGCTGGGCCGCTGCTGGCGCGGGCCGATGCCGTCGGTCCAGTGGTAGGTGTCGGCGAAGCACCCGCCGGGCCAGCGCAGGTTGGGGACGTCGAGCTTGCGCAGCGCCGCGACGACGTCATTGCGGAACCCGCGCGTATTCGGGATTGCCGAATCCTCGCCCACCCAGAGTCCTTCGTACACGCACCGCCCGAGGTGCTCGGCGAAGTGCCCGTAGATGTGCTTGTTGATCTTGTCCGTCGCCAGGTCGGCATTGATGACGAGTTTGTTCATGGAAGGAGCGAGTGATAACGCGGGACGAAGCGAATGACGAGCCGGGCGCAAAAGCGCCTTGCGGGCGACGCACCACGGAGGTTTTCCAGACGACCCACGGACGCGCAACCATTTTGTCGCATTAAGGGATTCCCCGTTGGACTATCGACGTCTGCGCCCGATTATTGAAAGCGCGGACGATTGTAAGCGGCGCGAGGCTCGATAGACTTTCGCTCCCGACACTTCGTGCGGCTTGCGAGGCCGGCTTTTTATGGCTGAGAAATACACCAACAAGTTCGTCTTTCCGAAGACGATCAACTTGCTCTTGCCCCTGCTCGTGCTCGGCGCGATTGGCGCCGCGACGTACGTCCCGACGGTGCTGGGCCTGGGCACTTCGCCGGAGACCACCGACGTGGGGTACAACCCGAGTCAGCCGGTGGCCTACAGCCACGCGCTGCACGTCGGGCAGCTCGGGCTTGACTGTCGGTACTGTCACACGACGGTCGACAAATCCGGCTTCGCCGCCCTGCCGCCGACGCAGACGTGCATGAACTGCCACAACGCCGTGCGCACCAATTCCGAGAAGCTCGCCCCCGTGCGCGACAGCTGGAAGACCGGCAAGAGCATTCCCTGGGTGGAAGTGCACGATCTGCCGGATTTTGCCTACTTCAATCACTCGGCGCACGTGAACAAAGGCGTCTCGTGCGTGAGCTGCCACGCCCGTGTCGACCACATGGCCGACGAAGGCGTCTACCAGGCGAAATCGCTGTCGATGGGCTGGTGCATCGATTGCCATCGCAAGCCCGAAGAGCATTTGCGTCCGAAGGACCAGGTCACCAACCTCGGCTGGACGCCCGCCGATCTCGCCCGGGCCGACGCGGGCACCGAAAGCGCCCGCGTGTACGACGCGCTGCAGAAAGCGCACCCGGGGATGAAAGAGTTCACGCAGAAGGAAGTCGGTGAGCTTCTTCGCGGCCCGGGCGACGCCGGCGGCTACCAGATCCGGGACCGCCACTTCATGACCAGTTGCAGCACCTGTCACCGGTAAGCGTTTTGTATTCCCCGAGTGTTTCCGAAGTGTTTCCGATGAGCGAAAATAAACACCAGCAACGACCCGGTGGCCGCGAATACTGGACGAGCCTGCAGGACCTGGCCAACACGCCGGCCGTCCAAGACGCGATCGCCAAGGAATTTCCCGGCTACGACCCCAACGAAATGGTCACCGCCGTCGGCGGGCAGTCGCGCCGCCGTTTCCTGCAGCTCGCCGGTGCGTCGATGGCCCTGGCCGGAGTGACGCTGACGGGCTGTCGGCGGTGGCCGAAGCAGAACCTCGTCCCGCAGGTCAGCCGCCCGATGGGCCGCATCCCCGGCGAGCCCGAAGCCTACGCGACGGTGATGGAACTCGGCGGCTTCGCCCAGCCGCTGCTGGTCACGACCTACGACGGCCGCCCGATCAAGATCGAAGGCAACCCCCTGCACCCCGCCTGCCGCACGTTCGGCGGCAAGCTCGGCTCCACGAGCATGATCGCCCAGGCGACGCTGCTGGAAATGTACGACCCCGAGCGCAGCCGCTCGATCCTGACCAAAGGCCCGTCCGGCCGCCAGGCGGCGTCGTGGCAGGCGTTTAGCGCCTTCGTGGCGGGGCATTTCGCCCAGTTCAAAACCGCCGGCAGCAAGCTCGCGGTGCTGATCGAAGAAACGCGCTCGCCGTCGGTCGCCGACGCTCTCGCCCGCTTTACGCAAACATTCGGCGGCGCAACGGTTTACAGCTACGAGGCGGTGTCGGCTGACAACCAGTTCACCGCCGATTCCGCCAGCTTCGGCGCCCCCGTGCGGCAGGTGTTCGACCTCGTCAAAGCCGACCGCGTCGTCTGCTTCGACGCCGATTTGCTCGGAAGCCACCCCGCCTCGCGGCGGTACGCCAACGACTGGGTCCAGCGCCGCAAATCCGTCGACGTCGATAAGACGATGAACCGCATGTACGCGGTGGAATCGTTCTTCTCCACGACCGGCACGGTCGCCGACGAACGCCACCCCACGAGCGTGCGCACGATCGAGGCAATGGTGCTGCAACTCGCCAGCAAGGCCGGCCTCGAAAGCGGGCAGTCGGGCCTCGGCGGGGCCGAGAGCGAATTCGTCGACCGCCTGTGGGCCGACATCAGCGCCCACCCCGGCAAAACCCTCGTCGCCGGCGGGGCGAACCTTCGCCCGGAAGTGCTCGGCGTCATCAACTCCATCAACGCCAAGCTCGGCGCCTTCGGCAGCACGATCAACCTCGTCGCCGAGCCGGCCCGCAAGAGCGGCGGCGAGCAGATCACGGCCCTCGTCGCGGCGATGAACGCCAAGGCGATCGACACGCTCCTGATCCTCGGCGGCAACCCCGTCTACGACGCCCCGGCGGACCTGCAATTCGCCAGCGCCCTGGGGAACGTGCCGACGACGATCAATCTGTCGCTGTACGAGAACGAAACCAGTCAGGCGTGCGGATGGCACGTCAATCGCGCCCATTACCTCGAAAGCTGGGGCGACGCCGAGAGCTACGACGGCCTGATCAGCGTGCAGCAGCCGACGATCGCGCCGCTGTTCGACGGCAAGTCGATCCCGGAACTGCTCGCGGTCGTCAGCGGCGACAGCGTCACGGCCGGGCAGGATTTGCTCTACCGTACCTGGGCCGCCCGGCTGAACGACCCGTTCGTGGCCACGAGCAAGGCGTTCCGCAAAATCCTGCACGACGGCTTTGTCGAAGCCGCCCCCGCGTTCGTGCGGGCCCCGGCCAGCATCCCCAAGCCCAACGTCGGCTTCGTCGCCAGCGCCAAGGGCTTCGAAGTGCGGCTCGTGCCCGATTACAAGATGCACGACGGCCGCTTTGCCAACAACGCATGGCTGCAGGAAGTGCCCGACCCGGTGACGAAGATCAGCTGGGACAACGCCGCCCTGCTGAATTACGACGACGCCAAAGAACTCGGCATCGCCGACGGCCAGGACGACTACAGCACCGATTTGATCGAGATCGAAATCGCCGGCCGCACGCTCAAGATCCCCGGCTATGTAATGCCCGGGCAGCCCAAGGGCGTGGTGACGATCCCCCTCGGCTACGGCCGCCGGATCGCCGGCAGCGTGCGGCTGACCGAAAACGCTGGCTCCATCGGCGCCAATATCGGCTACGACGCCTACGCCCTGCGCACGACCGCCAACATGTGGTCGGCCGAGGGGGCGAAGCTGACCAACACCGGCTACCGCGTGCACGTGGCGACGGTGCAGTCGCACCACAAGATCGAGCCGATGGGCTTTGCCGTCCGCGAAGAGCGGATCGGCCATAAATCCCAGCCGGGCAAGATCGTGCACGAAAGCACGCTGACGGCGTTCAACAAAGACCCGCACGCGCCCCACGAGGCGGCGCACAAGCTCATCCCGCTGCAGCTGTTCCCCGAGCCGTACACCACGCCCGCCAAGCACCCCGACGCCACGATGGCGTTCAACGAGCCGCACGCGTGGGGCATGACGATGGACATGAACGCCTGCATCGGCTGCAACGCCTGCGTCGTCGCCTGCCAGGCCGAGAACAATATCCCGACGGTCGGCAAGGACATGGTCATCCGCAACCGCGAGATGCACTGGCTGCGCATCGACCGCTACTTCAAGACCGGCGGCTCGACGTACGAAGAAGGCGTCTCAGACCCGAACCCGCAGGTGACCTACCAGCCGATGACGTGCGTGCACTGCGAGAACGCCCCCTGCGAGCAGGTCTGCCCGGTGGCGGCGACGGTGCACGACACCGAGGGCCTGAACACGATGGTCTACAACCGCTGCATCGGCACGCGGTACTGCAGCAACAACTGCCCGTACAAGGTGCGGCGGTTCAACTACCTCGATTACCAGAGCAAGCACCCGCGCGAGCACTGGATGCCGTGGCTCGGCATCCCCGACACGCAGCAGGAGCAGAGCGTCGACAAGATCAGGCGGCTGGCCTTCAACCCTGACGTCACGGTGCGCATGCGCGGCGTGATGGAAAAGTGCACCTACTGCACCCAGCGGATCAAGAAGGTGACGATCGACCGCCGCAACGAATGGCAGCAGGGCCACCGCGAGAAGCCGACGGTCGACGATTTCGACGTCGTCACCGCCTGCCAGCAGGCATGCCCGACCGAAGCGATCGTTTTCGGCGACCTCAACGACCCGAACTCGATGGTCAGCCGCCTGCAGAAGAATCAACGGGCGTACGCGGTGCTTCAGGAACTGAACAACCGCCCGAGGACGTACCACCTGGCGAAACTGCGGAACCCCGTGGTCGAGCCGGTGGCGGCGAAGGTAGAACACTAGGAGAGGAGAGGAATTAGTAGTTAGGATTTAGGAGTTAGTGGAAGACAAACAGCTGCTTTTCACTAACTCCTAACTCCTAACTCCTAACTCCTGCTTGCATATGGCGACGATTTACACCGATCCCTCCACGGCGCTGTACCGTGAAATCGACAATGCCGTCGAAGTCCCTGGCAAGCGCGCGCCGCTCGTGCTCGGGGGGCGTGATTTTTCGTCGGTGACCGACGTGGTCACGGACGTGAACCTGCGCGAAACCCCGCTGGGGTGGTACGTCGGGTTCACCATCGCCCTGCTGCTTCTGGGCGTCTACGTCACGTGCGTCGGCCTGCTGCTGACCACCGGCGTTGGCGTGTGGGGCAACAACCATCCGGTGGCGTGGGCGTTTGACATCATCAACTTCGTGTTCTGGGTCGGCATCGGGCACGCGGGAACGCTCATCTCGGCGATCCTGTATCTGTTCCGCCAGAACTGGCGCACGAGCATCAACCGCTTCGCCGAAGCGATGACCATCTTCGCCGTCGTGTGCGCGGGGTTGTACCCCGCCCTGCACGTCGGCCGGGTGTGGTTTGCGTACTGGCTCTTCCCGCTGCCGAACCAGATGGGCATGTGGCCGCAGGCGCGCAGCCCGCTGTGGTGGGACGTGTTCGCGGTCAGCACTTACGCGACGGTCTCCACGCTCTTCTGGCTCGTGGGCATGATCCCGGACCTTGCCACCCTGCGCGACCGCAGCAAAAGCCGTTTCATGCAGGTGATTTATGGCGTGGCCAGTCTCGGCTGGACCGGCTCGTGCCGGCACTGGCACCGCTTCGAGCGGGCTTATCTGCTGCTGGCGGCCCTGGCGACGCCGCTCGTGCTCAGCGTGCACAGCGTCGTGTCGTTCGACTTCGCCACCAGCCAACTCCCCGGCTGGCACACCACGATCCTGCCGCCCTACTTCGTCGCCGGCGCCATTTTCGGCGGCTTCGCGATGGTGCTGGTGCTGGCGATCCCCGCCCGTGAGTGGTTCGGCCTCAAAGACCTCATCACCATGCGGCACCTCGACAACATGGCCAAGATCATGCTCGGCACGGGCATGATCGTCAGCTACGCCTACTGCATGGAGCTGTTCATCGCCTGGTACTCGGGCGTGCACTATGAGCAGGCGCTGTTCAAGTTCCGCGCCCTGGGCGGCCCGTACGCGTTCAGCTTCTGGGCGATGATGTTCTGCAACGCGATGGTGCCGCAGCTTCTGTGGTTCCGGCGGATCCGGCTCAACCCGTGGATGCTGTTCCTCATCGCCAACATCGCCAACATCGGCATGTGGTGGGAACGGTTCGTCATCATCGTCACCAGCCTTAACCGCGACTTCCTGCCCAGCAGCTGGGGCATGTACTGGCCGACGCCGGTGGAAATGGGCATGTTCATCGGCAGCTTCGGGCTGTTCTTCACGCTCTTCCTGCTCTTCTGCCGCTTCCTGCCGATCGTGGCCATGGCGGAAGTGAAAAGCGTGATGCCCCAGGCGCACCCGCACCACGACGACCCGCATGCCAAGACGATGGGGCAGAAGACGGATTATTCGCCCGACGACGACGCGCATCGTTGAGAGAGGAATGAGTGGTCAGGAGTCAGGAATTAGTGAAAAGCGAGATTCGGTCTTCCACTAATGACCAATGCCTGATGACCAATGACGCATTCCTGAACCGGAGTTTCTGATGTCCACAATCGAATCCCACCCTCCTCACTCCCACGGCACCGTCACGGAGCCGTCGGTCACCGACATGCTGCCGCCGCAGGTGGTGGGGCTCTGCGCCGAATACGCGGACGTGACGACGGTGATGCACGCGGCGGAGAAAGTCCGCGACGCAGGCTTCAAGCACTGGGACGTGCACTCGCCGTTCCCGATCCACGGCATCGATTCGGCGATGGGCATCAAGCCCACGATCCTGCCCTGGCTGGTGCTCGGCGGCGGGCTGACGGGGTGCTTCGCCGGCATCTTCATGACCGCCTGGATCAACGCCTTCGAGCTGCGCCCGCCGTGGCCGTTCGACTGGGTGAATCTGCAGGGGTATCAGTTCTTCGTCAGCGGCAAGCCGCTGTGGTCGATGCCGGCGTTCATCCCCGTAATCTTCGAGTGCACGGTGCTGTTCAGCGCCCTGACGACGGTCTTCGGCATGATCCTGCTCAACCGCCTGCCGATGCTGTACAACCCGCTGTTCAAGCTCGCCAGCTTCCGGCGCGCCACGAGCGACCGCTTTTTCATCGTCGTCGACGCCGGCGACAAGAATTACGACCAGACGAAGACCCTCGAGCTGTTGAAATCGACCAAGCCGTTGCGGGTCGAGACGGTGGAAGACTGACGCTTAAGAAGGGAATTGGTGGTAGGGAGTCGGGAGTTGGTGAAACACGCTCCTCCAACTCCCAACCACTAACTCCCAGCTCCCGAGTAAACCCATGGCCGACTACACTGCCAAATCCCGCCCGCTGATCAACGGCCGCTTCCCGCACCCGCCGTTCTGGCTGCGCGCCGCGCTGCTGATCGCCGTTTGCCTGTCGCTGCTGCTGGTGTTCCTGCTCGTGCGCAAGCGCTACGACTTCACTGCGTACCCGCGCGTGCATTTCGTGCAGGACATGGACAACCAGGTGAAGTACAAGGCCCAGGACCCCAGCGAAGTCTTCGCCGACGGCCGCTCCGACCGGCCGGAGATCCTGGGCACCGTCGCCCGCGGGCGCTTGATGGACGACGACCACCTCTGGCGCGGCTACACCGCGGCCTGGAACGCGGGCAAAAAAGGGTGGGACGTGACGTTCCTCAACGGCTATCCCGTGCCCGTCGACGACGCCCTGCTCAAGCGCGGGCAGCACCGCTTCAACACCTTCTGCATGCCCTGCCACGGCTACGACGGCGGCGGCGCCGGGCCGGTGCACCAGCGGTCGGACTACCTCAGCCAAAACCCGCAGAACGGCATGGCCTGGGTGCCGCCGTCGAACCTCAATGACGCCGTCCGCATGGCGCGCGAAGACGGGCACATCTACAACACGATCACCAACGGCATCCGCAATATGGCGCCGTACGGCTCGCAGATCCAGGACCCGTACGACCGCTGGGCGATCGTCGCCTACGTCCGGGCCCTGCAACTCTCGGCCGCCGGCCGGCAACAGACGGCCGGGGCGGACGGGCCCGCGCATGGGCCGACGACGCAGACGGCGGCGCGGTAGGAATTAGGATTTAGTGGTTAGGAGTTAGGGAATGAGAAGCAAGGGTTGGCTGGCAGACGTTTCTGTCTTTCACTAACTCCTAATTTCTAACTCTTAATTCCTCTCCCCCGGAGACACAGTGGCTTCGCATTCTCACACAAACCTCGACGACGACCGCACGCAATTGCCCCCGCGGATCAAGACCCTGGGCGTGGTCATCATGGCCGCGGGGCTGGTGGCGATCCTGCTGGCGCTGGTGCTGACGTTCGTCATGCCCCACGAAACCCACGCCGCGGGCACTGAAGTTCCCCACGCCGCCGGACACGCCGGGGCGACGGACCACGAAACGCCCGTACGGCGGTTCTTCTTCAGCTACCTGTTCGGGATCGCCCCGTTCCTGTGCCTGTCGTGCGCGGCGCTGGTGTTCGTGCTTATCAAGCATCTCGTCCGCGCCGGCTGGGTGACCAACGTCCGCCGCGTGCTCGAAACCTTTGCCGTGCAGTTGCCGCTGCTGTCGCTGCTGCTGATCCCGATCATCGGCACGGTGATCTGGCAGAACGGGACGGTCTATTCCTGGGCCAAGCCGCACGACACGCCGCTGGTCCACCACGGCGAAGAACCCGGCGAGCACCACGAAGGCGAAACCGCCGAAGAGCACGCCAAGCACGCCGGCGGCGGCGACGAGCGGCCGGCGGCGATCCCCGAAGCCAAGCACGAAAGCCAGGACGTCCACGCCAAGCCCAACGTCGCGTCGGTCAGCCCCGAGGGCAGCCCCACGAGCGACCGCAATCGCTCGCAGTCGCCCATGAGCCAGGGCGTCTTCCCCCGCGGCCCCCTGCCGGCGCAGGAATACCCCAACGAGCAGGTCCGCCCCGGCGTGGCACGCGATTTCGACGCGATCATCAAGGGAAAGAACGGCTTCTGGCTCAACCCGATCGTGTGGTCGATCCGTATCCCGCTCTACCTGATTATCGTGTCGGCGGTCGCGTACTACTTCCACCGCAACAGCGTCAACCAGGACGCCAGCGGCGACGTCGACATCAGCTCGAAGCTCATGACGCTCTCCGCCCCGCTGCTGGCGGCGACGGCGCTGGTGGTGACGTTCATCGCCTTCGACGTGTTCATGAGCCTTGATCCGCACTGGTTCAGCACGATGTTCGGCGTCTACTTCTTCGCCAGCGGCTCGCAGGCGATGTGGTCGGCGACGGCCCTGACGCTCCTGATCCTGCAGAACCGCGGCTACCTGCGCCAAAGCGTCAGCGCCGACCACTTCCACGACATCGGCAAGTGGATGTGGGCGTTCATCTTCTTCTTCGCGTACATCGCCTTCAGCCAGTACATGCTCCAGTGGTACGCCAACTTGCCGGAAGAAACGTTCTGGTACGACAAACGCGGCTATTCCACCCAACGGCCCAACGGCTACTCGATCCTCGTGCTCGTGCTGCTGTTCGGCCGGCTGGTGATCCCGTTCCTGGGGCTGCTGTCGCGGCACGTGAAGCGCAGCCGCTTCGGCATCGGGTTCTGGGCGTGCTGGCTGCTAGTGATGTTCGTTGTCGACATGTACCTGCTGGTGATGCCGGAGTACGCATGGGTCGAGCGGTACCACATGTTCCCGTTCGGCCCGATCGAGATCCTGTGCCTGCTGGGCGTCGGCGGGCTCTGGGTCGGCAACGTCGTCCGCATGCTCGCGACCTACGCCCTGCGTCCGGTCCGCGACCCGCGGGTGCATGAGTCGATGGCGATCGTCAATATTTGAAAGTTGGAGTTGGGAGTTGGTGGTTGGGAGTTGGCGAAGACACGATCTAACTCCTAACTCCCAATTCCTAACTCCCCGAGCGAAGCGAGTTTCCCATGGCACAACCCCAAGGCCTCAACGTCCCGGCCATCATCCTCACGGGCATCACGGCGGTGATCCTCATTGCCACCACCGTCGAGGGGGTGCGGGCCTATTACAATTACACGCTGCGCAACGAAGAAGCCGCCAAGTGGACGCAGGGGGCGATGCCCCTGGCCGAGGAAGTGCGGGCGGCGCAGGAACTGACGATCAAGGGCGAAGGCCGCCTGCCGATCGGCGCGGCGATGCAGCAGGTCGTGGCGACCAAGGGCAAGATGCCTGCGACAAAACCGTCGGCCCAATGACTGATCGAGTAGGGGCGATGCGGCGTAGAATCGGTGTTCGTCCACCTTGTCGTAATGCCTTGTTTGTAATGCGTGATTCGCGGCATCAACTTCGACTCCCCCGCAGGGCAGCGGCCATGACAACCGCCATGGCGCTGGCGGCCCTGCTCGGCGCCGCGCCGGCGACCGACGGGCCGCCCGAGCGGTTCGAGCCCGTGCCGCTGAAGATGCAGCGCGACACTGCGGGCGTGGGGATCACCGAAAAAGTCAACCAGGTCCTGCCGCTCGATACCGCTTTCGTCGACACCGCCGGCCGGCAGGTGACGCTCGGGGAATACTTCGGCAAAGGCCGCCCGATCATCCTGCAGATGGGCTACTTCACCTGCCCGATGATCTGCGACATCGTCAGCCACGGCATCATGGACGGGGTCAAAGGCCTCGACCTGCAGATGGGCAAGGATTACGACGTGCTGTACGTCAGCATCAACCCCGAAGACCGCTTCACCCTCGCGCGCGAAAAGAAGAACAACTACGTCGAAGCGTTCTCGCTCGGCGACGCCGACAAGCGCGCCGGGGCCGTCCGCGGGTGGAACTTCCTCGTCGGCAGCGGGGGCAACATCAAAAAGCTCGCCGACGCGGTGGGCTTCGGCTTCAACAAAGTCGGCGGCCGCGGCGAATGGGCCCACCCGCCGATGATCGTCCTGCTCACGAGCGACGGCCGTGTGAGCCGCTATTTCCACGGCAACGCCTTCAAGCCCGACCTGCTGCGCACCGGCCTGGTCGAAGCCGGTGAAGGCAAAGTCGGCAGCGCCTTCGAGCAGCTCATGGTCAGCTACTGCTATCACTTCGACAGCTGGAGCGGCAAATACACTTACGCCTGGATGAACCTGATGCGGTTCACCGGGGCGGTCACGGTCCTGGCCCTGCTGCTGGGCCTGGGCCGGCGGTGGCTGCGCGACATCCGGGCCTACCGTCGCCACCGCACCCCGGCCCTGCACCCTGAACCCCGAACCCTGAACCCTCTATGATCCTCGGCATTCTCCAAACCATTTTCGCCGTCGTCCACCGGGAGAACTTCCTTCTGCCCAAGCGGGCCAGCGTGCTGGCCGGCGACATCGACTGGATCACGTACTTCATCCTCTGGGTGTGCCTGATCTTCGGCGGCCTGGTGTTCCTCGCCACGGCGTACATCGCCGTGCGCTACCGTCACAAAAAGGGCGTCAACGATGTCGGCACCGGCCCGACGCACAGCACGCTGCTGGAAATCACCTGGTCGGTCATCCCCGGCATCATCGTGCTGCTGATGGCGATCTGGGGGTTCAAGGGGTACATGAACTACACCGTCGCCCCCGCCAATGCGATGGAGATCCAAGTCGAAGGGTTCAAGTGGGGATGGGAGTTCACTTACCCCAACGGATTCTCCACCAATGAGTTGCACATCCCCAAGGACGTGCCGGTTCGGTTCGTGATGACCAGCCGCGACGTGATCCACAGCCTGTACCTGCCGCACTTGCGAATCAAAAAGGACGTCGTCCCCGGCCGGTACAACAAGATGTGGGCGACCGCGGACGTCGCCAGCCCGCTCAAGAGCGGCCTGGACCCGGACGACCCCGACAGCTACGACCCCACCAAGGGCGGCGATCCCGACGCCGGCTGGGAAGTCTTCTGCACCGAATACTGCGGCACGAGGCACTCGAAAATGCTCGCCCGGCTGTACGTCCACCCGAGCAAGGCGTCGTACGAGAAGTGGCTTTCCGCCATCAGCGATCCGTTCCGCCCCGACAAGGACGGCAACCCGCCCAAGACCACCGAGGTCGGCTACACGATCGCCAACCGCAGCGGCTGTATCCAGTGCCACAGCGTCGACGGCACCAAGAACGTCGGCCCGACGTGGAAGGATTTGTTCGGCAGCCAGCGCAAGTTCACCAACGGCCAGACGCGCGTCGCCGACGAAGATTACATCCGCGAGTCGATCATCGCCCCGCAAAAGGAGATCGTGGAGGGCTACGGCGGGGGGATGCCTTCATACGCCGGCAAGCTCAGCGACCGCAGTCTGACGGCGATCATCAATTATCAGAAGTCGATCAGCCAGAACTTCAAAGGCGACGCCGGCGAACTCGACAAGCCGCTGCCGAAGGAAGAAAAGAAAGAAGCGCCGAAGTAGAGCGATCGCAGTCCCTGCGAGGACGCTGACGGGCCTTGTCTGATGTCGGGCGGCGGATGTGACCGACTGTGCTATTCCCTCTCCCGTCGCGGTATGGGAGAGTGTCGGCAGGAGTGCTTGCGTGTTCCAGGCGTTTCGAACGTCTCGACGCTCTAGGCTCCCACCTACCCTCCCCCTGAGTACCGGGAGAGGGACAAGACGGTCGCCCGCGACCACACCGGCCTGGCCACTTCAGTGGCCAGGGCACGAGCGAGATATAAGAGCGAGATATAAGATAGAGACCAGCAGGAGTCGTTATGTCCACCGTCAATCCGACCGTCCCCTACGCCAGCCCGGCGTCGCCTGACGCCAAGCCGGACAATTACCTCACCCACGGCTCGACCTTCCGGTCGTGGGCCCTCACGCTCGACCATAAGCGCATCGGCCTGATGTACATGGTCGGCATTCTCATCGCCTTCTTCCTCGGCGGCGTGTTCGCCATGATGATGCGCACCGAACTGCTGGCCCCGGGCCCGCTATTCGTCCCGGGCAACGAGGCCGCGGCGTGGGATTTCTACAATCACATGTTCACCCTGCACGGCGCGGTGATGGTGTTTTTGTTCATCATCCCCTCGATCCCCGCCATCCTCGGCAACTTCGTGCTGCCGCTGATGCTCGGCGCCAAGGACGTGGCCTTCCCCCGGCTGAACCTGCTGAGCTTCTACCTCTGGGTGACCGGCGCGGTCTTCTTCACCTGGGTGCTGCTCGGCGGCGTCGTGCGGTCGTATATCGCCATTGATCCGTCGCAGCAGCCGATCCTGAACTTCCTCATCCCCTACGGCCTGGACACCGGCTGGACGTTCTACACCCCGTACAGCACCACGACCTCCTCGGGCGTGATCCAGGCGACGTTCGGGGCGTTTATCCTCGGCTTCTCTTCGATCCTCACCGGCCTGAACTTCATCGCCACGATCCACACGCTGCGCCCCCGCGGCATGACGTGGTTCAAGATGCCCCTGTTCCTGTGGGCCTTGTACAGCACGAGCATCATCCAGATCCTCGCCACCCCCGTGCTGGCGATCACGCTGCTGCTGCTGATTGCTGAGCGGGCGCTGCAGATCGGCATCTTCGACCCCGCCTACGGCGGCGACCCGGTGCTGTACCAGCACTTCTTCTGGTTCTACAGCCACCCGGCGGTGTACATCATGATCCTGCCGGGCCTGGGCGTGATATCCGAGCTTGTCGGCGCGTTCAGCCGCAAGCATCTGTTCGGCTACAAGTTCATCGCGCTGTCGTCGCTGGCGATCGCGCTGCTGGGCTTCCTGGTGTGGGGCCACCACATGTTCGTCAGCGGCCAGTCAGCCCTGGCCAATGCGATCTTTTCGGCCATCACGTTCTTCATCGCCATCCCGTCGGCGATCAAGGTCTTCAACTGGCTCGGCACGATGTACGGCGGCAGCCTGCGTCTGAAGACCCCGCTGCTCTACGCCCTGGGCTTCATCGGCCTGTTCACCGTCGGCGGCCTGACCGGCCTGCCCCTGGCTGCGATGGCGACCGACATCCCCCTGCACGACACCTACTTCGTCGTCGCCCACTTCCACTACGTCATGATGGGCAGCACGCTGTTCGCCTTCCTGGGCGGCATGTACTACTGGTTCCCAAAAATGTTCGGCAAGCTGTACCACGAGCGCACCGGGCAGATTTTG
>DASVSS010000322.1:0-3263 GCA_036387945.1 Tepidisphaeraceae bacterium | reverse complement strand
CGGGACCGATCTTCTCGCAGAAATGCTCTGCGGGCCAACTTTTGATCGGCAACAGCCAGCATGCGATCGCGGCTACCCAAGGCTGCCTTGAGTCAAGAAACCATCATGGCTGCCGACGGGACAGTTGCTTGTTCATCCGTGTACTGCGCCGGTGACTTCTGGCAGCCGTCTTGGCAAACGACGAATAAAAGCGACTGACTGCCCGGCGCAGCACGGCTGCGCGAAGCGCAATCGACTGACTGCGTATTTCAGCCCATCGTGGACGCCGTTTCACGGTAATCGTGGACGAGGTTTCGGCGTGACTGTGGACGGCATTTCAGTCTGATCGTGGACGCTGTTTTCAGCGCCATCGTGGACGACGGGGTGGCTCGCAAGTGATCTTCTGAGGGCCTCAGGCTCGACCCTTTATGGGGTCCCAGCCCGATGCCAACCAACAGAGTCACGATGCGCAGAATCCGAGAGACGTTGCGCCTGCACCTGCAGGCCGGGTTGAGCTACGGCGAGGTCGGCCGGGCGCTCAAGATTTCCAAGAGCGCGGTCGGCAAGTACGTGCTGCTCGCACGCGTGGCCGGCGTCGACTGCGCGGTGGCCGACACGCTCGACGACGCCGCGCTCGAAGCGCGCCTGTACCGCCCGCCGGTGCCGCGCTCGAGCGATCAGCTCGCGCCCGACTTCGCCCGCATCCACCAGGAGTTGAAGCGCCCGGGTGTCACGCGGATGCTGCTGTGGGAGGAGTACGCCACCGCCGCCGGTGACGCCGCGGCGTACAAGTACACGAGCTTCTGCATCAAGTACCGCGAGTACGCCGAGCGCCAGCAGCGCTCGATGCGCCAGGTGCACGTCGCCGGCGAGAAGCTCTTCGTCGACTACGCCGGCGACAGTGTGGCGGTTGTCGATGCGGCCACCGGCGAAGTCATCCGGGCGCAGATCTTCGTGGCCACGCTCGGCGCGTCGAACTACACATTCGCCTGCGCGACGCCGCGCCAGACCACCGCCGACTGGATCGGCGCGCAGGTGCTGGCGCTCGAGTTCTTCGGCGGCGCCCCGCGTCTGATCGTGCCGGACCAGACCCGGGCATTGATCAAGACGCCCGACCGCCACGACCCCGAACCCAACCGCCTCTATGAAGAGTTTGCGCAGCACTACGGCTGCGCGGTGCTGCCCGCGCGACCGGCGCACCCGCGCGACAAGCCCAAGGTCGAGGCCGCGGTGCTGCTGGTGCAGCGCTGGATCCTCGCGCGCCTTCGGCATCGCCGCTTCTTCAGCCTCGGCGAACTCAACGTGGCCATCGCCGAGTTGCTGGCCTCGTTGAACCTGCGGCCCTTCAAGAAGCTGCCCGGCTGCCGCCGCAGCGCCTTCGAGTTGCTCGACGCCCCGGTGCTGCGGCCTCTGCCGGCTGCCCGATTCGTCATCGGCCGCTGGAAGACGGCCAAGGTCAACATCGACTACCACGTTGAGATCGACGGCCACTACTACAGCGTCCCGCACCGCCTCGTCGGCGACCGGATCGATGTGCGCGTCACCGGCGCACTGCTCGAGTGCTTCGCTGTCAACCAGCGCGTGGCCGGCCATGCCGTGAGCGCGGTGGCGGGCGGCTTCACGACCACGCCGGAGCACATGCCCGCGTCGCACCGTGCGCACCTGCAGTGGACGCCGGCGAAGCTCGTCGCCTGGGGCCTGTCGATCGGTGTGGCTACCGGCGCGGTGGTGACCTGGCAGCTCGAACACCGGCTGCATCCGGAGCAGGGCTACCGCGCTTGCCTCGGCTTGCTGGCACTCGTTCGGCGGTACTCGGCCGAACGCCTGGAGGCTGCCTGCACGCGCGCCATGTCGATCCGCGCGCCTTACCTGCGCAGCATCACCAACATCTTGAAGAGCGGCCTTGACCGGCAGCCTGCACCGCAGTCCACGGCCAACCCGACCGTCGAGCACGAGAACGTGCGCGGGCCCGGCTACTACCACTGACGCCACCACTGACGCCACCACTGACACCGATCACTCACGACGAAGGACGCCCAATGCTCAACGACCACACCCTCGACCAACTGCGGGCGCTACGCCTGGACGGCATGCTGCGCGCCATCGAAGACCAGGCCAGCAGTGCCGCTGCCGCGGCACTCTCCTTCGACGACCGGCTGACACTGCTCGTGCAGCGCGAAGTCGCCTGGCGCGACGACCGCCGCGTCAGCCGACTGCTCAAGGCCGGCAAGCTCAAGGCGAGCGGTGCCTGCATCGAAGACATCGACTGGCGCACCAGCCGTGGCCTGGACCGCAGCCTCGTCATGGCGCTGGCCGGTGGCGAGTGGCTGCGCCACGCGCGCAACCTGCTGATCACCGGCGCGACAGGCAGCGGCAAGACGTGGCTGGCGTGCGCGCTCGCACACCAGGCCGCGCGCAACGGATCGTCGGTGCTGTACGTGCGGGCAGCCCGGCTCTTCGACGAACTGCAAGTCGCCCACGGCGATGGCAGCTTCGCCCGGCGCCTGGCGCAACTCGCCCGGATCGACTTGCTCGTGATCGACGACTTCGCCATCTCGCCGATCGGTGCGGCCGAACGCAACGACCTGCTCGAGCTGCTCGACGACCGTGTCGGCACGCGATCGACGCTCATCACGAGCCAGCTGCCGGTCAAGGCCTGGCACACGTATCTGAACGACCCAACGCTCGCCGACGCCATCCTCGACCGCGTCGTGCACGCCAGCCACAAGATCGAGCTGAAGGCGACGAAGTCGCTGCGGGAGACGGCCGATGCGGCAGCGTCATGACGCACACCCTCACCGGCCGCGAACGAGCGTTGACCGCGCCCGCAAGCGGACTCGGTCGGGGCGCCTCCGGCGGCCTGGCAGGGGCCTCGAAGAGATGCAAGTCCGTCCCGACCAGCCCATTCAAGCAGCGTCCGGGTCAACGCGTTTCAGGCCGATCGTGGACGATTCCGCTACAGTCAAACCAGTTCTTGCGCGCTTCCCCCAGCCCCGCCCCGACGACGTCGATTCGCCGTCCACGATCAGCCTGAAATGGGCGTCCACGATCGCTGAAATACGCAGCAGGCGCGGCTCGAAGTAGACCTGGCCGCTGAAGAACTGGAAGTAGACGTCCTGCGCCCAGCGCTCCACCAGAGACTCGTCGCTCTCGTTGTAGGCGTGCTTCAGGTACAGCAGCGCGATCATCAGGCGGATGGGCAGGCGAGGCCGACCCGCATTGCTGACGCCGGCACCGGCGACAGCCAGTGTCGGGCCGAACATGTCGGCGCCTTGGACAACCTC
>DASVSS010000321.1:0-31557 GCA_036387945.1 Tepidisphaeraceae bacterium | reverse complement strand
GGGCCTGCTCGGCACGCCGACCGATACCACGTCGGCCTGGGCCCTAGGCGTCAACAGCGCCGGCCTAGCCGTCGGCGTGCAGCGCCCGAACTCGAATAGCAGCGACGGCATCGCGGTGCTGTGGGGCCTGGACGGCGTGGCCGTCGACTTGAACACCCTGATCGACCCGACCAGCGGCTGGCGGCTGATCGAGGCCGACTCCATCACTGACAGCGGCTACATCGCGGGCGTCGGCATGTTCGATCCCGACGGCACCGGCCCGACGGCGGCGTACGGCCGATCGTTCCTGATCCAAGTCCCCGAACCGACCGCCTTGGCCGTCGTCGGCGTTGCCGCCTTATTGGTTAAACGCCGCCGACGGGCTTGAGCCGCGGCGTTCCTATCCTCACGCGATAACCGAGTCTTGTAGCTTCGGCGAATCCGACCGTTGCATTGCGAAGATGTCTATAACGCCGCCAGCGCCTGGTTCACGCGCCGCACTTCATGCAGCGCCATGCCTTTGAGCGTCGGCACGCTTTTGCCCATCGGCGGGACGATGGCTTGGCTCGCGCCCAGGCGGCTGGCTTCTTTTAAACGCGCGTCCAAGTGCGGCAGCGGCCGCACTTCGCCGCCTAAGCCGAGTTCGCCCAGGGCCAGCGTGCCCGGTGCGACGGGGCGATTGATGTGGGCGCTGGCGATGGCCAGGGCGATGGCCAGATCGGCGGCCGGTTCGATGACCTTCACGCCGCCGGCGATGTTCACGAACACGTCTTCGGCCGCCAGCTTCAGTTCGCAGCGCTTTTCGAGAACGGCCAGGATCATGCTCACGCGGTCGTTGCTCACGCCGCTGGTCTTACGCTTGGCGGCGCCGATTACGCTGCTGGCCGTCAGCGCCTGCACTTCCAGCACCATCACGCGGCTGCCCTGCATGGCGGCGGTCAGCAGCGTGCCGCTGGTGGCCTCGGTGTGCTGGTTGAAGAACAGCTGCGACGGGTCGGTCACTTCGGTCAGACCGTCGCCGGTCATCTCAAAAACGCCGACTTCGTGCGTGCTGCCGAAGCGGTTCTTCACGCAGCGGACGATGCGGTGCGAGTGAAACCGATCACCTTCGAAATAGACGACCGTATCGACGATGTGCTCGATGATCTTCGGCCCCGCGAGCGTGCCGGCCTTGGTGACGTGCCCGACGACGATGACGGCCGTGCCGGTGGATTTGGCGAGGTACACCAGCTCCATGCAGCAGTCGCGCAACTGGGTCACCGACCCCGGCGCGGCCGGCAGGCCCGGCTTGTAGATCATCTGGATCGAATCGACGATCACCACGTCGGGCTTGTGCTTCTCGATCTGGTGGCGGATGCGCTCGATGTTGGTCTCGGCCAGGATGCGCAGGTCGGGGCTGGCGATGGCGATCCGCTCGGCGCGGAGCTTCGTCTGGCGGGCACTCTCTTCGCTGGTGACGTAGAGGACGGAGGACGAGGGTTCAGGGTTCAGGGTTCGGGGTTCGGGGGCAGAAGAATCGCTGCTTCGGCCGACTACATTGCCTGAACCCTGAACCCTGAACCCCCAACCCTTGTCCCTGCCGCGTGACAACAGCCCCGCCACCTGCAGCAGCAGTGTCGACTTCCCGATCCCCGGCTCCCCGCCGACGAGCGTGGCCGAACCCGGCACGATCCCGCCGCCGAGGATGCGGTCGAACTCGCCGATGCCGGTGGGGATGCGCTCGATCGCCGACTCGTCGATCTCGCTGAGCTTCAGCGCCTCGGCCCCGCGCGCCAGGTCCGCCGTCGCGGCCGGCCCGGCCGGGCGGTGCTTGTCAGGCGTGGCGACGGCGGCGGGTTCGAGCGAGTCCCAGGTGCCGCAGTCGGTGCACTTGCCGAACCACTTCGGGAACGTGCTGCCGCAGTTGTTGCAGATGAATTGGGTGCGGGCTTTGGCCATGTGAGTTAGTCAATTGTACGGAAACAAGTTGGTCGGGTACCGACCGGGTGGTAAACTTTTCGGTAAGAGGACGGTTTTATGGACACCGCGACTAAGCGCGAAAACAAGTACCGCATCGATCTTCCCGACGATGTGCGGAGGAAACTCGGTCTCCCGCTGGGTGTTGAGATCGCCTTTATGCGAACAGGACGGGGCGTCATTTTAACGCCCGCCATCAGCGTCGAATCGGCCTTCGGAATCATTCGGGGGGCAAAGGTCGACTTCGCAACGATCCGTGACAAGCAGGACAAATACCGATGATCGTCGTCGATTCGTCCGGGTGGCTCGAACACTTCCTGGCGGGGCCGGGAGGGACGAATTTTCGGGCGGCGTTGGAGAACACGGACGACCTTCTTGTACCTTCTATCATCTTCTTTGAAGTCATCCGCGTTTTGCGCCGATTGGCCAATGACGACGCGATCGGGGCGGCAATCTTCCTGATGACCGCCCCCGAGACCGCCGACCTGACCCAGGAAATTGCCCTTGCTGCCGCGGAAGTTTCGGCCGTGCATGGTCTGGGCACGGGCGACGCGATCATCCTCGCCACTGCCCGCGTTTACGGCGCCGAGCTTTGGACGCAGGACGCGGATTTCAAAGACATCGACGGCGTGCGCTATTTCGAGAAGACGCCGGCGGCTTGATTATTTGCCGTCGAACGTGTGGCTGCGCCGGTCTTCCGATCCGAGCCCGCCCAGGACGCTGATCGGCGAGAGCCGCTGATAAGCGGCATGTTGTGCCTCGATCGTTCGGACCAATTTCTGCCACGCATCTTCATCAACTGCTTCGTCCATTCGAACAACAAGGCTCACGTTTGTGACCACTCCGCCCCTCAAGTTGGCGAACCGCGGGTCGTCGGCGAGTTGCTCACGCAAATTGGCGCCAAAAATCTTCCATCGTCCGCATCTTGCGGGCCTGCACGCCGGCGGGGCTGAAGGGGTAGACGGCGGCGACGATGACGATGGCCGCCGCGATCGCGATCGCGAATTTGCGGTTGAGGAACGGGCGATGCTTTGTTGGCGGGTCGGTCATTTCTTCAAAAAATTCGCCAGCAGTTGTGCGCCGTTGTCGGTGAGAAAGCTTTCCGGGTGGTATTGCACGCCTTCGAGGGGCCAGGTTTTGTGGCGGACGCCCATGATCTCGTTTTGATCCGTCCAAGCGACGACGTCGAAGTCGTCGCTCGGCAGGGAGTCGTTGCGGATGATGAGCGAGTGGTAGCGGGTGGCGGTGAAGGGGCTGGGCATGCCGGTGTAGATGGCTTTGCCGTCGTGGTGGATCTGGTCGGTCTTGCCGTGCATGAGGCGGGCGGCGCGTTCGACGACGCCGCCGTAGACGTGGCCGATGCACTGGTGGCCGAGGCAGACGCCCAGCACCGGCAGCTTGGGGGCGAAGTGGCGCAGGACGTCGTTGCTGATGCCGGCCTCGGCGGGCGAGCAGGGGCCGGGGCTGATGCAGACGTGGGTCGGGCGGAGGGCCTCGATCTCGGCGACGGTGACCTTGTCGTTGCGGAAGACTTCGATCCGCAAGCCGGGGCTGACTTGGCCGAAGGTCTGGACCAGGTTGTAGGTGAACGAATCGTAGTTATCGATCAGGACGAGCATATCGGCCATCGAAGCTATGCCGTGCGCCGGCTTATCGCAATTGCTGGCGGCGACGGACGTAGTAGGCGGCGGCGACGCCGGCGAGCGTGAGCGTGCCGCCGACAAGGGCGCCGGGGAGGGGGACGGCGGCGGGGGGCTCGGCCATCGGGACGGCGGGGCCGGTGGAGGCGAGCTCAGTGCCGCCGAGGCGCGAGAGGCTAATCGCCGGGCCGTTCTGGCCGGTCCATTCGCCGGCCTGGGCGGCCCAGGCGGGCTCGGCGTCGGCGGGCCAGGCGGAATCGATCACGCCGGGCGTGAGGGCGGGGGCCGCATACTCCGCCGCCGGGCGGGGCAGGCCGTCGGGCTCGACCAACTGCGTCGGCACCGAGTGCGGGGCGCTAGGCGTCTCGGCGGAGCCGCCGACGCTTTGGGTGTCGACGTACGACGGCGCCGCCCGCAGGGCGGTCACGGCGGTCAGGATGACGAAGATGCCGACACGTCCGAACATGAGTGAAAGACTTCCCAACATCCGCATTGTTGCACGAAACCGGGGCCGACGCACGCGAAAAAATGGCCCCCGGGGTGCGGCATTTCGGATAAGCCGCCGCCCCAAAGCCCCACCCACGCCCTTGCCGGGCAGGCACGCCGGCGGACCGGGAAACCCGGTTGCCGGAGAAAGAGTTTCCCGAATTGGGACTCGACCAACGGCGCGGCCGGCCGCTACACTCCAACAGACGCACGTCGCAGGACGGACGTGGCGGACGCACCGGCGGGAGACGTGCCATGGGACAAAACGTGACGCAAGACCAACTCGCGATCATCCGCATCGAAGGCATGCACTGTCATCGGTGCGAGGAAAAGATCCAAACCTCTCTCGGCCAGGAAGACGGCGTGAACGAAGTCGAAGTCGATTTCCTGTCCGGGCAGGCCTCGGTGCTGTTCGACGCCGGCAAAATCGACATCGCCCGCCTCGTGGAACGCATCGAAGCCGCCGGCTACCGCACAGCGGGGTACAGCAAAAGCGGAGCGCCGGGCTGAAGTGCCAAGGCCATACGGCCCGAAGGCGCGGGACGGTGCTGACAGTCATTCTTGCCTTGTCAGCCGGCACCTCAGATTCATTTAGGCCCGTCCGGGTGCCACGGCTTGGGGCACCAAACCGTGGCACCCGGCGTTCGATGCGCAGCATCGAATTGGACCTCGCGGATGAAGCGTGATTTCGTCGCTCCGCGATGAACGCGACGCATGCGTCGCCGCTACAGATTGCGTCGGAAGCATGAATCCGGCCGTCCTCAAGCGCGGCGGTACGACGCCGGGGGGTCGCTGGCGGGGAAGGATTCCATGGCGGCTTCGTCGACGGCGTCTTTGGGCGTTTGCGCGCTGCCGGCGTCGTCGCCGCGGTAGCTCGGGGATCCCATGTCCAGGCGGTCTACACGCCGGGCGCGGCCTTCCTGGGGCATGGTGTCGGCGAGCCAGTGCCGGAGCAGCGCCGCCCCCGTGCCGAGCACGGCCATCCGTGTGATCGCCCGGCGGTGTACGAGCAGGCCCCGCAGCACGATCCCTCCGCCGATGACGGCGGCGCCGAGCAGAGCGCCTTGGCGCAGTTTTTCAAGGTTTTCGGCCTGGTGGCTATTGTCGGCGGTGTCGCGGTCGCTTCGCATGATTGGTCTCCGGTTGATGCGTGAATGGGTGTTCGTGCCGATCTGATTATTGCAGAGGCAAAGACCAAGTGTCGGTGACGACGAAATTAAATTCTCCACAGACCGCGCAATCGCATGGCGTGGCAGGATGCGGCGCGGCCCTCACGGCAGCGGGGCGACGGTGGTGACTTGTGCCGCGGTGCTGTCGGTCTTGGGCACGTTGCGCAGCAGCGTGATCGCCCCTCCGCTGTATTCGGCGACGTATAAATCGCCCGTGCCGGGGCGCTGGATCAAATCGAGCGGGTCGCGCAGGCCCGTCAGGCCGCTGAGTCCGGTGACGACTTCGCTCACGTCGCCGGCGGCGTTGAGCTTAAGGGCGATCACGTCCTTTCCGTCGCTATAGCGGGTGACAAGGATGTGCCCGTCGAGCGGCGAGCCGGGGGCGACGTACTCGATCAGGCCGTTGGGGCTGTAGTTTTTCCCGAACACATAAGCAGGGCGGCGGTACGTTTTTTCCGGCCGCGTGCCGACGGGGTACTCGGCGACTTCCATCGCGTCGGCCCCCGCGGTGGGGTTGCCGCCGTTGAGGACGTACTCGCCGCGCGTCGGGTTGGGGTGCCCGTAATAGCCGCCGGGCTCGATCCGGATCAGCACGTCGTCGGTCGTGGTCTTGAGATCGCGGACCGCCACGACGCGGCCGTCCGGGGCGGCGGGGGTGTTGCCTTCATTGCCCGCGGCGCCGTTGATGCCGCTGTACAGGTGTCCGTTGCGGTGCTGCAGCAGGTCGTAGCCGCTGCGCACGCCGGTGGCGAAGACCTTCAGCGGCGCGTCGGCCGCGGCGGGGTCGTAGGATTTGCCTTCGTCGGTCTGCACGTCGATCGGGGTGTTCACGAGCGTCTTGGCGCGGGTCGAGCCAATGGCAGAATTGCCCGGCGGGCGGACGCGCGTGGTGTCGAGCCGCAATACCGCGGCGGTGAGCTTGTGCTCGGGGCGGTAACCCCATTTCTGGTCCACGTCGCCGACGCTCGTATGGCTGCCCTGCGTGAAGTACAGGCCGCCCTCTTTGTCGAACGCGATCTGGAAATTCAGGTGATCCTTATACGCCCGCGGCAGGCCGACGAGGACGTCGTCGCAAGTCTGAAGGTCTGGCCCGCTGAGCCGTGAGAGCTTGCCCGTCCAATCCGCGGCGCCTTCGATCTTGCCCTTATCGTTCGGCGGCACCATCTGCCCGTGGTTGACCCAGAGGATCGGGCGGGCCTTATCCGAGCCCGGGTCGAAGGCGATTCCCGTAATCAGCCGCGGGCCGTTGTTGGCGGCGAACACGCTCATCACCCGCTCGCGCGGCGAGAGCGTGCCGTCGGCCTCGATGCCGAAGCGGTAAATCACCCCGCCGAAGCTGCCGGCATACAGCAGGCCGTCGGGCCCGATCGCCAGCCCGGTGTAGGCGTTTTGCTCCTGCTTCGTGCCGGGCAGATCGACTTTCTCGAACGCCGCCGGGTAGGCGTCGACCTTGAAATCCTTTGCCGTCGTGAACCGCATTGAAAACGGCGCGAACGTCGCCCCGGCGGTGTCTTTAACGGCTTCGCTGACGCTGTATTCGTACTCCGTGCCGGTCTCAAGCGGCTCGATCGGCTTGAGCACAAGGGCGTCGCCCGATCCGGTGGTGTTGGCCCGCACGGCGACGGCGACGCCGTCGCGCACGCGCTTGAGCGTGACGCCCGCGAGCGTCGCGGGATCAACCCCGGCGGTGCCAACGAGCCGCACGTCGGCCCCGATCCCCGTCACCGGCGGCACGTCCGTCGCCCCCGCCGCCGGCCGCGTGAGCGTCACCGTCGGCCGCTGCGCCTGGGTTTGGACGCGCGTTTTTTCCACCCGCGCGAATTTCCCCGCCGCCCAGAACAGCCCGCCGCCGACCGCCAGAAGGATCAACGCCCAGACCACGATCGCCAGTCGGTTTCGCATGAGAGAAGTATCCCCGTGAACGCCGCCACGCTCAAACGCCGCCGCGAAACGAACCCACGGCAACAAGAATTGGTTCGGGAAGGAGTTACGCCGGTCGGTGGGTTCGTTTGTTCATTTCGCGTTGCGTAAATCGTCGGTCGTTACTCGGAAGACCGCCTGCCGGGGCCATGAATGGTGCGGTGAACCGCACCCTACGAATGGCGACGTTGAACGCATCGGGCAACGACCGTTAAGGACACGTCTTAAGGAAGAACCACGACGCCCGCCCGGGCGGCCGCGATGCGCAGGTTGCTGTCGAGCGTACACAGGGGAAGATTTCGTCGAATCGCCAGGTCGAGATACGTCGCGTCATATGCGGTGAGCTGGTACGGGCGGGCGAAATCGGCGAGTTTGGCGGCGCCCAACGTCGCTTCGGGCGAGATCAACTCTACGGGAAAGGCGTCAACGCGGCGCAAATGTTCGGAAATGGTGTCACTGGTCAAAAGCTTGCGGCGCTCTTTGACCAGCAAGGCATTCGTCACTTCCAACCGCCACAGCCACGGAGCGATCGGCGCATAATTGGCGAAACAATTCGCTACCTTCGCTGCGTCCAAGTGCTCGTGCATAATCACGGCAAGCACCGCGCTGGCGTCGACCACGATCGAGGTCATCGGTCCGCCAGTCGATTCCGGCCTTCGGCGATGTCGGCCAGAAGCTGGTCTATGCCTTCCTTCGGACTCGGGTGAGCTTTGTGGAACTCCGACAACTCCGCCAGCCATTTCGTCATACGCCCGCGCCGCTCCACCTCATCGGGGTTGATGTGCGGCACCAGATCGACAAACGGCTTGCCGCGTTTGGTCAGGGTGATCGGTTCGCCTGTCTCGCTGACCCGCTTCGCCAGTTCCGATAGCCGCATTTTCGCTTCGTAGAGGCCGATTTGCGCCATAAACATCAATCTAGTCGGTTGGTCTGTCCTGTTCAATTATAAAATGGGAAAGATGGCTTGTTAAAATGGGTAAAGATTTTCGACCGGTTTTGGCGATACTTCTCTTGTCATCTTATCCAGCTTAACACTGGCGACGACGGCCGCGGCAAGGATGACCGCGTGGGATCGAACGACGGATCGTGTTCGGACACAGTAATCATCGGTCAACAGACCTAACCCCCGGAGATCGTCATGTCGCTCACGCCCATCCTTGCCACCAGCCGCCTGGCCCAGTCGTACCTCGAACAGCTTCTCACCGGCGACCGCGAAAGCGTCCGTGGGATCGTCGATAAAGCCCTCACCACCGGCATGCAGCCGGGCGTGATGCTCTCGGAAATCGTCTGGCCGACGATGGAAACGATCCAGGCGATGTACAAGGAAGACCGCATCACCCAGATGCAGATGAACCTGGCGACCCGGCTGAACCGGCAGATGACCGACCAGCTTTCGGCCAAGCTGCCGATGAGCCCCAAGAACGACCGCCGCGTGCTGATCCTTTGCGGCGACGCCGAGCCCGAAGAACTCGGCGGGCAGATCACCGCCGACCTCTTCGAATCCGCCGGCTACACCGTGCGCTTCGGCGGCGGGGGCGTGCCCAACGACGAAGTGCTGAAAATGCTCGGCGAGTTCCGCCCGGAACTGCTGGTGATGTTCGCCACCCTGCCCAGCGGCGTGCCGGCGGTGCGGAAGCTGTTTGACTACCTGCGGGACGTCAACAGCTGCCCGGACATGCAGGTGATGTGCTGCGGCGGCATCTACAAGCGGGCCGAAGGTCTGGCCGAAGAGATCGGCGCTGACCTCTACGCCCCTGACGCCGCCACCGCCGTCGAAGCCGCCGCCCAGCAGCGCGAGCGTCGCGCCAGCCTCGACCAGCAGACCGTCGGCCGGATGCGCCGCATCAAGAAAGCCGCCCTCCGCCGCGGCGACGTGCTGCCGATCGCGGAAGCGGCCTGAGGGGGAGGGGAGGAGTTAGGAATTAGTGGTTAGGAGTTAGTGGAAGACGCCGCGCGGTGGGCGTTTTTCACTAACTCCTAACTCCTAACCACTAATTCCTTCTCCATTGAACATCGCCGTTCCCTCCCGCAAGATAGCCGCCGGAAGGACCACTTCTTG
The DNA here is from genome assembly GCA_036387945.1 of Tepidisphaeraceae bacterium. Taxonomy (GTDB): domain Bacteria; phylum Planctomycetota; class Phycisphaerae; order Tepidisphaerales; family Tepidisphaeraceae; genus DASVSS01. The sequence goes on along the minus strand of DASVSS010000321.1, from coordinate 22,348 downwards.
CAATACTACTACTCTCATAACGGCGCCGATCAGCTCGGGCCGGTGTCGGCCGAGGAATTCAAGGCTCTGAAACTCGCGCCGCATACGCTCGTGTGGCGCGAAGGGATGGCGAGTTGGCTGCCGGCGTCGCAGGTGCCCGAGCTTGCCGGGGACGGCGGGGCCGTGGCGGCAGGCGTGGCGGCGGGCACGGCGGTAGTCGATCCTGCCCCGCAGCAGCCGCAGGGGTACGGGCCTGTGGGCTACCAGCAGACGTACGCCAACGCCCCCGTGCCCAACAACGGCATGGCGATCGCAAGCCTGGTGTGCGGCGTCACGTCGGTGCCGTTGTCGTGCTTCGTCGTGCCGGGCATCCTGGCGATCATCTTCGGCCACATCGCCCGCGCCCAGATCCGCCGCGGCCAGGGCGGCGGCGACGGCATGGCCCTCACCGGCCTGATCTGCGGCTACGTCATGACCGCCGTCACGGCCCTGGGATATGCGGTCTACGTCTTCCTGATCGTCGTCTTCGCCGTCTCGGCAAGCAACCGCCGCCCGGGACCCAATCCCGGCCCCGGCTTCCCCCCCACCCCGCCAGGCAACGTCTTCCACGTCGCAGCGCCGTAAACATCACACCACAAGAAAGCGCCGCGATCCGGTTCCTCCCCCTCCGGGGGAGGTTAGGTGGGGGCGGGCCGACGCCTCATCGCAATGTCAGCGCTTCCACGCTCAAGCCCTCTCCCTACCCTCTCCCGGAGTACCGGGCGAGGGGTTTGCCTCTCTGGCATCATCGGGCCGCTGTTGCAGGTCGATGGCCGCCCCCACCTAGCATCCCCTGTAGGGGAGGGACCGGAAATAGGCATTCATTATCGTCATCGGCGTACGCAAACCTCACCCTCTCGTGGCTCCCGTTTTGATCCTCGCCCATCTGCGTTAACCTGCCGCCCACTCTCTCATGCGCGAATCGCTCAAATCCACCCGCTCACTCGTCGTCAAGCTCGGTAGCGCCGTTCTAAGCGACCAGGCCCGACGTCTCGACACCGCTTATATCGCAAGCGTCGCGAAACAAATCAAAACTCTTACCGACGCCGGCGTGGCCGTGACGGTCGTCAGCAGCGGGGCGGTCAGCGCGGGGATGGCCGAGCTGAACCTGCCGAAGCGGCCGGCGGACCTGGCGACGCTGCAGGCCGTCGCCGCCGTCGGGCAGCGGCGGCTGATGGACGCCTGGGCCGAGGCCTTCGCCCCGCACGCCCTGCACGCGGCGCAGGTGCTGCTGACGCGCGAAGACATCGACGCGCGCAAGCGCTTCCTGAACCTGCGCAACACGATCCACGCCCTGCACGAACTCGGCGCCGTGCCGGTGGTGAACGAGAACGACACCATCAGCACCGACGAGATCGTGCGCATCAGCTTCGGCGATAACGACATCCTTGCCGCCAGCGTCGCGGTGGCGCTGCGGGCGGACGTGCTGGTGATCCTGAGCAACGTCGACGGCGTGCTCGACGCCGACGGCAACACCGTCGCCACGATCGAAAGCGCCGACACCGCCGCCGACCTGGTGCGGATCGAGAAAAGCGCCGCCGGCAAGGGCGGGATGGCAAGTAAGTTCGAGGCCGCCCGCATGGTCACCCGGGCCGGCGAGTGCCTCGTCGTCGCCCACGGCCGCACGCCCGACGTGCTGCTGCGCGTCATCGAGGGCCAGGACCTCGGCACGCTGTTCCTCCCGCGCCGCACCGGCCGCACGCGCAGCCGCGCCCGCTGGATCGGCGCCGCCCGCCCGCACGGCCGCGTGACCGTCGATGAAGGCGCGGCGCGGGCGATCGTCGAGCGCGACGTCTCGCTCCTGCCGGCGGGGATCATCGACGTCGACGGTGAGTTCGAAAAGGGAGACGTCATTCAGATCCAGCGCGTCCTTCCCGACGCCCACATGCCCATCGCCCACGGCCTGACGAACTACAGCGCGACCGATCTCCGCGCGATCCAGGGCAAACGCTCCGCCGAAGTCCGCACGCTCCTGGGCGACCGCGCGTACGACGAAGTCGTCCACCGCGACAACCTCGTGAAGTTGGGACCATAGGCTCTAAACGAAGTCGCCGCGGACGCGCGGACCGGAGGAAGGAACCGCAGAGACGCGGAGAGCGCCCCTGCGACCGCATGTGGGACTCGCGACGCGAAGATCGCGAAGGTGGGATGGGCGTCCTCGCCCGCCTTCGTTTTCCTGGCGGGCGGGACGCCCACACCACGTATCCCGAACCAAAAACAAATGCAATCACAAAGGGAGCGCGAGGACGCACACCGGCTCTCCGCGCTTCTCGGCGTCTCTGCGGTTCATTTTTTGTCCTGCGTTCACTCGAAACGAATTCTCAAGCCCCGCCTCGCAAACGTCCGATAACAATCCGGTGAAGCTCCAGAAGTTGCTAGGCCTCCTGCTGACGAGCCCCAACGAGGCCGCCGACGACGTGCTCGTCGAGGCGTTGCGGATCGGCAACGAGCACGAGCAGATGCAGGCCCTGGAGGCGCTTATCCGCCGCGGCCACGCCCGCGGCCTGACGGGCGTTCTCAAGCAGTTCGCGGCCTTGGCGCCCAACGTCCAGCGCCGGGTGGTCGCCAACGCCCGCGCGTTCTATTTCGTCCTCGGCGACGCCGGCCGCGGGCAGGGCAAGCCGCCGCGGCTGGCGGCGATGAACGTGATCGCCGCGGCGCGGCTGGGCAAGCTGTCGTACGTGCTGCTGGAAAACTTGCGCGACAGCGACGAAGAACTCTCTGCCGCCGCCAGCAGCGCGTTGCTGGACATGGCACGGTGGGTGAACACGCGCTGCCGCGCGATGCACCGCTACGCCGCCGACGGCTCTGCCGGCGACGCGACGGGTCTCACGCTCCTGGGGACCGCGGTCACGGGCAATGATTCGACCGTGATGAGCGCCCCCACGATCGCCGGAGACCTCGCCACCGCCTTCGCCGAGGTCATGGCCGAGCGTCCCGAGATCGAGTCCGCCGTCGCCCGAGCGCTCGACTGGGCCCGCACCAAGCACGCCGGCGACCTGCTCCGCGCGGCGCTACTGCTGTGCGACCACCCGCAGAGCAAAACGCTGGCGATCCTCAAATCCCCGCGCCACGGCGGGCAGGCGTCGATGGTGCGCAAGCTCCAGCAGCCGCCGGCGGCGGACCACGTCGAGGCGTTTTTGCTCGGCGCTTCCCACGGCCATCTGCGCACGAACTTCGCTACGGCGTTCGCGCACATCACCGATCGCGCCGTGCTGGACGCGCTGCTGCACCATACGCACTGGCTGAGCGACCAGCAGCTGCGCAACTGCATGACCGGCGTCACCCGCGGCGTGTGGTGGGAAGAGGCGACGCTGGCGACCGATCTCGAATCCCGAACGCCCGTCGACGCGGGGCGCATCGCGGCGTGGCTGGTCGCCAGCGGCCTGACCGACCCGCACCTGGACGCGCGCCTGCAGCAGGTGCTGGCGCACGTCGGCGCCGATCCCGCCGCGAAGCTGGCGGTGCTGCGGCAGGCGGCCCGGCGGCCGCGCGACGCGTCGTGCGAGATGCTCAAGACCATGCTCGGCGGCGAGGACGAAACGCTTGCCCGCATCGCCGCCCGCGAGATCACCCGCCGCCGCCCGCCGGAGTTCGAGAACCTGCTGCTGCGTGCAATGACGCGCGCCACCGGCAGCGTCCGCCGGGTGATCGGCCGGTCGATCGGGCAGGTCGGGTTCGAGCACTTCTGGGACCGCTTCGAGCGCATGGAAAAATCCGCCCGCCGCCACGCCGGCCGGGCGATGCTCAAGCTGTTGCCCGACGCCACGCTGCGCCTCGGCCGCATGCTCACTGGCGGCACGACCGACGCGCGCGTACGGGCCCTGACGATGGTGCAGGACCTGGAGATGGCCGGCGAATTCCGCCAGCAGCTGGCGCAGCTGACCAACCACGTCAGCCCGCGCGTGCGCAGCAAGGCCGTCAGCCTGCTCGTCGACGTGCCCGGGGAGGCGACGAACGTGATCCTGGAAAAAGTGCTCGCCGATCCCGACGGCCGCGTGCGCGCTAACGCCATTGAAGTGCTCGAGTCCAAGCGCGGCGCTGAGTTCGTGCCGATGCTGACCGAGCGCGCCCGCAGCCCGCACGGCCGCGAGCGCGCCAACGCCATCAAGGCCCTGCACCGCCTGAAGATCGGCTCCGCCGCCGAGCAACTCGCCGCGATGCTGCACGACGCCCGCGACGAACACCGCATCAGCGCCCTCTGGACGCTGCGCCACGTCGGCATGTGGCACCTGCTCCACGACGTCGGCCGACTCGCCCAGACCGACAACAGCCTCAAAGTCCGCCGCTACGCCGCCGCCCTGCTGAAGACCGTCGTCGAAAGCATGCAAAAAGGCGGCGGGATGCCGCGGGCGGCGTGATGGAGCAGGAGTTGGGAATTAGAAATTAGGAGTTGGAGATAACGCTTTGCATAACTCCCCGCTCCAAAACAACTCCCAACTCCTGAATTCCAACTCCCGACTCCCAACTCCCAACTCCCATGATGCTCCTCCCCACGCTCCTCGCCAAAACAACGACCGACGAAGTCTTCAAAAGCATCGGCAGCTCGCTCGATGAGAAGATCAATCCGAACCACATCCTGCTGGTCGTGGTGGGGGTCATCATTCTCGTGGTGCTCATCTCCCTGCTCGGCCGCGAGAGCACAACGGCCACGCCCAAGGGCAAGCCCAAGCCGCTGAACAATCCCAGAAAGCTGACGCGCCAGGTCGCCCGGCAGGTGGGCCTGAGCCGACGCGACCTCAAGCGCCTCAACGACCTCGCCGCCGCCGCGGGCGTGGAGAATCCTCTGGCGCTGCTGCTGTGCCCGAGCGCGCTCAAGGCCGCGGCTGAAAAAGGGGCAGCGAGCGGCATGAGGCGCTAATCGTTCCCGTGTGCTTCTCTTTGTCGCGCTGCGTAAGCAGTCATCGCACTCGCCATCGATTTGCCGCGCCTAACCCTCGCCAGGCGTATGGAGAGCGGCGACCGCGCCCGCATGCCGCGGTTGTGCCGGCACCACGTCAAACCCGCAGGGCGCGTGCGGCTTCGCTGTGCTGATGCGTCCCACGAGTGTGCCGGTCGCCCAGTCGTGGGTCGCCCGCCGCGTCACCAGCACGCACACGACGTTCGCCAGCATTTGCAGGCATAGCACCCACGTCGCCGCCACAACGACTGCCGAGTCGGCGTACGGGCGGAAGGATTGTGGAATCGCGTCTATCAGGAGCAGCGCGTAAAACGGGCCGTATTGCATCAGACAGCGCAGAGCGAGCACGCTGCTCGCCGGCGTCTCGGCGGTCGTCAGCAGCAGGTGCAGTTCCAAACTGCGTTTGCCGATCGATCCGGACGGGCGGAGATTCGCCTGCGCCACCGCGGCGTGGATGGCCACGAAGATCAACGGCCCGCTCGGGTACGGCACGGGCCATACCAATCCGACGAGGGCTGCTACCAGGACCGCAGCGCCATAGAGCAGGACGACGCAGAGGATGTCGAAGAACTTGGCCGACAAACGCTCGGCCACGGTGGCGGGGATCGCCGCCAGGTGCGGCACGCGGTCACGCGCAGCGACGGCCAGTTCCGCGAGCGGGTCGTCGATGCTTAAGACGCGCAACGCGTCGTCCTCGTCGCCGGGTTCGTCCGAATCATCGATCACGTCCACGGCCGGCATCATAAGCCACCGCCGACAGCGTGACGATCGCACCTTGTCGCGGCCGTCGCCACGGCGATGATGTCACGCCCAACAAGGAGAGCGCGTGGCGGACGTAAAACAGCTCGACGATTTCGGCAGTCTTCCCGACGGCAGGGCGGTGGCGCAGTTCGAGCTCACTGACGGGTCGCACCGGATGCGGGTGATCGCGCTCGGTGGGGTGGTGACGCAGTTGCTTGTGCCCGACCGTGACGGGCGGGTGGCGAATGTCGCGCTGAATCTGCCGGACGTGGCGGGGTACCTGTCGAAAGCCAATCCGTACTTCGGCGCGCTCGTGGGGCGGGTGGCCAATCGGATCGCCTACGGCAAGTTCACGCTCGACGGCGAAACGTTTTCGCTGCCGGTCAACAACGGGCGACACACGCTGCACGGCGGGGCGGGGTACGACCGCGCGTTGTGGACGCCGCACGTCGTAGGCAACGCCCTTAAGCTCACTCACACCGACCCGGCCGGCGCAAACGGATTCCCAGGCACGGTGCACGTCGCCGTCACCTACACGCTCAGCGGCGGGGTGTGGCAGATCACCTACGAAGCCACGACCGACCGCGCCACGCCGATCAATCTCACGCAGCACGCGTACTTCAACCTGCGCGACGGCGGGGCGGGCGACGTGCTCGGGCATGAGCTGCGCGTCTTCGCCGCGGCCTATACGCCCAGCGACGCGGCGCTGATCCCCACCGGGGCGATCGTGCCCGTGGAGGGCACGCCGTTCGATTACACCGCCGCCAAGCCGATGGGCCGCGATTTCGCGCAGCTGGGCAACACGCCGCCGGGGGTCGATCACAACTTCGTGCTCGACGGCCCGCCGGGGGCGATGCGCCCCGCGGCCGAGGTGTACGAGCCCGTCACCGGCCGTACGCTCGGCGTCACAACGACCGAGCCGGGGTTGCAGGTCTACACCGGCAACTTCCTCGACGGCAGCGTCACCGGCGCCGACGGCACGGCGTACGGGCGGTATGCCGGCTTCTGCCTCGAGAGCCAGCACTTTCCCGATTCGCCGAACCAGCCATCGTTCCCGAGCGTGATCCTGCGACCCGGCGAAACGTACCGCTCGACCACCGAGTACCGCTTCGGCGTGCGGTAAGAACGATCCGGCAAGCCGGCCCGTGCGATGATGTCCGGTGGATGCCGGGTCGCGCGGTCGTTTTTAAGCAAGAGGCTTTTGAAGCAGCAGGCACGGGCACCGGCAGGGACGCGGGCGGGGGCAGGGGCAGGGGGAGATTGTGGCGTGGGCGTCCCGCCCACGTTCGCCGCGAAGCGGCGAGAAGAGCGCTTCGAGCTTTGCTCGAACGTGGGCGGGACGCCCACGCCACAGACGAATGCGCCACGCCACGCAAGAATGCGACCCGTAGCACGGGCGTCTCGCCCATGTTCTTCGTATCAAAAATACAAACACGGGCGAGACGCCCGTGCTACAGATCTCACTAGTTCGTGCGGGCAGGATCAGAAACGGCGCCGGCTTCTTACCCGCGGATGGCCGATGCCGGCTCGCGCCGCGATTCGGCCATCGCCATCAACAGGCGCTCGCCGGTGGCGGGGATGCTCAGCGCTTCGGCGGCTTCGGGGCTGACGTGGCTGAGCGCGTCCTTCGCCGCCGCCCATACGCACAGGCCCAGCAGCAGCGGCGGTTCGCCGACGGATTTGCTGCGGTGCAGGCTGACGCTGTTGCCGGCGTTGTCCAGGAAGCGCACGTTGAACTCCGCCGGCACGTCGCTGATGGCGGGGATTTTGTACGTCGTCGGCGAGTGACTGAGCAACTGTCCCCGCGGGCCGTAGACGAGCTCTTCGGTCGTCACCCACCCCATGCCCTGCACGAACCCGCCGATGACTTGCCCGCGGTCGATGCCGGGGCTGAGCGGGCGGCCGACGTCCATGATGAGATCGATCCGCACCGGGCGCATCTCGCCGGTGAAGCGGTCGATCTCCACCTCCGCGGCGGCGACGCCGTTGGTGTAATACAGAAACGGATTTCCCCGTCCGGTCTCGCGGTTGAAGTCCACGCCGGGCGTGGCGTAGAAGCCGCGCTCGCCGAGGCTGACGCGCAGCTCGTAGGCCCGGCAGACGACTTGCTGGAAATCGATCGCCTCGTCCGGGCGGCGGTCGTCGAAGACGAGTCCGCTTTCGAACACCACGTGCGCCGCTTCGGCGGTGAGGCCGTCGTCGCGCTTGGCGAGCATGCGCGCCGCGACGTCGGCCAACCGCCCGCGCAGCTTGTCGCACGCGACCAGGGCCGCGGCGCCGTTGAGATCCGTGCCGCTGCTGGCGGCAGTGGGACTGGTGTTGTTGTTCTTGTCGGTGCTGGTCGGCGAGATCAGCACCTTCGCCATCGGCAGACCGAGTGCGTCGGCCACCACCTGGCGGATGCGCGTGTAGACGCCCTGGCCCATCTCCGTTGCGCCGGTGCTGACCATCACGCTGCCGTCGGTGTAGATGTTGACCAGGGCATTGGCCTGGTTGAGCGTGCGGCGGGTGAAGCTGATGCCGAACTTCACCGCCGTCATCGCCAGGCCGCGCAGGTGCGTTTCGGACGTGGCGTTGAGCGCGGCGACGTCGCGGCGGCGGCGGTCGTAGTCGCTTTCGGCGCGCAGCGCGCCGAACAGCTCGGGCAGCGTGTTGTTCTTCACGATCTGGCCGTAGTGCGTGACGTTGCGGTCGTCGGTGCCGTAGAGATTGGCCCGCCGAACGTCCGCGGCGTCGAGGCCCAGCTCGATGGCGATGCGCTGGAGAATGTTCTCCGTGCTGGCCACGCCCTGCGGGCCGCCGAAGCCGCGGAAGGCGGTGTTGCTGGGCAGATTCGTGCGGCACACGCGGCCGTGGATCTTCACCGCCGGCAGGTAGTAGGCGTTGTCAGTGTGCAGCATCGCGCGCTCGAGCACCGCGAACGACAGGTCCGTGCTGCACCCGCCGTTGGCGTAGAGCGTCACGTCCAGCGCGGTGATCCGGCCGTCATCGGTGAAGCCGACTTTGTAAACGCTTTTGAACGGGTGCCGCTTGCCGGTGAAGCGCATGTCGTCGTCTTTTTCGTAGACGAAGCGGACGGTGCGCCGCGTGCGCGCCGCCAGGATCGCCGCGATCATCGCCGGCTGCGCGGCCTGCGTCTCCTTGCCGCCGAAGCCCCCGCCCATGCGCCGGCAGATCACCGTGACGTGGTTGAACGGCACGCCCAGCGCCTCGGCCACCATCGACTGCACTTCCGTCGGGTGCTGGGTCGAGGAGTGGACCGTCATCTGCCCCTGCTCGCCGGGGACGGCGATGCACACCTGCGACTCGAGGTAAAAATGCTCTTGCCCGCCGATCTCGAAGCTGCCTTCGAGCACGCGGTCGGCGGCGGCGAATCCCCCGGCGAGATCACCGCGTGACATGTGGCGCGGCTGGCCGAGAAAGCTATTTTGCGCGATCGCGTCGTCGATGGTGAAGACCGCTGGCAACTCCTCGGCCTCGATCACGACGGCCTTGCGCGCCGCATCGAGAACCGCGCGCGACGTCGCGCCGACGATCGCCAGCGGCTGGCCGAGGAAGACGGCCACGTCCTCGGCGATGAGCAGCTCGTCGCGCACCACCGGGCCCATCTCGTTATGCCCGGGCACGTCAACGGCGGTCAGCACGCAGTGCATGCCGGGCAACGCGCGCACCGCGTCCAGGTCGACGCGCTTGATGCGCGCGTGCGCGTACGGGCTGGGGATGATGCCCGCCAACAGCTCGCCGGCCTGCATGGGTACGTCGTCGAGGAACACGCTCTCGCCGGTGACGTGCGTGGGGGCCGAATCGTGGGGGACGTCTGTTCCGACTACGGGCATGCTGCGATCCTGTCCGTTTGCGTTGCCATGCTGTGGTCCCCTCTCCCGGTACTCCGGCAGAGGGTTAGGGTGAGGGCCAGAGCGTCGTCGCGCTTTGAAGCACCTATACGCTTAAGCCTCACCTTAACCCTCTCCCGCGAGTACGCGAGAGAGGGGACCGGAATCCCGTTGCGTGTGGTTTACCCCGCCACTCCCGCCGCCGAGGTCGTGGAAGAATTTGCCAAAGATATTCTCGGCCAGCAGACGGCGGTAATCGGCGCTGCCGCGCACGTCGCTGAGCGGCGTGATCGACGCCGCGGCGAGTCGGCCGGCTTTGGCGAAGACGTCGCGGGTGATGGGCTTGTCGCGCAGGAAATCTTCGCAGGCGGTCATCCGCAGCACCGTCGCCGCGACGCCGCCAAAGGCGATCCGCACGTCGGCGATGCGGTCGGCGACGACGTGCAGGCCGAAGGCGGCGCTGAAGGTGCTGATGTCCATGTCTTTGCGCCGGCTGATCTTGTACAGCCGCAGCACGTCGCCCGCCGCCGGCAGGGGGACGTGCAGGGCGACGACGATCTCGTCGGCGGCCATCACGTTCTGCCGGTAGCCGGTGTAGAACGCATTGACGTTCACCCGACGCCGTCCGATCGGTGAGGCCAACTCGATCTCGGCGTCGAGCACGCACAGCGGCGGCAGCGAATCGCCGATCGGCGAGCCGGTGACGACGTTCCCGCCGGCCGTGCCGGCGTTCTTGATCAGCGGCGATCCGAAGTAGGCCAGATACTCGCTCAGTTCCGGCAACGCGTCGCGCGTGGCCGTCTCCACTTCGGCCCATGTTGCTGAGGCGCCGATCCTTAGAACATGTGGGGTGGGCGTCCCGCCCGCCTTTGAATCATTTGCCAAGGCGGGCAGGACGCCCACCCCACGCATCTCGGGCAGATGCGCCACGCTCATTAGCACGCCGAACGCGCGCACGCGCTTGCTCATCAGCACGCCGACGTCGGTCGCGCCGGCGACGAGCGTGCAGGCGGGATTCGCGGCGCGGAACGTCACCGCCTGCTCGACGGTCGCAGGTTTGTAGAACTTGCGCGTCTCGGTGTAGACGCGCACTTCGTCGCCGGACACCGGCGCCAAGGCGACGACGATCGGTCCCGGCGGGTAAAGCTCGCCCGGCGACCGCAGCGCCGCGCGGTCGCACGCGGCGGCGGATTGAAGGATCGCGTCGTACCCGGTGCAGCGGCACAGGTTGCCGACAAGGCCGCGGCGCACGGTTTCGGTGTCGGCCGAGGGATCGCGCGCCAGCAGATCGTGCATCGTCACCACGAACCCCGGCGTGCAGAACCCGCACTGCGTGCCGTGGCACGTCACCATCGCCTGCTGCACGGGCGAGAGGGCGCCTGCGTCCTTGAGCCCTTCGATCGTAATGAGGTGGCCGGCGTCGAGCTGGAAGACGAACAGGATGCACGCGCAGACCGGCGCGTACGCGATCGCGCCGTCGCGCACCCGCCCGAGCAGCACGGTGCACGCGCCGCAGTCGCCTTCGGCGCAGACAACCTTCGTGCCGGGAAGTTGTTTGCCGCGGCGGACGTACTCGCTGACGGGCAGGAACACGTCGTCGCCACAGACTTCTTCGCGGCGGCCGTTGAGGAAAAAGAGGACCGATTCACGCATGCCGACCTACTCTGCAAACGCCGCGCCGAACTCGCGTGGCGTGGGCGCCTCGCCGACATTTCCCGCGCCGCGGCAAGCAGCACCGAGCCACTCGAACGCGAGCGAGACGCTCACGCCACGCAGCGCGTGCTACGTTTCACGGCCGAGCGGTCGACCGCGCGGCGGGCCGATCACTTGTCCGCCTTCGAACACCGTCACGCCCCGCAGGATCGTCCGGACGATTGTCTGATCGAACCGCCGGCCGACGTAGGGGCTGAGCTGATAGCGGTCATGCAAATCGTGGGCCGCGAGCACGAACGACCGGCGCGGGTCGACGATCACCAGGTCCGCATCATAGCCGATTTCGAGGCGGCCTTTTTTCAAAAGTCCGAAGCGCCCGGCGACGTTGGCGGCGCACAGCGCCGCGACCTGCTCTAGCACCAGCGCCGGCTTGCACGTCAGCGCCGCCGCCAGCGTCGACTGCACGCCCGCGATGCCGCCCCAAACGGCAAAGGCGTCGTCAGCGGTCTTCATCTCCGGCGGGGCGGGGGAGTGGTCGCTGGCTAGAAAGTCGATCCGTCCGTCCCTGACACATTGCCAGAGCCTCTCAGCCTCGGCTTCGGGCCGCACGGGCGGGGCGCATTTAACGGACGCGCCGCGCGCGATCAGGTCGTCTTCGGTCAGCAGCAGATAGTGCGGGCATGTCTCGCAGGTGACGTCGACGCCCGCGGCCTTGGCGCGACGGATTCTGGTCACGCCGGCGGGGCTGCTGACGTGGACGATGTGGAGCTTGCAGCGGGTTTCCAAGGCTACGCCGCAAGCGGCTTCGATCGCTTTGACCTCGGCCTCGATCGGGCGGGTGGCGATGTAGTCGCGCCAGCCGCGGCGGCCTTCGTCGCGCGCGGTGGCGGCGAGTCGCCGCGTCATCGACTCGTCCTCGGCGTGCACGGCGACGACGGAGCCGCGCGCGGCCGCGACCTTCATCCCGGCCCGCAAGGTCGCTTCGTCGGCCCGCTTGAAGTCGTCGATGCCGCTGCCGCTCATGAACGCCTTGAAGCCGATCACGCCGCAATCGGCGAGGGCTTCGAGGTGATCGAGGTTGTCCGGCGTCAACCCGCCCCACAGGGCGTAATCGGCGAATGATTTCGTCGCCATCGCCGCGGCCTTGGCGTCGAAATCCATTGCCTTCAGCAGGGCGGGTCGGCTGTTGAGCGGCATGTCGAAGAACGCAGTCCCGCCGCCGGCCACCAGGGCCGACGAGCCCGTCGCAATGCCTTCCCAGTGGGCGCGGCCGGGCTCATTGAAATGCACGTGCGGGTCGATCAGGCCGGGATAGACCACGCACCCCGCGGCGTCGATCTCCCCGCGCGCCGCGCCGCCGGCCGCGCCGATGGCGGCGATGCTGCCGCCGTCGATCGACAGATCGGCGCGCACCACGCCCGCGGCGGTGACGACGTCGGCGTTGCGGATGAGCAGGTCGATCATGTGGCGGTCCGTAGGCGGCGTTCGTCGATCCCGCGGCCGCTTACGACCCGCGATAGGTCGAATAGCTCCACGGCGATACGAGCAGCGGCACGTGGTAGTTCGCACCGGCTTCGATGCGGAACACGATCGGCACGATGTCGAGAAACGTCCGCGCGTCCGCCTGCCCGCTGGCGGCGAAATAATCGCCGACCGCGAAGGTGAGGCGGTATTCGCCGGCAGTCACGTCGTCACCGCTAAGCAGAGGCGCGTCGGTGCGGCCGTCGGCGTTGGTCGTCGTTTCGATCAGCAGCCTGTCGCCGCGGAAGAGCCGCACGACCACGCCCGCCGCGGGTCGGCCGCGGGCGGTGTCGAGCACATGGGTGGAGAGTCTGGTCATCTTTTTTCACCCTGTTTATCCCGGACGACGGTCCCCTTGATCAGCCCGTACGGCTCGTCGGTGGCGACGTAGATGTCGTTCTCGAACGTCAGTCCGAACGGCTCGAGGTTGAACGGGATGCGGTGCAGGTTCGGCAGCGCGAAATCGATGCGGTCAACCACGCCGCACGCCGCCAGCGCGGCCTCACCCATGGCCAGCAGCGTCTGCTGCACGCCGAGCGAGAAGTGGTTGGCGAAGGTCGTGAGGATGGCGGCGTGGATGGCGGCGTCGGCGGCGTCGAAGTCGATGCCCGCGGCGTCGGCGCTGTACTGCCAGTCGGCGTCGATCTGCGTGGCGAGGATGCGGTCGAACGAATCCTTCAGCGTGCGGTAACGGTCGGTGACGAACGTGTGCCACTGCGAATCGGTCGTCTTCAGCACCCGCAGATTCCGCACGCCGCCGCCCAGCGCAAGCGGCGCATCGCGGCTCAGCTTCGCCCGCGCCACGCGCCGGTGCGCCCCGCCGCCGGTGAACGCATGATCGTGCGGCCGCCCGTCGACTTCGATCCGCCGCCACGCGGTTTGCGTCAGTTCGATCGTCACCCGCGACACCTGCGGGTACGTCCGCACGAAATGATGCGCAAGAATGCCCGCGAACTGCTCGACGCTGGTGAAGGCGCTCTCCTTGGCCAGCACGTACACCGTGTTCTTCATCGAATCGGTGGCGACGCAGGTGGTGTTGTCGCCGTCGGTGTAAGCGCAGTCGAAGCGGCCTTCCAGCGCAATGGCGGCGTCGATCTCGAAGAGCGCGTGGACCGCGCCGCTGCGCACGACTTTGGTCAGGCGGACGTTCGATTTTCCGTAACTGTTTTCGGTCAATGGCATGACAACGTCCCAAAAATAACCGTGCAAGCGCCCGCCCTACGCCTTCTCGGCCGGCCTTGCCGCTTCAGCGGCAAGCTTCGCCTCGCGTCACACGCACGTGCGGAGAGTCAACGACGCAAAAGAAGAACCATTCCTACTCCGGTTCGCCCACCGCGTCGCTGAGGCGCAGGCGCGCGATCTTGTAAATCTCGCCGAGCGCGGCGGCGATCTCGGCCTGGCGCGTGTTCTTCAATCGTACCGGGATCGCCGCCAGGATCGCGTCTTTTTTGTTCTCGCGGGCGCAGATGATGAACGGGAAATCGAATCGCTCCCGGTACGCGGCGTTTAACCGCTCGAACGCCGCGACGTCGCCCGGCGTCAGATCCGACAACCCCGCGGCCGCCTGCTCGGCGGTGCTCTCGCGGGTCAGCCGGCCTTGCCGGGCGAGCTGACCGACGAGATCGGGGTGGGCGCGGATCAGGGCCAACTGCTCGTCTTCGGTCGCGGCGTCGACGGCTTCGCACATGGCTCGCAACAAATCGTCGCGCGACGCGAACGGCCGCCGTGCCGCCGCCCGCTCGGCCACCCACGGCGAGTGCTCGAAGAACCCGCCGCACGCGGCGACGAAGTCGGCATCGGACGCGGCGTTGAGGCCGGCGAGTGCGTGCTTCATATTCGGCCTTTCCGGTCCCCTCTCCCGCGTACGCGTGGGAGAGGGTTAGGGTGAGGGCTTGAGCGCGATTGCGCTTTGTTGTCGCTATACGCTCTGGCCCTCACCCTAACCCTCTCCCGGAGTACCGGGAGAGGGGACAAGAGGCGCGGCCGACCATCGCGAATCTCGATCGACGTCACGTCCCGCCCTCCGTCACCACGGCCGCCAGAACACTGGCGGCGGCGGTGATGTCCTCGATGCGGCTGAACTCGTCGGGGTTGTGGCTGATTCCGCCGCGGCTGGCGACGAACAGCATCGCCGTCGGCAGGATTGGGGCGAGGACGGCCGCGTCGTGGAGCGCGCCGCTGGTGGTGTCGACGACGGGCACATTCGATCGCGCCGCCGCCGACCGCAGCGCGTCGACCACGTTCTCGTCCATTGGCATGGCCGAAAGGCTTTCGGTCTGGATCAGCTCGACAGCAACGCCGCGCATCTCGCCGATGCTGGCGAGATGTCGGCGGATCTCGCCGTCGCCGCGGGCGATCAGGTCGTCGCGCTCGCTGCGGAAGTCGATCGTAAACGTTACGCGGCCGTTGATGACGTTAATCGCATTCGGCGACGCGCTGATCTGCCCGACGGTGAGAACGCTTTGCGGCGAAAGCGTGGCGGGCAGTTGCTCGGTCTGCAGCAGCACTTCCGCCGCCGCGGCCAGCGCGTCCCGGCGGTAGGGCATCGGCGTGCTGCCGGCGTGGTTGGCTTCGCCGGTGATCGTGACCGAATACTGCCGCCGGCCATTGATGGCGGTGACGATCGCCACGCGCCGGTCGCGCTCCCACATCGCCGGGCCTTGCTCGACGTGGACTTCGATCAGTCCGCGGTAGTCGCCCGGCTTCAGCCGCTCGGCGGCGAAGCGGTCAGGGTTGACGCCGAAGGGCCGGCCGGCTTCGAGGGGTGATAAGCCTTCTTTGTTCCGTAGCGCCGCCATCGCCTCGGCCGTCAGTGTGCCCGCCCACGCGCGGCTGCCGAGCATCCCAAGATTGAACGTCGTGCCTTCTTCTTCGGCGAAGACGACGAGTTCCAGCGGTGCCGTCACGCCCGCCGCGTGGGCGGCGCGCAGGATCTCCAGCGGCACGACGACGCCGACGACGCCGTCGTACTTCCCGCCGGTGGGGACGCTGTCGATGTGCGATCCGCTGAGCCACGCCTTCGTGTCCGCCGGCAGCGCCGCCGGTCGTGCGTGGACGTTGCCGAAGGCGTCGGTCCAGGTGCGGCAGCCGGCGCGCTCGGCCTGGTCGATCACGTACGCCCGCGCCTCCGCCCACGGCCGCGAGAAGGTCGGGCGCGCGTGGGCGGCGGGCGCGTTGGTGAACCGCGCGATCGCTTCAATGGCGGCGGCGATCTTGTCAGCGCTTATGTGCATGTTCTGGAGCGCGGTGATCGCGCCTTGTTTATGATTCGACGCCCGTAGGGTGCGATGCACCGCACCCTACAGGTCCGCCGGCGGGGCTCCGGCCATGCGCTGTGCGATCTGCTCGGGCGTGACGTCTTCGGTATGCGTGGCGATCCAGTACGTCACGCCGTTCTTGCTGACGACCGACCCGCCGCGGTCGCCCCAGAACTGGTCGGCAACCGGCATCTGCACGGTCACGCCCTCGAACGCAACAGCCCTGGCGAACGCGGCGTCGGCGTCGGGCACGTAGACGAAGACCATCGCCGGCAGTGCAGCGCCCCATGCCCCGGCGCTGGAGAGCATGATCGGCGCGCCGCCGACAGTGACCGTCGCGTGCGCGATCTTCCCACCGGGCATCGGCATGCGCCCGGTCTCGACCGCGCCCAAGGCATGAACAAGAAACGCGATCTCCGCGTCGGCGTCGTCCACCATCAGGTAGGGCGTGACGGCCGTAAAGCCGTCGGGGATGGGTTTGGCAGGCATGTTTGCTCCTTATGTGTTGTTGGCGGGGCTATCAACCCTTTCTACTTCCCGAACTTCTCGCGCCACACGCGGCCGGTGGTTTCCATCGCGCTGTCGTGCTCGGTGCGGCGCTTGCGGACGAGCTGCGGCATGCCCAGGGCCCACTCCTGCATCCAGTCGCGGGCGAAGACGCCGGCCTCGGTTTCGTCGAAAATTTTCTGGATCTCGGCCTCGTTGATGACGCGCGGGCCGCGGGTGCGGACGGCGAATTCGCACGTACGGCTGCAGCGGCTGGTCAGATAGTCTTCGATACCGCTTTCGTCCATCACGTCGATCACGCTGCGCAGGCTGCGGATGGCCTTGGCGTAGGCGAAGCTGGGACTGTAGCCGCCTTTGACCATCGTGTTGAAGCAGGCGCGCATCAATGCGATCGCGCCGCCGTAGAGGATTTGCTCTTCGAAGTTGTCGCCTTCGGTTTCGTGCTGGAACGTCATCTCGACGACGCCGGCGCGCGTGCTGCCGACGGCCTTGCTGATGGCGAAGACGATCTCCCGGGCGTCGCCGGTGGCGTCGTGGTCGACGGCCACGCAGCCGTAGATGCCTTCGCCCTTGAGGTACTTCTCGCGCACGAATTTGCCCGGGGCGTTGGGGACGAACAGCACGGTGTTCACGTCCTTCGGCGGGGTGATCTGGCCGTAGAGGACGCTAAATCCGTGGCAGAAGCAGAGCGTCATTCCCGGCCGCAGGTTGGGGCCGATGTCGGTTTTGTAGATCGCCGGCTGCACGGGGTCTGCCAGCTCGATCAGCAGGACGTCGGCATTCTTGACGGCGTCGGCGATCGCGTGCGTGTCGAACCCGTCGGCCTTGGCCGATTCCTGGCTGCGGGCGGTGCCGACGATGACCTTAAAGCCGCTGTCGCGCGCATTCGCCGCCTGGGCCTTGCCCTGGATGCCGTAGCCGAGCACGGCGATCGTCTTGCCTTTGAGGATGTCCCAGTTGACGTCTTCGTCGCGGTAGATTTTTTCGTCCATGATCTTTCTCGTCGAGTGCGACGGGTCGCACCGGTTTGGGATTGGCATGGTGCGATGCATCGCACCCTACATCTGTGCGGCCGGCCGTGCGGCGGCGTCTTCGCGTTGGTACCTCCGGCGGCGGATTTCGAATACCCACAGGGCCGCGACCGTCAGCGCGTCGCAGAACAGGTGGAACGGGCGGACGGCGGTGTTCGCCTGGGCCTCGAGGTTCGGCAGCAGGTTCACCACCGCCGCGTCCGCGTCTCGCCCGGGCGCGTTGCGGATCGAATCGAGGATGCTGAGGCGCTGGGCGCTGGCGTCCTCGATCGCGCCGAGATTTTTGTACGCGAAGCTGCAATACAGGATCGTCACCACGAGCGTCGTCACCCAGCTCGTGCGCTGGCGGAACGTCGAGAACGCGAGAATGCCGCCGATGACGACGACGTACAACGTCCAGTAGTTTTGGAGTGCGTTCGAGCGGTCGAAGTAGAATTGGATCAGGTCGGTTAGTTGCATGGCATTCTCTTTCCGGCGGACGCCTCCGGTTCCCTCTCCCGGAGCACCAGGAGAGGTAACCAGAAACTTCACCGGGCGCGGGGATCACAACGGAATCTCCCGGTTCACATTCTTGTAATACAAATACCGCGCCGGCCCCGGGCCGACGGCATAAAAACTCTGTGGGCAGTAGGGGCCCATCCAGATGAAATCGTCGCGCTCGACTTCCATCCACTGGCCGTTGAGAAAGTAGACGCCTTTGCCGGTCAGGAAGTACAAGCCGTGCTCCATGACGTGCGTTTCGACGACCGGCAGGCCGTGGCCGGGGTCGAAGGTGAAGACGTTCATTGCCAGGTCGTACTGGAGATCGTCGGGGATGAGCGTCTGCAGGCGTGCGCCGGGGTCGTCGGCCCAGACGGTCTTTTCGACGTCGGACTCGTGGCCGTAGTGGCCGGTGAAATCCCATCGGTCGGGCGGGATCGGCTCGTAGCGCTTGCGCAGCACGAGCAGCGACATCGCCTCGGCGGCCTTGACGCGGGTGACGTGGGTCGGCGGCACGAGCCCGAAGCTGCCGGCGACGAGGTCGCGCCCCCTGCCGTGGCCGTCGTCGAAGCGGCCGGAGCCGCTGAGCACATAAAAGAACGTCTCGAACCCGCCTCCGGCGAACTCGCCGCGCCGCCCGGCGGGCAAATCGATGAGGTACTGCACGAACGACGCCCCCAGCGCCGGCGCCGCCAGCACCCGCACCTGCGCCTCCGGCCAACTCGGCAGGCGCGAGAAGGGGAAACCTTCGAGCGGCATCAGCGCATACCGTGACTCGACACGCGCGCGGGAATGAACGAGGGAGTGAACGGGTCGCATTAGGTTCTATCTAACATGAAGCGCACGAAGACCATTATCCGATGAACGCGACGACGCAGAAAGGGCGCGTCCGTCGCATTGCGTTTAGCCCCGGCGTCCACGCCGCGATGCGCGATTGATAGCGCGGCGTGGACGCCGCGGCTAAACAGGGTGGCGTGTGATTTCTTCCGATCACGGGCGCCTCAACCTCGATTCCTGACCGACGCGATCACACGAACAAACCCACGATCTCGAACTTCTCCACATCGACTAGTCCCTTGTCCGTCAGTTTCAGCGCCGGAATCACTTCCAGCGCCATAAAGCTCATCGCCATGAACGGGTCGCCCAGCGGCGAGCCCAGCGACCGGGCGGCGGCGATCAGCTTCGCGTGGGCGGCGGCGACTTCGTCGATCGGGCGGTCGCTCATCAACCCGCCGACCGGCAGCGGCAGGGCGGCCAGGGCCGTCTCCCCCTCGGCCACCGCCAGCCCGCCGCCATTGCGCGCCGCGGCGCGGGCGGCGGTGTGCATCGAGCGGTCGTCGACGCCGATGACCACGAGGTTGTGATGGTCGTGCGCCACCGTGCCGGCGATCGCGCCACGGCGCAGGCCAATGCCGGCGATGAACCCCAGCCCGACGTTGCCGCCCCCCTGATCGTCGCCCCGGCCGTCTGCCGCGCCGCCGTGCCGGCCGATGACCGCCATCTTCGCCAGGTCGCGGGCCGCGTCGGCTTCGGCGAAGCCGTCGACGACGCGCGCCCTCTCCACGCGGTGCTCGGTGACGAGCTGGTCCGCCAGCGACCCGATCACGCGCACCCGCTCACCGACGGCCTTGATCCGGAACGACACGCGCTCGAAATCGATCGCGCACCGGCCCAGCGCCGCGAACGCCGGCGGCGGCGGCATGGCCGGATCGAGCAGACGCCCGTCGCGGGCCACTTCGCATCCGCCAGCGATCACGCACGCGGCGACGGGGTTTTGCAGTTCGTCGAAGATCAGCACGTCGGCATGGCGGCCGGGCGCGATCGCGCCGCGATCGCCCAGGCCGAAGTACTCGGCGGTGTTAAGCGTCGCCAGGCGGATCGCCTCGACCGGGTCGATGCCGAAGCGGATCGCGCGGCGCACCATCTCGTCGACGCTGCCGGATTCCAGCAACTCACCGGGCGCGCGGTCGTCGGTGCAAAAGCAGACGCGGCGGCTGTTCTGCGGGGTGATGACCGGCAGCAGGGCGTCAAGGTTCCGCGCGTTGGTGGCTTCGCGGATGAGCAACTGCAGCCCGATCGCCAGCTTGGCGCGGGCCTCGTCGGGGGTGACGGCTTCGTGGTCGCTGCCGATCCCCGCCGCCGCGTAAGCCGACAGCGCCGCGCCGCTCACGCCCGGGCAGTGCCCGTCGATCGGCCGGCCGGCCATCGCGGCGATCTTGCCCAGCAGGTCGGCGTCGCCCGCGATCACGCCGGGGTAGTTCATCACTTCCGCCAATCCGTGGGCGACGCCGTCGCGCCGCAGGGCGGCGACGTCCTCGGCGGTGAGCGTCGCACCGGCGCTGGCCATCGGCGTGGCCGGCACACAACTCGGGGCCATCACGATCACGCGCAGCGGCAGCCCGCGGCTGGCCTCGGCCATGAACCGCACGCCCGCCACCCCGGCTACATTGGCGATCTCGTGCGGATCGGTCACCACGCTCGTCACCCCGCGCGGCACGACGGCGGCGGCGAAGGCGGCGGGCAGGCACAAGCTGCTTTCGATGTGCACGTGCGCGTCGATCAGCCCCGGGGCGATGAACCGCCCGCGGCAGTCGATCACACGCTTGGCGCCGGCGGTGGCCGGCGCGCCCACGCGCGCGATCCGCCCGCCGGCAATGGCGACGTCGGCGGTTTCGATCGTGCCGGTAAAGACGTTGACGACCCGCCCGCCGCACAGCAGCAGGTCGGCATCGGCCGCCCCACGGGCGACGGCGAGCAAGTTGCGGGTTGAATCCATAAGCCCTTGCGGGGCAACGCGGCGGCGCCAGCGAATCTAACCCAATCCGCGGCGACGGACAATCGGGAGAGCGGTAGGTTTGGACGCAACGTTCATCGCATCGTCTCGCGCGGCCCGGTAACAAGGCGGCGACGGCCGCCTCATCGTGATGAAGTGCGCATCCCGGTCCCCTCCCCGCGGGGGAGGTTAGAGCGTGTTGTTCACTTCGAAGCCGACGTGCCGCAATTCGCTGCTCTGTGTGCCACGGTCTGGTACGCCAGGCCGTGGTGCCCTCCAGCGCGGGTCGGCGCGGGAACAGGCGCCACGGCCTGGAGCGCCAGACCGTGACACCCGAGCTATATTTCGCAATCAAAAGTGTTTAACAGGCTCTAAGTAGGCGGCGAGGCGCCATATGCAATCGTGCGCGTCTGAACGGGCTGAGCGCTGCTAAGCCTGAAGCGGACCCCGCTAGGGCAATACGCACCCGCGGATCGGATCTCCGCTCAAAAAGGTCGCCTTGGTCTTGCGATGCGCCGGCTCGTGTGTGTCCAGTCAACACTTTTACAAGACGACCCGCCCGGCCCAAGCGGCCATGGCCCCATCCCGCACCAGCGCGACGTCGCGCCCGCGTCGCGTACAATCATCAGCAGTGCAGGAATTGTTTCCCGCCATCTTCGAGCGTGTGGCGCGCGGCGAACGCGTCGCGCTGTGCACGGTCGTGCGCACGCGCGGCAGCGCGCCGCAGTCCGCCGGCGCGGCGATGATCGTCACCGCCGCCGGCGGCACGCAAGGCACCCTCGGCGGCGGGTGCGTAGAGGCCGAAGTGCGCGTGCGCGCGATCGCACTCCTGCACGCCGGCCACGACCGCCTGCTCACCTTCCGCCTCGACCACGACTACGGCTGGGACGACGGGCTCGTCTGCGGCGGCATCATGGACGTGGCCGTGCAGATGATCGACGCCAGCGCCCCGCACACCACGGCCCTGCGCCAGGCCGCCGAGCGGCTGGGCCTGCGCCAGCCCGCCGTGATCGGGATCGCCGTGGCCGATGAAGCGGGGCGCTACCATGCGTTCGAACTGCCCCTTGCGCCGCCTCCGGTGCTGGTCATCGCCGGTGCCGGCCACGTCGGCCAGGCGCTGGCCCGCATCGCGGCGCCGGCGGGTTTCGAAGTCGTCGTGATCGACGACCGCCCGGACCTGGCCACGCCCGAGCGTTTCGCCGACGCGCGGTGCGTGATCGGCGACGTCGACCGCGCGCTGGCGAAGTTCGTCATCGATGCCGCGACGTACGTCGTGATCGTCACCCGCGGCCACCGCCACGACGCCCAGGCCCTTGCAGCGGTGATCGACAAACCCACGGCCTACGTCGGCCTGATCGGTTCGCGGCGCAAAATCCGCCGCATCCTCGAAGATTTGCACGCCGGCGGCATGCCGCTGACGGCCCTCGCCCGCGTACGCGCCCCCATCGGCCTTGCGATCAACGCCGTCACCCCCGGCGAGATCGACCGGTCGCTGGCGTCGCTGGCGATCGACCCGCACACGTTCGTCGTGATCGTCACCCGCGGCCACCGCCACGACTCGTCGGCGCTGGCGGCCGTCGTCGAGTCGCCCGCGCGGTACGTCGGGATGATCGGCTCGAAGCGCAAGGTGCGGC
>DASVSS010000320.1:0-35537 GCA_036387945.1 Tepidisphaeraceae bacterium | reverse complement strand
AGCACGTCTCCGCGGCAAACGTGGGCGAGACGCCCACGCCACGATGCATACACCGCGTCCTCATCGTTGTCGCACTTTGATGTATTTCTAACGCGAAATGAGTTACCACCGTCGTTGCCCTTCGACCACAATGCCCCCGGTCATGAGGCGACGGCGCTGACGCGGCCGTGGCGAGCATCGCAGGACAACCTGCCATGATCGCCCCCGACGGGCACATTATTTCTGCGGAGGATTCATGTCGATCACCATTCTGCAACACGGCCGCTCTGCTCCGGCGCCCCGTCGGGGTTTCACGCTCGTTGAATTGCTCGTCGTGATCGGCATCATCGCGCTGCTGATCTCGATCCTGCTGCCGGCCTTGAACAAGGCGCGGGCGGCGGCGCAGACGACGGCGTGCCTCGCGCAGATGCGGTCACTCACCCAGGCGGTGGGGATTTACCAGTCGCAGAACAAAGGCCATTACCCCTCGGCCTCCCAATGGAATAAAGGCAACCTCAACGCCGACGGCAGCATCACCTGGAACAACACCAATGCCTACCAGGGCTACAACCTGTGGGGACTGCTCAATCTCAAGGCGCGCTCGCTGACGGCAGTCTGTCCGACGGTGCGCGGCATGCTCCCGCCACCGCTGCTCAGCGCCACGTCCACCACGCGGGCGTGGTTCTCGTACCGCTACAACACCGTCGTCGGCGGCACTGAGGGCGGCAAAGCCTTCCGTGACCGCGGCGTGCGCGGGCCGCGGCAGATCAGCGGCCTGACCGCGGGCTGGTCGGTTCCGGCGCCCTACAACAAGGTGCAGAACTCGTCGGAAGTGCTGCTGTTCCTGGACTATCCGCAATACATCGCCTGTGAGGTCACCGACACCAACGGCCCGGATCGCGGCATCCCCAACCTCGGCGTTTTTGGCACCGGCGCCGCGGGCATGACCGTCAACGGCGTGCAGCGGTCGGTCTTCGCCCACGTCTCGCCCGTCCACGGCGCGATCCGCCCGACGACCGCGGCGAACAAGTTCATCATCGACGCCGGCGTCAGTGCCGCGGCCACCGAAGGGCTTATCAACGTCGCCTACTGCGACGGCTCGGCCCGCACCGTGCCCGTCCGCCAGGGCGAGATCGACGGCGTGATGACCAAGCGCCCGCAAACAGTGCTTGACGAATCCACCAGCAACGGGGCGATCCGGGCCGGCTCGCGGGCACTGATCCCCGACACCCGATACCTGCCTTACCTGTCGCCATGAGCAACACGCGGGCGGCAGGGGCGCAGGGCAGCGGAGCGGAGGGTGAGATGGGCGTGCGGGAAGCATTGAACAAAAAGCCGGGCGTGGCGCTGGGCCTCGGCGTGGCGCTGGCGGCGGCGGCCGTGGCGCTGGGCGTGTGGACCGACAGCAGCGGAATCTCCGGGGAACTGTCCGAAGCGTATTACAGCGTCGACGACGGCAAGACCTGGTTCGCCGACGACATCGACAAGGTCTATCCGTTCGATCACGGCGGCAAGCCCGCGGTGCGGGCGTACGTCTACCAGTGCCCCGGCGGCGAGCCGTTCGTCGGCGTGCTTGAGCGCTTCAACGACGCGTCGCGCAAGCAGATCGAGGAGTTGAAAAAACGCAACACGGCCGACAGCGCCGCGCAGCTCGAAGCGGCTTACGAGGCTGCGCTCGAAGTGAAGCGCCCCGGCGACCCCAGGTGGATCGGCCGTCATCTGCCCGAGGCCGCCGCGACGATGCAGCCCGCCTGCAAGTCCGGCAGCGGGACGCCGGCGGGCGTTTACCCATGAGCCGCCGGGGTCCTGAGTCTGTTGTGGAGTCCGTTGTATCGTCCGTCGTGTTTTGAGTGAGACACGCGGTTTTCGTTCACGTCTTCCGTTACTGGGAATGAAGAGGAGAGAGATATGAAAATGCAGAACACCAGCACCGCGACTTCCGTGGCCTTCGCCGCGGCAATGGGTTTGTCGGCCGCGGCGATGGCCGCCGTCGATGCCACCTACACCGGCCCGGCCGGCACGCAGAGCTACGACACGCCGGCCAATTGGACGCCGGGCGTTCCTGGTCTCAGCGGCAACACCAACGACACCGCGACGATCAACGATGTCGCGGCAAATCTCACCCTGCAGCTCAATGGCGCCACGCCCACGCTCAAAAGCGTCCTCTTCAATGACAGCAACAGCGAACTGCAACTGCAGACCGGCACGGGCGGCTTTCTCACTTTCGCCACCACCGACGCCACGACGCCCACGCTCAACAGTGTGCGCACGAGCGGGAATTCTCTGTTCCTGTACGCCGACGTCCGCGGCACGCAGGGCCTGACCCTCTCGGCCGGCGGGGCGGGCGCTATCTTCCGCACGAACGCCGCTTCGAACTTCGCCAATCTCAGCGGCACGTTCACCTTGGCCCAGGGCACGCTCGACCCGCAGGCCGGCTCCAGCGGCAACGGCGCGGTGCTGCCGTTCACCCGCTTCGCGCTGGGTACCGCCGGCACGGCAAGCCTGCAGGTCATCAGCGGCCGCAACCAGACGCTCGCCAGCCTCTCGGGCACGTCAACGGCGTTCGTCGCGAACACCACCACCGCCGTCAGCACACTCACGCTCGGCGACCTCACCACCGACGCCGTTTACGCCGGCGCGGTCGGGCGCCGCAGCGACTTCACCGTCGCCACGCCGACTTTCGGCATCAACCTCATCAAGCGCAGCGCCGGCACGCAGACGATTAGCGGCAATGTCTACAACGACGCCCTCACCGTCGCGTCGCGCTCGGCGGTGACGCTCAATGCCGACGGCGGCACGCTCGTGCTCGGCGGCAACAACACCTACCGCGGCACGACCACCGTCAATGCCAACTCCACATTGATCTTCACCGGAACGCACACGCCCGCCGCCGAAACCGACACCGTCGCCGGCACGATCCTGGGCGCGTACAACGTGCAGGCGGGCGGCATGCTGCGCGGCACGGGCACCATCACACCGCGCGTCGACAACGTCGTGGGCGGCGGCGTTGCCGTGAGCATCCGTGGCACGCTCAATCCGGGCCTGAGTGGCAGTGATTTCGGCGCGCTCAACCTCGACGGCATCAACTCGGTCAAGTCGGTGCTCATCGACGAGAGTACGGGCACGTTCGCCTTCGACGTCGGCTCGTCCGGCGGGGACCGGATCAACGTCGCCAACGCCGCCGTTGCCGACGTGCGCTTCAGCGGCGGTTCGACGATCGCCGTCAACGACCTCTCCGGCGGCGCGCTCACCGGCTCTGTCCTGCTGATCAACACCGATCGCTCCACCAACGACGTCTTCGGCGGCCTGACGTTCGACGCCAACGGCTTCGTGACCGCGGGCGTCATGCTGACCGGCACGCAGACGTACGCCGACGCATCGCTGCAGGCCGTCGAGGGCGACCTGTACCTCGTCGTCCCCGAGCCCGCCGCCCTCGGCTTGCTCGGCATCGGCGCGCTTGGTCTTCTGTCTCGCCGCCGCGCCAACGCCATCTGAGCGGCGACGGGATTGCCGCGGACGGACGCAGTTCGGAAAACGCTGGCCTCGGAGTGAAGGAGAACACAGAGAAAATGAAGACGCGAGGCGCGGGATAGGCTGTGGCACGGGCGTCTTACCCTTGTCGAATCTTGCCATGTCCAGAATACCGGCGAGACGCCCGCGCTACGCACTCTTTGCTTCTCCGTGTGGTTCCGAGTAACCCGGCGTCAGCGGTGTTCCTATCTGCGTCTGTCTGCGTTGATCCACTTTCCCTCTCGTCGGCCTCGGCGTTCACTTCTCTTCCACCCACTCGCATGCGAATACACCCCATCGTCCGCAATACTCTTGTCGGCGCTCTTGCCGTCTTCGTCGCGCCGGCGGCGGCGGAGTGGCAATGGTCGGCGCCGGTCGTGTCGGTCGTCAGCGACGAGACGAAGGACCACCCCCGCGCTTTCCTCTGGGTCCCGCCCGACTGCACGCGCGTGCGCGGCGTGATCGTCGCCCAGCACAACATGATCGAGGAAGGCATCCTCGAACACCCCGCGCTGCGCAAGGCCCTGGCGGAGATCGGATTCGCCGCCGTCTGGGTGACGCCGGCCTTTGACGGCAACTTCAACTTCGACACCGGCGCCGGCAAGCACTTCGACGCGATGATGACGGCCCTGGCCGAGGTGTCGGGGTACGGCGAATTGCGCCACGCGCCGGTCGTGCCGATCGGGCATTCGGCGATGGCGAGCTACCCGTATCACTTCGCCGCCTGGAACCCCGCGCGCTGTGCCGCGGCCATTTCGATCAAAGGCACATGGCCCGATTTTCGATACGACAAAAGCCCGAAGTGGAAAGACAGCGACGTCGACGGCGTGCCGCTGCTGTTCATCAAGGGCGAATACGAAGACGCCGACGGCCGCGCCGCCAAGGCCGCGGCATTCCGCGCCCGCAATCCCAGGTCACCGCTGACGATGCTCGCCGACGCCGGCGGCGGGCATTTCGATTACCACGACCGCGTCGTCACGTTCATCGGCGTGTATCTCAAGAAGCTGGCCGATCACCGCGTGCCGGCCGACGCGCCGCTCGACGCGCCCGTTGCGCTGAAGCCGATCGACCCGGCCGCCACCGGCTGGCTGTACGACCGCTGGCGGCCGAAGGAAGGCCCCCGTGCCCGCCCCGCGTCGCTGGCGGAATACACCGGCGACGCGCGCGAAGCGTTCTGGGCCTTTGACGGCGAACTCGCCGCGGCGATCGTCGCCTACAGCGCACCGTCGCAGGGCAAAAAGGGCCAACTCGTAGGCTACCTGCAGGACGGCGGGCTCGTCGAGCAGAACCCCAAGACCCACCAGCAGGTGACGCTGAAATTTCTCCCCATCGACGATGGCCTGACGTTCAAGCTCACCGGCACGTTCCTCGACACCGTGCCGGAGGGCCGCCCGGTCTCCTGGACGGGGCTGGCGAAGGATTCGCCCATCGGCCACGCCGCCGGCGGCGAGCCGGTGACGATCAGCCGCATCACCGGCCCGGTCGTGCAGACCGCGCCCGACACTTTTAAGATCCGCTTCAACCGCGTCGGGACGAACAACGCGAAGCGCTCGAACGATGTGTGGTTCATGGCCACCCACCCCGGCGATGCGGAGTACAAACGCGCGGTGCAGCAGGCGTCGATGCGCTTTCCGCTGACCAACAAAGCCGGCGCTGCCCAGTCGATCACCTTTCCGCCGATCGGGGATCAGACCGCAGGCGCCGCACCGATCAAGCTCAAGGCCACGTCCTCGGCCTCGGTGCCGGTGTACTACTACGTCCGCGAAGGCCCCGCCGAAATCGACGCCGACGGCACGCTGCGCTTCACCGCGATCCCGCCGCGGGCGAAGTTCCCGATCACGGTCACGGTCATCGCCTGGCAATGGGGCCGGTCGATCGACCCGAAACTGCAGTCGGCCGCGCCGGCCGAGCAGCAGTTCCTGATCGGGCCGGGCGAGTAGATGGCGCGTCGGCACCCGTTCACACCGGGACGCGTTCGGATCATCGTGCCTGCGAAATTCGGATACGAAAGCGTTGATCGCCACGTCGCGCAAGGCGGCGATTCGTGCGGCTCCGCCTGGCAGGATGCAATTGCCGAGAACTCGGTCGCGCTGGCGATGAAGTGCGAAGCATCCCGGCTTGACGGGGGAACGGAACATCACGTCAGCGAGCACGACAGCCATGACGACAAGCTTTTTCACACAAGCGGCGGAGTCGCGTTTGCCGCGGTCGTGTGGTGTTTAAGAAATTCTTCGACGACCGCGTTCACGTACTGGGCGTGGGTGACGTTGATCAGGTGCCCGGCGTGGGGGATCAGGTGCGTCGGCGACGTGTACCGTGCCGGCAGGACGAGATCGTGCCCGCCGTGGAGGTGGACGTGCGGCACGCGCAGCGGCCCCGCGCCCGGCCAGGTGGCCAGTGCCGCGCCGGCCCAGCGGAGGAACGCCGGGTCGGTGTCGGCGAGCATCGCGTCGAACCACTCAAGCGTGTCGCCGCGCCGGCGCGCTTCGCTGGGCGTCAGGCCCATCACCGATTTGAGCCGGGTCGCGGCGCGGATCGCCAATGCGACTGGCCACAGCGGCGCGTGCACGGCGAGCCGTCCGGCCAACCGGTACGGAATCGGCACGCCGCGCCACGACCGGCACGTCGCCAGCAGCACGAGCCCCTGGACAGGGATGTGCCGCGCCACTTCCTGGGCCACCATCCCGCCGAACGACACGCCGCCGACGAACAGCGGCGGGGCGGGGTCGATCTGTTGCGCGAACCGCTGGGCGTATTGCGCGAGTGATTCGCCGTCGATCGGCGTCATCCACCGCGGCACTTCGACCTGCGCGTCGATCGCCGCCTGCTGCGCCACCAGCCGCGCGTCGACGCCGATGCCGGAAAAGAGGACCAGTCGCGGGCGGGGCGGGGGCATCGGTTCAATCATAGGTGCCGCGGCCCGCGGCCGTCGCCGGGCGGTAGGTGGGTGACAAGGTGAACAAGACGCCCCCTGCAACTCCGACGAATCGCCAATGTCTGGTCCCTCCCCTGCGGGGGAGGTTAGGTGGGGGCGGGCGGATGCCCCATCACAATCAATCGCCTTAAACGCTCAAGCCCTCTCCCTACCCTCTCCCGGAGTACCGGGCGAGGGGTTTGCTTCACCGGCATCAGCAAGCCGTTGTTGCATGTTGTTGGCCGCCCCCACCTCACCACCCCCGGAGGGGGAGGAACCGGATGTCGGCGATTTATCGAGAACCCGAGCAGCGGACGATTCATCGACCACTGCTTACGCCTTGTGATACATCGCGCGCACCGCCGCGTAGAGCGCATCCACCTCGGTCCAGTTGACGACGTTCCACCATGCTTTGACGTAGTCGGGGCGCTTGTTCTGGTGCTTGAGGTAGTAGGCGTGTTCCCACACGTCGATCAGCAGCACGGGCATCGCGCCGGGGATGATGCGATTGTCCTGGTCGCCGGTGTCGGTGATCAGAATGCGGTCGGCCAGCGGCTCGTAGAATGCCACCGCCCAGCCGGCGCCTTTGACGCCCGTCGCCACGGCCGAGAAGTGGGCTTTGAACTTTTCCAGGCTGCCGTACTGTTGCGCGATGTCGCGCAGCACGCGGGATTCTTTCGGCGTCGCGTCGCCGGCGGGCTTGGCCATCGTGCCGAAGAAGATCGTGTGGAAGATGTGCCCGCCGGCGTTGAAGCTGATGTCGCGGGTAAGGGCGGCGAGGGCGGCGGGGTCGATCGTTTCGCTTTCGCGCAGCTTGGCGAGGGAGGCGATGGCCTTGTTGAGATTCGTGACGTACGCCTGCTGGTGCTTGGAGTGGTGCAGCTCCATCGTCATCGCGTCGATGTGCGGCTCGAGATCGGCGTAGGCGTAGGGCAGCTTCGGCAGCTTGTACTCACCGCCGGCGACGGCCTGCGTGCACAGATCGAGCACGACCGACGGGTTTGCGGTATTAGGCTTCTCGCCCGCCGGCGCTTGCTGCGCCATCGCCTCGGCCGCGGCCAGCAGCGTGCCGCCCAGGGCGATGGCGGGGACGGACCTGGTCAACACGTCACGGCGAGACAATCCGTCCGGCATCGCATTCCCTTGAAAGAGTTGCCGGGATGGTAGTCGCTGTGGGTTCGGAGGGGGAGGAAAAATGAACCGCAGAGACGCGGAGGGGCGCGGAGATCAGTCCGGCGACTGCGGCCGTCTTCCACCATCAGGGAAATGTGCCACAGGACAGACACCGCCGAGAGACACCAACAAGAATAAAGATGAACCACCAAAGGCACGAAGAAGAAATCTCACACGTCTTCGTGCCCTTGGTGGTTCAATAGTTCAGCCCACCTCGATCGCAAAAGCCGCAAGATCGACGCCGGGCCCATCTCCGGGCTTCTCCGGGTCTCTGCGGTGCTCTTTTCGTTATTCATTCAGCGCGCGCCAAGGCCGCGGCCGGTCAGCGCCCGGGCGATCGCCGCAGGGCTGTTGGGCACGCTCGACGGGCCATGGTCGTCGACGAGCTGGGCGGTGAGACGGCGGTTGCTCGGTTCGACCGGCGGCTTGTTGACCACGGCGGCGATCTGGTTGACTTCGTCTTTCTTGATCGCCAGCTTCTGCTCGAGCTCTTCGATTTGGCTCTCGAGGGTCTGGTATTCCTGCAGCGCCTGGGCGTAAAGCGATTCGCCTTCGCCGAGCCAGTCTTTGAAATTCTTCACGGACGGTGCCTCCATACGGGCGCGCAGTATACACGCGCACCGTGCGGATTGAATCGACCGATTCCCGGACCGGCGTGAAAAATAGCGACCGATGACGGGCGCGGCGCGGTCGACATGCTGTCGCGCTGTCGCGCGGCGGTGTGCATCAAGTTGTTGTGATCGCCTTCGGCAAGGGAATCAGACCGTGGCACCCGAGCCTTGTTTCGCGCCCTGAAGCGCATAACAGACTCGAAGGGGATAACAGCGCCTCTGCGGCCGGCCCGCGTCCTCAGCAGCGCCACAACCATTTTTATTTGCAACGTTTCAGAGCGTCGACTAAGCTGCCGGCGCTCTGCGGAAGATGGGCCGCGATTGCGGGTGCGAGGTACCGGCGTCGCGGCCGGAGTGATGGCGATCCGCCGGGCGAAGGTCGGGCCGTTCGTGTTGGCCCGGTCCGTGCATTCGTTCGAAGCGCTGGTTCGAAGCGCAGATTCGCGGTCTTTTCGCGGCAAGTGATCGTAGGCACGCGACGGGGCAGCATGCCGCCAGCCCCGGTCGACAATGTGTCGCATGGCCGTGATTTTTTGGCAACCCGGCCCGCGGGCGTCGTGGCCGGGAGCATCCGCAGCACCCAGGGTTTGCAACGTTGTCGTCCGTCCCCATGCCGCAACCGTCCGCCATCCAGCCAGGGCCGATGCCCGCCGTTTTATACGGCGGCGACAAGGCCGTTGGATTCGCGCGGGCCGCCGGCGAGCCGTTTTCCAGTGTGGAGGAGCGTGTCGTGATCACACAGCAGAATCGTCACCAGTCCCGTCCGGCCCCTGCGGCATCGCCGCGCCACCCCCACAGCGTTCGGCTTGCCGCCGCCGCGGTGGCGCTTTGTCTGACGTCGTCGCTGGCGCTGTCGCCGGCCACCGCCCAGGAGCAGCAGGTCATGCTCGTGGCGATGCAGAGCGGCGGGGTCGACCCCAAGGCGCAGATCGCCGCCGGCGTCGAGCAGTTCAAGGCCGGGGCGTACGAAGAAGCGCTCACCGCCCTGCAATCGGTCAAGACCGAAGGCCTCAGTGACGCCGACCGCCGCGCCCTCACCGACGCCATCGCCCAGGCCGAGGACGCCACCCAGCGCCGCCGCGGCGCCCGCGCCGATTTCGAGCGCGGCCAGGCGGCATTGGCGAGCAACAACAACACCGAAGCGGTCAATTTGTTCAAGAGCGTGACCGCCAACACCTACGCCGACAGCGGCACCAAGGCCAAGGCCGCCGAGCAGATCGCCGTCGCCGAGGCCGGCATGGCCGCCGGCGGGGGCGCCCAGGCGACCGCCACGGACTGGAAAGCCGTCTACGCCGAAGCCGAAGGCGATTACAAGGCCGGCAATCTCGAAGTCGCCCGCGGCAAGTTCCAGCGCCTCCAGGACGGCGGGTACAAAGCCCCGTGGTTCAGCAAGAGCCCGCGCGAATACCTCGAAGCGATCGACAAGAACATGACGCCCAAGACCGACACGGCCACCGCCCGTGCCGCGTACCTGCGCGGGCGCGATCTGTACAACAAGGGCGACTGGATCGCCGCCCGCCAGAACTTCAACCAGGCCGTCGAAATGGGCTACAAGCCCGGCTGGTTCGAGGACGCCCCGCGGGCATACCTGGCGAAGATGGACAAGAAGGAAATGGCCGACGCCCAGCGCGCCGCCCGCCAGAACGTGGCCCGCGGCAACGCCGCCCGCGGTGACCGGGCGATCGAGATCGACTCACCCGCCGCCCCCGCGGCCAACGTGCAGGTCGCCCAGGGCGACGCCCCGTCGACGATGACCCCCGCCGACGCCGCCATCACCGGCGCCCAGGCCCCGTCGACGATGCCGTCGGCCACGGCCGAGACGCCCGCCGTCGACGCCGCCCCCGCCAGCGACACCGAAGAACTCCGCCGCATCGCCGCCGCCCAGCGCACCCGCACCGACAACCAGCGCCAGCAGGCCCGCGAACTCGTCGTCAAGGCCAACCAGGAAGAAGCGAGCAACCGCATCGGCGACGCCGCCCGCGATTACGCCGAGGCCGCCCGGCTCGATCCGTCGAACACCGAAGCCATCAACGGCGTGCAGCGCACGCAGCAGCAGGCGGGCATCAGCCCGGTGCAGGCCGGCGTCGAAGGCCGCGCCGTCGCCGCCTTGGAAGCCACGCGCCAGGCGATCAACTTCAACTTCAACCGCTACATCACCGAAGCCGGCCTGCAGACCGACCAGAAGCAGTTCGGCGCCGCCCGCAGCGCCCTCGGCCAAGCCGAGGCGGCCAGCCGCAGCAATACCGGGGTGTTCACCAACGAAGAGTTGCAGGCGTTCAGCGGCCGTCTTGCCGACGCCCGCGTCACGCTCGAGCGTGCCGAGCAGGCCGAGCAGCAGCGCGTGGCCCGTGAGGCCGACGTCAACGCCCAGGCCGAGGCCGGCCGTCGCCTGCAGGAGACGCAGGTCGCCCGCGAGCAGGCCGTCGCCCAGCTCATCGCCGACAGCCGCCGTCTGCAGGACCAGGGCAAGTACACCGAGGCCCTCAAGACGGTCAATAACATCCTCGTGATCGACCCGCGCAACGAGTACGCGGTAGGCATCCGCCAGATCCTCTTCGATCGCGCCAGCCTGCAGTTCCAGCGCGAGGCGCGCGAGCAGTTCGACCGCCAGCTCACGACTTCGCTCAACCAGATCATCGAGAAGAAGACGCCGTTCAGCGACGTGCTGAACTACCCGACCGACTGGCCCGATCTCGCCGCCCGCCGCGACGCGACGGTGCAGGAAGAGCGCAACATCAACGCCGCCGACCAGGCGACGGCGGCGATTCTCGACAAGAATCTGCCCGAAATCCGCTTCCAGGACGTGGCCTTCGCTGACGTGGTCGATTTCCTGCGTGACACCACGCAGGCGAACATCTTCGTCAATTGGAAAGCCCTCGAAGCCCAGGGCATCGACCGCAACGCCCCGGTGAGCACCCGCCTGCGGAACGTGAAGTTCAGCAAGGTGCTTCGCACGATCCTCGAAAGCATCGGCGGCGGCGCCGCCGCCGGCGGGACGCTCGGGTACACGGTCGACGAAGGCGTCATCACCATCAGCACCACCGACGACCTCGCCCGTAACGTCGAAACCCGCACATACGACATCCGCGATCTCATCATCAGCATCCCCGACTTCACCGACGCCCCGCAGTTGAGCCTTACGTCCCAGGCCAACGGCCAGAATGGCGGCGGAGGTGGCGAGGGCGGCGGGGGCGGTGGCGGCGGCGGGCAGGGCCTGTTCGGCGGCGAAGGCGAGGGCCAGGGCAGCGGGGAGGACGAAGGCCCGACCCGCGAAGAGCTCGTCGAGCAGATCACCCAGCTCATCCAGGAAACCATCGCCGCCGACACGTGGAAAGAAGCCGGCGGTCAGCTCGGCAGCCTCCGCGAACTCGGTGGGCAGCTCATCGTCACCCAGACGCCCGAAGTCCACGGCCAGATCAGCCAGCTCCTTGAAAAACTCCGCGAGCAGCGCTCGATCCAGGTCATGATCGAAGCCCGGTTCCTGACCGTGCAGCGCAACTTCCTCGAAGACGTCGGCGTCGATTTCGACTTCTACTTCAACTTCGACGGCAACCCCTTCACCGGCCAGACCCCCGGCGGCACGATCGGCGCCAACGGCCCGATCCTCGGCTCGGCCGACAACATCGGCAACCAGTTCGGCCAGGGCGTGCAGACCGGCGTCGGCCCGATCGCCATCCAGCAGAACTCGTCGCAGTTCTCGCAGGCCTCGGGCTTGGCGACCGGCGTCGGCGGCAACCTCGCCGGCTCGTTCGGCACGCCGAACCTGTCGACGACGATCAACGCCTTCCTCGACGATTTCCAAGCCAGCCTTCTCATCCGCGCAACCCAGGGCAACCAGAGCGTCACCCAGCTCACCGCCCCCCGGCTGACCCTGTTCAACGGCCAGCAGGCGTACGTCCTTGTCGCGCGGCAGATCGCCTACGTGAGCGATCTCACACCGATCGTCGGCAACAATGCCGTCGGCTTCGACCCCGAAGTCGACGTCATTCAGTCCGGCGTGCTGCTGGACGTACGGGCGACGGTGTCGGCAGACCGCAAGTACGTCACCCTCACGCTCCAGCCGCAATTGCAGCGGGTCATCAACATCGCCAACTTCGCCGTCTCGGCCGTCACCAACGGCGGCAATGGCGGCGGCGTCGATCCGACCGACCCGGGCGACGGCAGCATCGTCACCGGCTTCCTGCAGCAGCCGGAAACCGAAATCACCCGCGTCAGCACCACCGTCAGCGTCCCCGACGGCGGCACGCTCCTGCTCGGCGGCACGACCGTCAGCGGCGAAATCGAGCGTGAATCCGGCGTGCCCGTGCTCTCGAAGATCCCGTTCCTCAAACGCGCCTTCACCAACCGCGGCTACGCCAAGGACGAATCGGTGCTGCTGATCATGGTCAAGCCGACGATCATCATCCAGCGCGAAATCGAACAGCAGAACTTCCCCCTGCTGAGCAGCCGCCCGGACTGATCGCGTCTGAAGTCTGAATCGACACACCCGGCCCGCGTCGCAAGACGCGGGCCGGTTTTCGTTCGCCGCCGCGCCCGCTTTGCAATTACCGCCGCCCGACCGATAATCGCCGCTGCCAATCGTCAAACCGATTCGGCTGGCCCGCCGGTGCGCAGGTAGGACGCATGAGCAAACCCGTTTTGATGCTGTGGTGGCCGGCGGTGCTGGCGTTGTTGGTCGTCTCGCAGCTTCGCGCTCAGTCCGTCGGGCCTGATTTCTCCCGCCACTTCGCCGCCATCACCGCGAGCGAGTCGCGCCTCGTCGGCTCTGCCGGTTATGACGCGGCCACCGACTACGTCCTCGCACAGGCCCGGGCGCTGCCGGGCGTGACGGTGCAGGAGCACGCCTTTGCGATGATGGCCCCCCGCAGCCACGGCGCCCGGCTCGAGTTCGCCGGCGGCGCGGCGCCGGTCTACCCGGTCTTTCCGTCGGGCGTGCGCCTCAACACCACGCCGCTGGGCGGCGTGAGCGGCAAGCTCGTCTATTGCGGGCGCGGGCAGTACGCCGACATCGCCCCGGCGGCCCTGGCGGGCAACATCGCGGTCGTCGAAGCCGACGCCGACGACGCCTGGAAGACCCTGGCCTACTTCGGGGCCAAAGCGATCGTGATCCTGCCCGGGGCGCAGGTCACGCACATGCACCTGCGCAGCTACGAAGTGCCGATCCCGATCGAACTTCCGCGGTTTTATCTTGCCGACAATGCCCTTGCCGATCGGCTGCGCAAAGGAGAGATCACCGCCCCGGCCACGCTCACCGCCGCCGGCGATTGGCAGCGCGTGACGGCGCGCAACGTGTATGTTTACGTCCCGGCCAGGGATCCGCTCCCGCCGGCCAAAGACAAGGGCGGCAACCCGATCCCGTGGGCGGCGCTGGCGGTGGTCACGCCGATCGATGCCGCGGGCATCGTGCCCGATTATTCGCCCGCCGCCGGGCAGGCGGCGCAACCGGCGGCGGCGCTGGCGATGCTGCGGCAGATCGCCGAGAACCCGCTGCGCCGCCCGGTGCTGTTCTGTTTCACCGGCGGCGACGGACTGAACCTCTACGGCACGCGGCAGATGCTCATGGCGCTGGCCGACCCGCCGCAGAAGTGGCGCAACGCCGCCGTCGAAGTCGACGAACGTCTCGCCGCGGCGCAGCGCGATCTGGAGACGGCGCGCGGCGTCAACGGCGACCCGACCAAGCTCGACATCACCCGCCACCGCAGCCTCATCGACCGCATCGTTCAAATCATCGAAACCGACGTGGCCCTTGAGCAGGACGAGTTGTTCCGCCTGCGCCTCATCGGCTTCTCCTCGCTGCCGCCCGATCAGCAGGCGCGGTTGCGCCAAATCGAAGGCCGCCAGATCGCCCTCGGGCAGTTGCGCTATGCGTACAACTCCGACCCCGCTGGCCTCGGACAGTTCGGGGCCGACGCGCCGGTCTACCTGCAGCGCGCGATCGAACGCCTTGGCGGAGAGAGCGGCGGCAATGTCGGGGCAAGCGGTGGGAGCAAAATCGCCGTCGGGCTCACGCAGCAGCTTTCGGCACGCAAAGCCGAGCTCGACCGGCGGATCGAATTGTTCCACTGGCTTGCCGGCGTGCTCGGGCGCGAGAAGGAGCCGGGCCTGCGCGAGTTCAACAAGCGCCTCATCGAGCTGATGGTCGGCCTTGATCTGTCTGACAAAGGCGAGCGCGTGGGCCCGATGTTCTTCGGCAAGTTCGCCGGCGACCCGGCGCTGAGTCCGCTGCAGGAGCACCGCGAGTGGTTTCAGAAAATCCTCGACAAGCCCAACGAGCCGCAGAACGCGTGGTTCAAGCCGATCGCGCCGCTGCTGAGCTTCGAGCCATTGCAGAACGTGCGCACGCCGGCGTCGTTCCTCGTTGCCCCGGTCGGTTTGCCGTGCGAGCTGGGCACGTCGTGGGGCCTGCCGGCGATGACGCTGGCGACGCTGGAAGACTTGCGCGCCACCCGCGACACACCCGCCGACACGGTCGCCAATCTCGATCCCAAGGCGATCGTCCGCCAGGCAGACGCGGTGCTGACGCTGCTGCGTTATGCGTGGAATGATCCGGCGTTCAAAGGCCAGCCTGAGTTCCGCCGCAACAGCAACGAATTCAGCGGCCAGGTCGTCAGCACCGCCAGCGGCCGGCCAGTGCCGGACCTGCCGCGCGACGGGTTTCTGGCGACGTACTACTACACCATTGGCGACCGCAAAATTCCCGCCATCAAGGGCCAGCCCTACGCCGTGGGCGTGCGCCGCGTCGAGGTGCGCGACTGCGACGCCGAAGGCCATTACACCTTTGAGGCCTTGCCGAAGCTCACCACGCTTAAGCAACTGGGCGTGAAGGTGTATCGCCTGGAGAAATCCACCGGCGAGATCACCGCGGGCACGGACCTGGGCAAGCAGGCGGGCGACATCAAGACGAAGGTCAATCTCGACGACACCGTCACGCCGCTGCGCTCGGTCGTGTTCGACTGCGAGCAGTTCACGCTCTTTGGGCTTTACGACCCGCGGTTCCTGCAATGGCTCGGCGAAGTGCAGATCATGGACGCCCGCCGCAACGCCGAGCCGCAGCGGTTCGACGCCGCCGTGCACGGGCAGATGATGGCGGGGGAACTTGAGCCGGGCAGCCGGGCGTACCTCTTGTTCCGTTACGGCCGGATCGGCAACCGCCTTGTGCTGCTGAACGTGCCGACCGGCGACGAGAAGGCCGCCGACGAAGCCGCCCGCCTGCGCGGCGGCGTCACCGCGGAAGGCCAGGGCTACACGATCGCCCAGCTCAACAATCTCGGCCCGCTGGCGCTGGCGACGGCGCGCGATTTCTGGCGTCTCAACGACGGTCGCATCGAGCAGTACCGCAAAGCGGGCGTCACCCGCACGCTCATCGACTCGATGCACAAAAACGCCGCGACTCAGATCGCGGCCGCCGATAAGGGGCTGACCGACCCTGGCGCCGAGGCGACGATGAAGAACGCCACTGGCGCCTGGGCCGACGAAGCGCGCGTCTACGACGCCAGCCAGCGCATGGCCAACGACGTCGTCTACGCCGCGATCTTCCTGCTGCTGCTGGCCGTGCCGTTCAGCTTCTGCATGGAGCGGCTGCTCATCGGCACGCCGAGCATTTACAAGCAGATCGCCGGCGCCAGCGCCGTGTTCGGGATGATGGCCGCGGCGCTGTGGGCGTTCCACCCCGCGTTCAAGATCACGTCCAGTCCGCTCATCATCATCCTGGCGTTTGCGATCATTCTCATGTCGCTGATCGTGATCGGCGTGGTGTATAGCAAGTTCGACACCGAACTGAAGCGCATCCGCTCCGGCCGCGGTGTCGCCGAAGGCGCCAGCTTCGCCTCGGCCAGCGTGATGATGTCGGCGGTCATGCTCGGGATCGCCAACATGCGGCGGCGCAAGTTTCGCACGGCGCTGACGAGCATCACCGTCGTGCTCATCACCTTCGCGGTGCTCTGCTTCACCAGCAGCAGCCGCTACCAGGGGACCGTCGCGCTGCCCACCGGCGTCGACGCCAGCTACCCAGGCCTGCAACTGCGGCAGCGCGGCTTCCGTCCGATGCCCGGTGAGATCGTCGATTCCCTCGCCGCGGTCTACCCGGGCGTGAACTTCGTGCAGCGCTGGTGGACGCTCACGCCCGACAGCAAGGAGATGGTCCACCTCGTCGCCGGCGGGGCGGGGGTAGACGGCAAAGCGCCGCGCGTCGTCGCAATGCAGGGGTTGCTCGGCCTTACGTCCGGCGAGACGGACTTGTCGCCGATCGCGCAGGTCATCCCGGGCATCGAGCGGCTCGAGCGCGGCGAGACCAACGTCATTTATCTCGCCGCCACGGTGGCCGAGCAGTTGAAGGTGAAGATCGGCGACAACGTCAAAATCGCCGGCATTCCGCTGCAGGTGGCCGGGCTGTACGACGCCAACGATTTCGACCAGCGCATGATCACCCTGGCCGGCGAGCCGATCGCGCCGCTGAAGTACAGCACCGGCGCCCTCGACGCCGGCGGCCGGGCGCTGAGCGACAACGCGCTGGAATCGCTCGACCTCGGCGGCGACGACAGCGCCGCCGAGGCGTCGATGACGTACGACCATTTGCCGGCGTCGCAGTTCGCCATCGTGCCGGCGGAGGTGAGCAAGCTGCTCGAGTTCACGTCGCTCCGCTCGCTCGGGGCGCGCATCGCCGCCGATGACGCCAAGCCCGCCGACCGCGACGCGGCCGTCAAGGCCGTCGTCGACGACGTCATCAAGCGCTTCGCCCTGGCCACCTTCGCGGGCTACAGCGACGGGGTGAAGCTCGTCAGCGCCAGCAATCTGTCCAGCATCGGCGGCGGGGCGAACGTCGCCATCCCGCTGGCGATCGGCGGGCTCATCATCTTCAACACGATGATGGGCTCGATCGCCGAGCGGCGGCGCGAGATCCACGTCTACACCTCGCTCGGGCTTGCCCCCATGCACGTCGGTGCGCTGTTCGTCGCCGAAGCGCTGACGTACGGACTGATCGGCAGCGTCTTCGGCTACATCATCGGGCAGGGCGTGGGCACGCTGCTGCTCAAGCTCGGGTGGCTCGGCAACGTCACGCTCAACTATTCCGGCAGCTCGGCGATGCTCACGCTCGGGCTCATCCTGCTGATCGTGCTGCTCTCGGCACTCGTTCCGGCGCGGCTGGCGAGCAAGATCGCCGCTCCCAGCATCGACCGCAGCTGGCGCGTGCCCGCCCCGCAGGGCGACCAGATATTGGCCACGCTGCCGTTCACGATCAACCGCACCGCCGCCGAAGGCGTGGTGGGGTACCTGGCGGAATTCTTCCAGGCCCATCAGGAGGGGAGCATCGGCAAATTCAGCGCCGGCCGGATCGAAGCCTTCGCCGACACCGGCACCGACGGCCAGCCGACGCGCGGCCTCAAGACCGTCGTGTGGCTCACCCCCTTCGACCTCGGCGTCCGCCAGCACCTGCTGCTGCTGATCCACCCCGGCGAGTTCGCCGACATCTACGAAGTGCAGGTCGTGCTCGAGCGCCTCAGCGGCGACGACGGAAGCTGGTACCGCATGAACCGCAGTTTCCTGACCGAGCTGCGCAAGCAGTTCCTGCAATGGCGCAGCCTTAGTCCCGAGCGCATGCGCGCGTACGTCAAAGAAAGTAAATCCCTGTTCCGGCAGATCCCGGAGCGCGTCGTGACGACAGACACGACCGAGGAAGTGCGCCTCGGATGACCGTCGCCCCGGCCGCCGAGCTTTCGCCACCCGCCGCCGCCGGGGTCGTCGCCCGCGATGCTGGATCGGCGCGAAACGATTTCCTCGACGCCGTGCGCATGCTCGCGGGACTCGGCGTCGTGTGGGTGCACACCTTTCCTGCCAACGACGGGCCGGCAGCGCAGCACGCCGGACGGTTTTCCGTGCCGTTCTTCACCATCATCGCGGTCTGGCTCATGGCGCGACGGCCATACCCGCGCGAGCCTCTGGTCGTCGCCTTGCCGACGTGGGGGACGTTCGTTCGCACCAGGTTCCAGCGGCTTTACGTCCCATTCCTGATCTGGAACGTCGTCTACACCATCGCCCGCATGGCCAAAGGGACGCTTGGCGTGACCGACCTTGACGTAGGGTGGTTCTTCGGCGGCGCGTCGACGCAATTGTGGTTTCTGCTGTTCCTGCTGATCGTCCAATGCGTTGTGAGGGGGATGCAGATCGCCGCCAGTTGCGGCGCCTTCTGGCGCGTGGCCATGATCGGGTCCTGCGCCGTCGGGATGCTTCCCCTGTTCGATCAGGATTTCACGATCCATACCGGTCGGCCGAGTCTCGATTATTTCATCCAGGTGAGTTGGCACGCATTGCCATCGGCGTGCATCGGAACCGCGACGGCGCTGCTCGGCCTGCACCGGTGGGCAGTCCCGCCGGGATTATGCCTCGTCTGCCTGGGACTGACCGGGGCGGCGATTGCCGCGGTCATGCTGCACGGCCGAATGTACGCGGTCGAAACCCTCTCTGGGCTGACCTTGGCGCTGGCAAGCATCAGCCGGTTCAATGGCAAGGCGATCCGGTACCTCGGCGCCTTGGGCGCGTACTCGCTGGGC
The DNA here is from genome assembly GCA_036387945.1 of Tepidisphaeraceae bacterium. GTDB lineage: Bacteria > Planctomycetota > Phycisphaerae > Tepidisphaerales > Tepidisphaeraceae > DASVSS01. The sequence continues at coordinate 16,803 of DASVSS010000320.1, read as the reverse complement.
ATTTACCTCGTCCATACCGGCGTGCTCGATGCAGTGCGGTTTGCCGTAGATCGGCCGCGAATCGGGACCGACATCCCGTCCCTTGTCGGCGTGTTCGTAACCACCGGCGTTTTGTCGTTGCTCCTCTGTATGCTGCTCGTCCGCCTGCCGTATGGCGATCGACTGGCGCGGTGGCTGAGCCTGAAAGGTTAGCCGCGGGCAGATCGGACGCACCGCCGCCCCGCATACCCGCAGATTCGCAGAGCCATGACCCAAGAAAAAGAACTCCAAGAATTTCGCGACCTCATGAAGCCGCCGGACACCTGGGTCGATGCGTTCGGCCTGAAGGCGATCCTCGGCGGGTTGTTCGTCGGGCTCATCATGACCCCGGCCAGCATGTACATGCAGCTCGTCACCGGCGCCGACATCGGGCCGGCGGCGCAGTGGGTGACGATCATCCTGTTCCTCGAAGTCGCCCGGCGCAGCTTCACACAACTCTCGCGGCCGGAGATTTATCTTCTCTATTACATGGCCGGCGCCACGCTCGTGCACAGCGGGCCTGGCCAGGGGCTGTTGTGGCAGCAGTTCATGCCGCAATCGATCGAGCTGCGCAAGTTCGGCATCGCCGAGCGCATCCCCGACTGGTACGCCCCGGGCGATCCGGACGTGCTCGGCGGGCGGTCGTTCCTGTCGCGCCAGTGGCTGGCGCCGATCGGGCTGATGTGCCTGGGCATGATACTCGGGCGGCTCGACAACTTCGGGCTCGGGTACATCATGTACCGCCTGACGAGCGACGTCGAAAAGCTGCCGTTCCCGATGGCCCCCGTCGGCGCCGCGGGCGTGACGGCCCTTGCCGATGCCAGCGGCGGGAAGGAGACGTGGCGGTGGCGCGTCTTCAGCTTCGGCGCGGTGCTCGGCATGGCGTTCGCCGTGCTGTACCTGGCGCTGCCGGCGGTCACCGGGGCGTTCCTGCCCGAGAAGCTCGAGATCTTCCCCCTGCCGTGGAAGGATCTCACCGGCAGCACCGAGCGCATCCTGCCGGCCGTGCCGTTCATGCTCTCGTTCGATCTGGGGCTGCTCATCGTCGGCATGGTGCTGCCGTACTGGGCGATGGTCGGCAGCTTCGTCGGGCTGCTGATCGGCATTGCGGCCAACCCGATCCTGTACAAGACCGGCATCCTGCACAACTGGTCGCCGAACATCGGGGCGGTCAGCACGCTCAACGCCAACACGCTCGATTTCTACTTCAGCTTCGGTCTGGGCCTGCTCGGGGCGATCGCGGCGATCGGGTTCATCCAGGTCATCACCGGCCTGTGGTCGGCGCGCAAGATGAGCGGCAACCAGACGAACGCCTCGGGCGAAAAGACCGGCCTCGCCGCGCTGCTCTATCCGCCCGTGGGCCGCGGCGACATCAAGCTGTGGATCGCCGTGCTGATCTACGTCACCACCATGACGGCCACGATCGCGATGGCCTACTTCCTGCTTCAGCACTCGCACTTGCAGGATAAAGACAACGAGAGCGGCGTGACCACGCTGCTGCTGAGCGTCTTCATCTTCTACGGGTTCGTCTACACGCCGATCGTCAGCTACGTCTCGGCCCGCATGGAAGGCATCATCGGCAACAGCGTCAACATCCCGTTCGTGCGCGAAGCGACGTTCATCCTCGCCGGCTACCAAGGCGCGGCCATCTGGTTCGCGCCGTTCCCGGCGCACAATTACGGGAGCCAGACGCTCTACTTCCGCAAGACCGAGCTCACCGGCACGAAAATCTATTCGATGCTCAAGGCCGAGCTGTTCATCCTGCCGGTGGCGATTTTCAGCACGATCATTTTCAGCCAGTTCATCTGGAACATCGCCCCCGTTCCGAGCCAGAGCTTTCCGTTCGCGGATAAATTGTGGGAACCGCTTGCCTACCGCCAGGGCCTGATGATGAGCGCCACACTGCCCGGCGGCGACCACGGCCCGTTCGCCGAGGCGTTCAACTGGGCGTACGTCTTCGCCGGCTTCGGCATCGCCCTGGCGCTGTTCGGCACACTGAGCTGGTTCGGCATGCCGATCCTGCTGGTCTACGGCCTGATCCGCGGGCTCGACCAGGCGCAGCCCCATGTGATCATCCCGCAGTTCGGCGGGGCCTTGCTCGGGCGGTATTACTTCGCCCACAAATTCGGCGACATGTGGAAGCAGTACATCATCGTCTTCTACGCCGGCTACGCCGCGGGCACGGGGCTGGTGATGATGCTGGCATTGGGGTTGGTGTTTATCAGCAAGAGCGTGATTCAGAGTCCGTATTGAAGACAGGAATTGGTTGGGAATCGGGGGTTGGTGGAAACACATGTTGACTGTTCATCACCAACTCCCAACCACCAATTCCCAACTCCTCGCCTGGCACGGCTGGCGTCTGTCGGTGCCCGACGACTGGAACCCCGTCAAAGTCGAAGGCGACGCCGGCGCGGGGCTCCTGCTGCTGGCCGATCTGGAGCGGCCGCGGCTGGGGGTGCGGTGGAAATCGCTCTCGCCCAAGGCCGACGCCCACGCCTGGGCCCTGCGGTCGATCACGGAAGAAATCGGCGCCCTTGCCGCCGCCGAGAGCAGGCCGACGAACGACCCGGCGTGGCGCGGTGGGCTGCTCTACACCGAGCCCGACCCGCCGGGCCGCGACGTTTTCGCCGCCGTCAGCGCCGCCACCGGCCGGGGCGTGCAGATCGTGCATCACACGCGTCACCGCCAGGGAAGCGACCGGCGCTTCGCCGATGAGATTCTCGCGCACCTGTCGGACACGCCCGCTGACCAGCCGCGCGAGTGGTCGATCTTCGACCTCACCTGCCGCTCGCCGGCGGGGTGGCGCCTGCAGTGGTACCGTTTCCATGCCGGCGACGTGACGCTGGCGTTCGCCCGGCGCGACCGCACGCGCGTCGTCCTCCGCCAGATCGGCCCGGCCACGCTGGCCTTGTCGCGCCAGCCGCTCGAAGCCTGGATCAAGCAACTCGACAAGCCCACGTCCAAACTCTACCGCCCCCCCACGGCCACAACCCCCGTCGCCGTCACGCTGCGCACCCAGCCGCTGCGCGGCTTAACGACAATTCTGCGCAGGCGCAAGCGCCTCTTCTGGGCCGTCTTCACGCGCGACCAAACCCGTCTGGCCGTCCATGACGAACCGCGCAACCGCCTGCTCATCGCCCAGAGCGACGACGAAGCCGCGGCGCGCACGTTTCTCTCGACCGTCGGCGGAGGAGCCGACCAATGACGCGGCCCTTTCCCCGTAGTGGCGACGCCTGCGTCGCGTTCGTCGCGCAAGCGATGAAATCGACCTTGATCGGCGAGGTTTACCGCGATGTTGCGCCTCGAACGCGAGGCAGGCGTCGCCGCTACCGCGTCGCAAGCGAAGGGGCCATCAGAGCCGCGTCCCTACACAAGGCTGAATCCACCTGATGTTCTTCCGTCGCAAAAAAACCCGCCTCACCACCGAGCAGGCCCTCGCCGCCCGGCCCGTGCGCCTCGTCGACGCGATGATGAGCCCACTGCCCGACGGCGGGGGCATGCTCAAGGTCCCCGTCCGCCCGCCGAAGTGGGGCAAGCGGTTCTTCCGCCTGCCCGAAGGGGCCACCAAGAGCTTCGAGTTCGACGCCATCGGCGTGTTCGTGTGGGACGAAATCAACGGCAAGACCACCGTCGAGCAAGTCATCAAACGCCTCAGCAAGCGGTACGATCTCAACCTGCGCGAGGCCCAGGTGCCGACGCTGAAGTTTCTCGATACGCTGATCAAGCGCGGGCTGGTCGGTGTGGCGCTGGAGGAGAAAAAAGGATGACCTTGCCGCGTCCTCCCGAGAAAGCGGCACTTCGGTTCCTCCCCTGCGGGGAAGGAACCAAAGTAACACCCCATTGATTGCGGAACAAAGATGTCCAAGACCCCACCCACCAAGCCCGCCGTCGCCCGGCAGATTTCGCTGCCCATGTCCAAGGCCGTCGAGATCGCATGGAAGTCGATCCGCATGCGCCTCAGCCGCAGCATGCTCGTCACCAGCGCGATCATTCTCGCACTGGCGTTCCTGTGCTCGATCATGGTGACTGAGTCGCTCATCGACGGCCTGCGCAACTGGACCGCCGCCACGCCGCTGACGCCCGAGTACGCGGCCCTGCGCACGCGGCGCGACACGCTCGACGCCGAGATCAAGGCCCTTGAAAACCAGGTCCGCCAGGCCGCGCAATACACTAAGGCCCCCGCGAAGGACGCGAAGCTGTTCGACCCCAAAGCGCACTTCGACGGCCAGACCTGGGACGACATCCGCGCCGCCGCCGGCGCTGCCCTGCCGGTGTCGGCGGGGGAGTTGAACAAGGTCCTCACGCAGCAGCCGGAGATGCTCAAGACCGTAGAGTCGTGGATCAGCGGCAACGAGCAACGTCAGGCGATCCGCGCCGAACTCAACCGCCCCGAAGACCTCAAGGCCGCCATGACCGCCCGCGGCGTCCCCACCGAACCCGCCGAGATCGAGGCCAACAAAATCCAAACCCGCTGGGTCATCGGCCTGGCCCTGCTGGTGGCGTTCGTCGGCATTCTCAACGCGATGCTGATGAGCGTCACCGAGCGCTTTCGCGAGATCGGCACGATGAAATGCCTCGGCGCCCTCGACGGCTTCATCGTAAAGCTCTTCCTGCTCGAAAGCCTCTTCCAAGGCGCCGTCGGCACCGTCCTCGGCGTCCTGCTCGGCCTGCTCGTCAGCTTCGCCATGGCCCTAATGAGCTACGGCGCCGCCGCCCTGCTCAACGTCCCCTGGAACGAGATCGCCGTTGCCGTCGCGGTCAGCTTAGTGGTGGGCATGGTCCTCAGCGTCGGCGGCGCGATCCTGCCGGCCGCGCAGGCGGCGCGAATGCACCCGATCGAGGCGATGCGCGTCGAGGCGTGACTCGAATCAGTAGTGTCCCCCTTTCCCTTTCAGTAAGGTCTGCTTCGGCAGAACAGCTCCACCGATCCAAAGAACAACCCTCCGAGAGAACAACCCTCCGAGGCGGCCTGTTCTATAAACTCAATTGCTTGCTCGCGTGCTTGCGACGGCTGCCTGGTCGTCACCGAACGATTCTCGCGATACCGTTCCGTCGCCAAAAATTCGCATTTGCCAATGGTTTCCGCCGGGTCGATAATGAATAGACTTACTATACATTAAAACGTCATTTGCGCGCTTTACGTCACTGTTCACTACAACATCCACAGCAGGTGGGATAATGCCTGAAAATGGATTGTTCGCATTCGCATCAGCGACCCATTCCGGATGTTTTTGTCTTATCAAGCGATGAAACTCATCAAAGGTAAGATGATCTCGGCCAAGACTATGCGCATTTCTAAGCGACTCTCGCAGTTCATGCCCTAGTCGTTCGAAGCCATTAATCTCCTTCTCAATATTCCATTGACGGACGTGAGAGCTATTTTCAAAAAACCATAGCACGAAGAGCAGCGATGCAACGATAGCAATCCAATACCGAACACGCATGGCAATTCTTTATCGAGGAATACGACTTGTAGTTGTCCATCCGCCAGTGTAAGATGTGTCATTGATTGTGCCGCCCCCGCTCGGCCATGGATCAATAACAATAGGCGGGCCATTTGGAACGGACAATTCGGTCCAGTTGTGAAAGGTACTCCGCCACCCTGCAGTACCATTCAGTAAGTCAACTTGCGGCCACCAGACCTGCGTTGACGCATTCACTCTCGTGACTGTGAAACAGGACTTGCCGCCGGAATCTCTGATGGCTTGCTGAGCCGCGTTTTCGGTCAGTTGCTGCCAATCCCCGCATTGGTACCCATAAGTCCAGTTTCCCAAACTTCCGCCAAATTGATCAGATTTTATCCGTTGGTTGTAAATGGCGTTGACGATTGCATCGGCGATCGATTGAGCTTGCCTTGCACAATCCTCTGGTGTGCAGCAATTTGTTCCCGAGTTGCCACTGGTGGGGCATTGCCCTCTCAGAAGTTCGCCTAACGACTTCTTCTGGTTCTTTGACCAACGATCGAGTTTATCTTTCCTGTTCTCTACCGGAATCGGAGGTGGCATCCCAGGTCCGGTCCATCCTTGCACTTGGGTACCCGCCGGGTCCGTGTATTTTACTGGGTTGCTAAGTAAGGCTTCGTAAGCATTCATGCTGTCCACGTATTCCAACGGATCTCGTTCGATGAAACGACCGACGACGGGGCTGTAGGACATGTCAGATGCTCCTTGCGAGTTGGACGATGGGCTGGAAGTTAAGGCATTGGGCTTGTTGCGTCATGCGACGTGATTCGATGGCCGCTCTCAACTGCCGTTGAAACGCCGGTCGTTGTTCGATCGAGCGGGCGTGATCGAACACGCCAGCATCGCACGGGTCGAACAGGTACAGGTCGTGCAGGGCGTCGCGCGCCTTGAGCAGTTCGCCGGCGGCTTCGAAGCGGTCGGCGAGGCGGTGGAGAACGTCGGACTCTTCGTTCGGCGGGCAGTCGGGGAGTTTGACCCGGCGCGGTTGGCCGCACTTCCTGGGCGGCAGCGGCAGGCCGCGGCGACGTTTGAGGGCGTACTTCTTCAGGAAGCGTTGCAAATCGCGCTGCTCGTGGCGGCCGTGGAAGTTCTGGCGGGCGGCTTCCTCGTAGTAACGGCGGGCCTTGGGCAGGTCGCGCAGGTATTCGCAATAGTGGGCGGCGATGGTCATGAACAGCGGGCGCTCTTCGACGCGCAGGAATTCCCCGGGTTCGTAGAAGAATTCCTCATTCCGCTCCGGCGGCGGGATTCGGGCGGTCGGGGTATTTCTGACGGTAGCGGTGCTTGATGCCCAATTCCGCCCACTCGTACGCCTTGCCGGAGAGATACGGCCAATCGGGTGCGAACTGCAGCGCGCGTGCGGACCACAGCAGGGTTTGGCCGTACCGGCCCACGTCGTGCAGGTGGTGCGCGCGTGCCCTTAGGAATAGCGAAAACTCTTCGTGCGGCTCGAGCGAGCGGAAGTACATGCCGCTGGACAATTCGCGCCCGTTCGGCGGCGGGCCGTAGAATGGGTCGCGGTAGTGCTCGTCGGGCGGGGTCGCCATCGTGCCGGTGTCGTTGCTGGCGTCGACGTTGAACACGCCGCCGCGGCCGTCGTCCCAGCGGGCGTAGACGTGCTTGCGGTTGCACGCGAGTTTGACCGGGTAGCCGAGCCGCCGGGCGACGGCGGCGATCAGGACGGGGATGGATGAGCAGCTTCCCCAGCGGCGCGTGGCGTCGTCATCCAGCAGGCCGTGGATAAAGACGTTGCGGGAGTCGGTGAACGGCGAATCGCCGGCGGCCTTCAGGTCGGCGAGGACGTGCGGGTCGTAGGTCGCGCCGAAGTCGCGCGTGAGGTTGGTGACGAGCAGGCACATCCGCCACTTCGCTTCCCCGAGCGGCCCGCCGTCCGGGCGGCCGGGGGCGAAGTCGGGGTCGTCCGGAAAGCGGTACAGATTTCGCTCGACACTCGCCTTGCAGAAGCCGGCAAGGTGATCGAGCCGTGCGAGACAACGCGGGACGTCTAAATTTTCGCTGCCCGGCAGGCCGGGGGCGCAGAGAAGATTGAGCAGCCCCAAGTCCTTGCGACCGATCTGGGCGGGATCGGATTCGAGCAGGTCGAGCAGAACGGCCTGGCAGTGGTGGTCAGACTGTTCAGACGGAGACGCGACTGCCTCTGGGGCATAAGAGATGCGACTGGATTCGTTCGGCAGGTTCCCCATGACGGCGTGCGTCCTCTTTGTAAGGGAGCACGCTAATCACGATGATACGGTGGCGTCAACTAAAATATATTCTTCAGCTTGAATGCACTTATGTTGCAACGCCTCTTGCTTTGTGACACCCGAGTTTCGAGAGGTGACTCGCTGAATGCTGGGTCCCCATTGGACGATGCCTGGGACAGGGGCCATAATGACTACCGCATGCCCGAGACGAACGCCGCCGCCGTTGAGTCGCCCGCCTCGGAGTTCGCCGAGCACACCGTCCGTACGATCGACGTGAAGCGCGAGTACAAGATGGGCAGCGAGACGGTGTACGCCCTCAAGGGCATCAGCGTCACGATCGAGCGCGGCGAGTACATCTCGATCATGGGGCCGTCGGGCAGCGGAAAATCGACGTTCTTCAACATGATCGGCGGGCTGGACAAGCCGTCCGAAGGCAAGGTGTACATCGACGAAGTCGACATCGCGCAGCTCGACAGCTACGAGCTGGCGTGGATGCGGTGCCGGAAGATCGGGTACATCTTCCAGACGTTCAATCTGATCACCGTGATGACGGCGCTGGAGAACGTGATGCTGCCGATGATCTTCAGCGGCATGACCACCGCCGACGCCCAGGACAAGGCGATGGAAATCCTCAAGCGCGTCGAGCTCGGCCATCGCTGGAAGAACAAGCCCAGCGAAATGTCCGGCGGGCAGCAGCAGCGGGTCGCCATCGCCCGGGCGTTCGCCAACGATCCCACGATCATCTTGGCCGACGAGCCGACGGGCAATCTCGACCTCAACACCGGCAAACTCATCATCGATCTGCTGCGCGGGCTGAACCAGGAAAAGGGCGTCACGATCATCAGCGCTACGCACGACCATAAGATGCTGGCCGTCAGCGACCGCATCATCTGGATCAGCGACGGCACGGTCGCCAAGATCAGCCGCCGGGACGAACTCAAGATCGAAGCCGGCAGCGTCGAGGGGCCCGGGTGGGGCGAAGGGCAGGCGAAGGTGTAGACTCGCGCACCGGCGCGGCCGGTTACCACTGATCTCTCTAGCAACGAGACCGCATGGCGGATCAGCAACTATCCAAGCCGTTCCGCGGAATATTTTTGAAAGCGTCGGGCGTTGTGCTCGCGCTCGCCATCGGACTCGCGTTGCTCCTCCCACAACTCGACCGCGCGCGTGAGCCTGCCAACCGCATCAAATGTGCGTCGAGGCTGCGGCAACTGTCACATCTTTTGACCGCGTACACCGCCGCCCACGAAAGTCAGTATCCGCCCGACTTGCAGACGCTCGCCAAATGGACGGTCGACTCCGGGAACCCGACGGAAGTTCTGCCGAACGGATTTACTTGCGCGTCCGCCTATTCGGACGACGCGCGATCGATCGAACCCACCCATCAAATCAGCGACCTCTTCACCTCGCCTTCGCGACATGTCACCTACGTCTACGTCGGCAACGGCCTGACCGACGACAAGACGCGGGAAAGCGTGGTCATCGCGTACGACGAATTCCATAACCATTCCCACGCCGGCATCAATGTCCTCTTCGCCGATGGCCACATCGAGTGGATCGACCTCGGCCGCGATAGTGCAATGAATGTCGTGGGCAGATCACTGGCCGAGCAGACGAGCCAGCACACGCGACCGGTGATATTGAAGTAACTGCGCCGAGCTATCGCAGAGTGGGACGGCGCCCGCCTTACACTGCGGCAGGCTCCTCTTCCGTTGGCGAGAACGTCACTCCCGCGTAGACGTCGACGAGTTTGAGTCGCACGCCGATCGATGGCAGCTCCGCGACGGCGTCGAGGCCGGCAACGCTGGCGATCTGCCAAGTGCCGTCCGGTTGTCGGCGGACGAGGTCGATCCGCGGTTCGGCTTGCAGCACCAGCACGTACTCCCGCAGCGATTCGAGTTCCAGATACTCTTTCAATTTCGTCACGTAGTCATTCTGGACCGACGTCTCGGACACCGCCTCGATCAGCAGCGTCGGGTTGAGCAGGTTGAAGCGTTTTGGGTCGTCGTCCGCAAACTCGGACGGCCCGCACGCGACCGATACGTCCGGATATCGGTATCGCGACTTGCGGCGGTTTTTCACGCGCAGGTCGGAGGTGTAGGCGCGACATGGTCCGCCTTTGAGCGCGGCGTGCAACTCGCCGATCACATTCGCACAAATCAGACTATGAAATTCCGTCCCGCCCGCCATCGCGCGCACGTCGATCATCCGTCCGTCAACGAAATCGTACCTGCCTTCGCACGTTTCCGTGATCGCCAGATATTCCGCTTCCGTATAGCGGCGGTTGAGATCGAGCGGTTCGGGCGACGTCGTCATGCCGTAGAGTATAACGCGGCCGCGGCGACGCAGGATCACACCCACTGGTCGCGGAGCAGCTTCAGTTGCTCAAAATCATCGTGGCTGAACCATTCCGGGCAGGTGCTGAAGCTCGTCATCAGGTTGAGGAAGAAGACTTCGGCGTCGACGGCGATCTTCTCGCGGTCCTGGCCCATGCCCAGGCGGGCGGCGTAGAGGTCGTCTTCGGCCGACGCCAGGCGCAGGGCTTCGCGGCCGGCGTGTTCGCGGATGAGGTCGGCGAGCTCGCGGTAAAAGGTCCAGCACATGTCGCCGGCGAGGTGCGGGGGGACGCAGTGGCGGTTGAGGCCGTGGCGGTAGTACCGCAGTTTCTGCTGCCAGCTCAGCGACGGGTCCATCGCCAGGGTGAGGTACTGCCCGACCTTGGCGGCCTCGCGGCCGTGGGGGTCGCCGTCGTGCTCGGCCTTGCGGGCGAGACGCGCGTAGTACGACTCCGGATGCCCGATCTCGGGCATCGACGGGAAGACTTCGGCCGCTTTGTTGGCCATACGATCCTCAACGCCAGAATCCTTCTGCCCGCGGCCCGCGAAGACGTGACTGACCGGCCGCGACGCCGGCGGCAGTGTAAAGAAATCCGCCGCGCCGACGCAACGCCTATTTTCCGGAGTGCGCGGTGTAACGTCGATTTTGAAGGCCGACCGACTGCGGATGAATCGCCGCGGCGAAAGAAGTGTGCCAAGCGCCATAGCACGACGTATCGGCCTAGGCCGGCGGCAATAATCAGCACAATCGCCCGCCGCCGCACGGCCTGCCCGCCGGCGGGGACGTTACCTCCGCACACGTTTGGCGTTAGAGCCTGCTTCGCGTTTTTCCAAATGCACGCCATCGCCCAAGACCTTCCGGGTGCCACAGCCAGCGCATCCGGCCGTGCAGGATTTCGCATGAAGTACCTCTGCGTGTTGTAACGGCGGAAACCCAGCCACGAATCTCACGAATGGATACGAATTCGAACGAACGCTCTTAACGCTTTGCACGTTGGATGAAAAATTCGTGCTTATTCGTGAGATTCGTGGCTAAATCTTTCTCTTCATGCGAAATCCTCCGTGGCGCCCGAGGCAGAAACAGACATCCGTCTGAAAATCGAATGACAGGCGTTACGGCGATCCAAGCGGCCGCGTGGTGGGGGTGGTGCTGGTCGGATCGGCCGGCCTCCATGCACTGACGTCGCGGAACTGGCCGCCGTCTTTCGCAGGCGATTCCGCGGCGGCGCCGGCCGGCCCATAAAAGCCGTACTGCGGGGCGTCGGTGCGATAGAACAGTTCGTCGCCCGGCGTCTCCGGCCGGACGTACACGAGCGGGCGCTCGCCGCCGGGCGATCCGTCGCGGATGAGTGCGTAGCCGAAGGTCTGCTTGCCGTCGCCGTTGGGATCGACCGGCACGTGCGGCAGGTACGCCCCCGCCAACTCGCTCAACTGCGCGGGCCAACGGCCGTGGTCGAGTCGGTGCAGATGGCACGCCAGCGACATCGCCGCGAATGTGCGCTCGGCGTTCACGCGGTCGACGGTGGTGCGGAACTTCTGCTGCAGGTCGGCCCGGTTGCGGAACTCCTTCCATGCTTCGTCCCGCGCAGCGCCGGTCGGAGCGGCCGCCAGCGCCGCGTCGAGTGTGGCGGCGCTGCTGCGCTGGTCGAGCAATTCGGCGATCAGCGCCTTGGCGTCTGCGACTGCGACCGCGTCCTTTCCCGCCCCGTCACCCGGCCCGCCGCCGGTGCCCCGGTCTTCATTGCGCGCGAGCTTCATCGCCGACGCGACCACGAGCAGCCGATGACTCGCGAGGGCTTCGATGCCCACGCCGACGAGAATTTCGAGCGGCGTCCTCTCCTCCGGCGGCGCACCGACGAGGCGGGCGACGTGGCGCACGTCGCGGATGCGTTCGATCGCCTCGGCGTCCAGGCCGCGCGCGTGCGCCAGCAGCGCGGCGTCGCCGCAGTCGTTGGCCAGAGCGCGCAGTCCGTTGAGGTGCGGCAGGCTTCTGTCGGGCTTGGCCGGCCACCGGGTCGCGGGATACTGCCGCGCGGCGCGGACGAGGTCGCGGGCGGGCTCGTTCTGCACGTCGGCGTCTTCCGCGAGCCGCCACCATGCGGCGGGGAAGGGCGGATGGCCGGCATAATCAAGACTGCTCGACGCCGGCCCTTCGATGGTAAGAAGGTCGATCGCGCGCAAGCACAACGCCGCCGCCTCCGCGCCGGCCTCCACAACGGTCTCCGGCGCTGACGCGGGGGAGGCCGTGACCAGCGGCGGCGGCGCGCTGCCGGACGCAACGCCCGACGCGCCGCTTCCGCCGGGAAGTCGTTGCAACACCACCGTCGTGCCGACCACGCCCAGCACGAGGGCCGCCGCCACGCCGGCGGCGATTTTGAGTTTCGTCATGGCCATCATCTGCAGCGTTCCTTTCACGAGCATCGCCGATTTCGCCACCCCCGCCGCGCCGATTGCGACGGCAAATCCTGCCGGCGGCGCGGCGGAGGCGTTGGCGGTCAGCAAGGCCGCCAACGCCGTTGCCGGCAGCGCTACGCCCGTGGCGTGGACGATCGCCGCCAGCCGCTCGGTGGCCCGGCCGACGCGCTTGCGGGCGGCGTCTTCGCTCACGCCCAGCGCCGTCGCCACCGCCGCCAGCGGCCGGTCCTGGAAATACCGCAGCACGAGTGCGTCGCGGTCGCGCGCCTCGAGCCGGGCCATCGCCGCGTCGATCACGCCGGCGAGTAGTGGCCACCGGTCGTCACCAGGCGAGCCGGGCGCACCGGCGGCGTCGGCCGCATCAGGCCGCGCGGCGGCGGATTCGTGTCGCCGGCGGCGGCGCTGCGTCCGCAGCGCGTCGATGGCCGCGTACCGGGTCGCGGTGACGAGCCATCCGCCGATCGACCGCCGCCCCCGTAATGCCGCGGCCTTACGGACCAGCACGAGAAACACCGTCTGCGTCACGTCCTCGGCCAGATCGCGTTGCCCGGTCTGCCGCAGCGCCGCCGCGTAGACGATGGGTTCGTACCGCCCCACGAGCACCCGCGCCGCCGCTTCGTCGCCATGAGCGAGGTAGCGATGGAGCAACTCGGGGTCTGACGCATCGGCTAAGGACATCACTGGGGCTTATTACACACTTTTCTGACAAAATCGCGTGCTTTTCCGCTTCGCGGGCCGCGACTTAATCCATTCAGCCTGTCATGCACTATTGGGGTGCGAGAAAAAGGCTGTCTGGTCCGGGTGCCACGGTTTGGTGCTCCAAGCCGTGTCTGCGACCGCAAGAGCACGGCTTGGAGTACTAAACCGTGGCACCCGGAGGGCTGGCCAAGCCCGGGCATTACTGCAAGTGCATGTCAGGCTTCAGTGGTATCCCGCCAGCGGCACCGAAACCGGACGGAGATTTTCGGAAATATGCACGGCCGACGCGCAACGGACGGATTGGAGCACGTCCGGACGTTGGACGTGATGCGGAAGCGCAGCGCGCAGCACCCGCGCGGCGCAATCCGTGAAATTTTTATCGCGCTTGCCGACACGGATCGGAGCGCGCTGCGCAGAAACGACGTCATTGGCGCAGCGCGACGGTAGATATGGATGGACACGTTGCGCGCCAAAACCGAGCCGACCCGCCTGTGCCCGCCGGCCAAGACTTGCGCGCGGCGAACTGGGCGGTTTGCGCATCCGCCGGCGATGAGCAAAAACGCGGCCCGGCGATGGCCGGCCATGAGGTTGCGCGGTTGGCGCGTTTTGAAAATGGCAGGAACGAAAACCCGCCGCTTTGCGGGTCGTGAACGGGCGGCAGGCGTTGGTCGGCATCGTGCGATGATCTGCGGGCGGAAAAGTGGCCGCCACGCTCTAAAGGGCGCGGGGCGAAGCGGGTATAGTGCGCCGATGGCCGCAGGACTGGTGGAACTCGTCGAATCGCTCACGCCGGCAAAGATCGCGCTTGTCGGCGATTTCATGATCGATCGCTACATTTTCGGCAGCACCGACCGCGTGTCGCCCGAGGCGCCGATCCCGGTGCTGCGTTTCCGCCGTGAGGAAAACCGCCTCGGCGGGGCGGGGTTCGTGCTCGCGGGGCTGGCGACGCTGGGCGCGAACGTGGCGGCGGTGGGCGTGTGCGGCAACGACCTCGCCGGCGAGCGCATGTGCGGGCTGATCGCCGCGATCCAACGCGAGGGCGGCCCGGCCGACGGGCTGGTGAAGTGCCAGCGGCCGACGGTGGAAAAAGTGCGTCTGCTCGGGTCGAGCGAAGACCGCTCGGCGCAGCAGATGATCCGCCTCGACATCGAAGAGACCGGCCCCGTCGACGCCGGCACCGAAGACCGCCTGCTCGCCGCCGCCACCGCCGCCATCGACGGGGCGGCGGTGCTGTGCCTGGAAGATTACAACAAGGGCGTGCTCACTCCCGCACTGACGGGGAAATTGATCGCCCTCGCCCGCGAGCGCGGCGTGCCGGTGCTGGTCGATCCGGCGCGGCTGGACGATTACGGCAAGTACCGCGGCGCGACGCTCATCAAGCTCAACCGCCCGGAGACCGAAAAGGCCACCGGCCTGCGGATCACCGGGCCCGAGTCGTACGCGGCGGCGGCGCGGAAGCTCATCGAATCGCTCGATCTGCAGGCCGTCGTGCTTACGCTCAACGACAAAGGCAGCTACCTGGCGACGCGCGGCGCGGGCGGCGAGATCACCGGCGAACTGCTCGCCAGCCGCCCGCGGCAGGTGGCCGATGCCACCGGCGCCGGCGACATGGTGCTGGCGGCCCTGGCCCTGGCGGCGGCGGCGGGGGCGGACTGGCACACGGCGGTGGAACTGGCCAACGTCGTCGGCGGGCTGGAAGTGGAAAAGCTCGGCTGCGTGCCGATCACCAAGGCCGAGATCATCGGCGACTTACTCGCCGAGCAGCGCAAGACCAGCGGCAAAGAGCGCGACCTGCCCGGCCTGCTTGGCGAACTCGCCGTCCACCGCCGGGCGGGGCGGCACATCGTCTTCACCAACGGGTGCTTCGATCTCGTGCACCTCGGGCACGTGAAGTATTTCCAGTTCGCCAAGGCCCAGGGCGATCTGCTGGTCGTGGGCGTGAACACCGACAGCAGCATCCGCCGGCTCAAGGGCGAGAAGCGGCCGGTCGTGAGCGAGGACGACCGCATCGGCGTGCTGGAAGAGCTTCAGAGCATCGACTACCTCATCAAGTTCGACAGCGATACGCCGATCGAATTGATCAAAGCCGTTGAGCCGGACGTGCTGGTCAAAGGCGCCGACTACGCCAAAGAGCAGGTCGTGGGATGGGAACTCGTCGAAGCGCGCGGCGGGAGCGTGGCCCTGGCCCCGCTGATCGACGGCCGGAGCACGAGCAGTGTGATCCGGCGGATCGTCGACGCTTATGGGGGCGGGGAGAGTTGATGCCGGTGGGCTGACGCTGCGCGTGGGACAATCCTTGCCGCTAAAGCGGCAAGGCCGGTGGGGAAGGGTCAAACCGGGGGTGAGTGGGAATCCGTCAGGTCGGGCTTAGGGCTCGACCATCTGGGCGACGCCGGTGTTGTTGGGGCAGGTGACGTTTGTGATTTTCTCGCCTTCCGCGGAATTGCGCTTGACCCATTTGCCGACCTTGGGCTTTTTCACTTCCGAGCCCTCGGACATGATCGTGTCGGCCTCGAGCGACGGGGGGCTGTCGGCGCTGGTGGCCGGCAGGGCGTCGTACTTTTTCTTGGCCTCGGGGGAGAGACGCTCGAGGTACCCGACGAACGAGGTCTTGTTCTCGTCGCAGGTATACACGAACGCGCGAACGGCTTCCTTGCCTTCGTGCTGGAACGGCGCGGCGCGGCTGGGGTCGTCGGTGAAGCGGGTTGCGCCTTCGTCGACCGTGTAGAACTGATCGGGGATCGTGACCGACGAGCCGTCCCCGCCGAAGACCTGGTACAGGATGAAGGCAAAGGCGATCACAATGATGCCAATGGTGACGCCGGTGGTGATGGCCGGTTTCTCGTTCAGTTTTTCGCGAATGCCCACGGAAGTGCTCCTCTTTGCCTGGAATCGTTGCCCGGAATCGTGCCCGGTTGGATCGGGCGACGGCCTCGGTTGCGGCCTCAGACGACCTTTACTACAGCAGACGTGATGATCCGAATACGACGAGCGTGATTATCGTCCGATCGGCGCAGAGTACAAGAGAATCCGCCGGGGCATCAACGTCCGGTAGCCGGTTAAATCGCACAAGCGCCCGGGGCGACGTGGTTTGAATGCGTTTCTGAAAGCAGAGGCGTCGGCGGCCGTCGCGGGGACAAATTTTTGTTGGCCGAATGCCGGGGATGTGGCAAGGTAAGCACTCGCCCGGCGGCACGGATCGTGAAACCTGCCGCCGGGGATACGAGAGGACGTTGGATTAACGATGCGAACCCGCCCCTTGATCCGCCTGGCCGTTGCCGCCGTCGTGGCCTTTGGCGCTTTGTCGGACTCCGCCGTCGCCCCGGCCCCTGCACGGCCGGCCGCGTCGGGCGAAACCGTCGCCGCCATCCGCCCGCTGGCCGTCCGCATCCGCCGCCTGCACCGCGTCCGCCCGGACCTGCTGCACTACCCGATGACGTACGAAATACTTTGCTGAGCGGCAACTCAATCCGCGAAGAACCCTTATCGGACGTCGGCGGCGTTGCTGACGTTGATGCCGCTCGGCGTCGAAGCCGCGACCTGAGCGAGCGCGTCGGTGGCGAAGCGGACGTCCTGCAGCGACGTGAAGGCCCCGAAGCTCAGCCGCGTCGTGCCGCCGCTTTTGGCAGTGCCCAGGGCGGCGTGGATGTGCGGCGCACAGTGCAGGCC
>DASVSS010000319.1:0-15393 GCA_036387945.1 Tepidisphaeraceae bacterium | reverse complement strand
CCCAAGGCGCGTGTCGTGTGGGTCAGCGGAACGGTCGACGTCGAGCCGCCGCTGCCGGACAAGCTGACCGGCGTGATCCGCCAATCATCGCTGCTGGGCAGCGGGTCGAACATCACGCTCGAGCCGCTGGAGGATTCCAATGGCACGCTGGCGGCGGGGGCGGAAATCCCCCTGCGGTACGAAGGCCTGCAACTGCTGCCGCCGGAATTCAAGAACGTCGGCACTGAGCTCGCGGGCGCCGTGAAGCAGTTCCGCGAAGCCAACGTCGTCAGTCGCGTGAACGAGCAGCTCGATCGCCTGGGCAAAACGCTCGACGCGGCGCAAACCACGATCGTGCACGTCGATGAGATCGTCAAAGACGAAAAAGTGCGCCAAGGCATCCGCGACTCGATCGAGAGCATCCGCCTGGCCAGCGTGGACGTGCGCAGCGTCGCCGGCAAGGCCGACAAGCTCACCGGCGACCTCGAGAACAGCCTGACGAAGTTCAACGCCACCGCCGACACCGCCACCGCGGCGGTCATCAGCACGCGCACGCGCATCGACGAGATCGCCAAGAGCACCGCCGACCGGATGGAGGAAGTCAGCCGCCTGCTCAAGCAGGCAAACGACATGGCGCGCAAAGTCAACGAAGGCACGGGCACGGCGGGCAAAGTCATCAACGACCCGCGTTTGTACGAAAACCTCGTCGACACCGCCGGCGAACTCAACGCCACGATCAAAGACCTGCAGCGGCTCGTGCGCCAGTGGGAACAGGAAGGCGTCTCGCTGAAACTGCGTTAAGGAGAGGAGTTAGGAGTTAGTGGTTAGGAATTAGTGATTGCATTCCACTAACTCCTAACCACTAACTCCTAACTCCTTCCCACCCCCGCCGGCAGGCTGATCGTGAAGACCGTCCCCCGCCCGGGCTCGCTGGCGACGTCGATCGTGCCCTTGTGGGCTTCGATGATCTCGCGGCAGATCGCCAGGCCCAGGCCCGTGCCGCGGCTCTCGCCTTTCTTGACCGTGCCTTTGGTCGTGAAGAACGGCTCGAACACGCGCGAGAGGTTCTTCTCGGCGATGCCGGGGCCGGTGTCGGCGACGGTGAGCTTGACGCGCGCGTCTTCCATTGCCGCCTTGATCGTAATCGACCCGCCCCGCCCGCCCGCGGCCATCGCCTGCTGGGCGTTGATGAGCAGGTTGAGCAGCACCTGCTCGAGCTGCACCGGGTCGCCGTGCACGCGGCAGTCGGGGCCGATCTGCACGCGCAGGGCGATGCCGTCGCGCTGCGGGTCGCGGGCCATGACGCTGAGGGTTTCGTCGACAAGCCCCTGCACGTCGAGCGGGCCGTGGTCGCTCTCGCCGCGTACGAGGCCCAGCAGCGACGAGCAGACTTTCCCCGCCTTGGTCGATCCGTTGAAGCTCTTGGCCAGGGCCTTGCGGATCAGCGCCATGTCCGGAGACGCGCTCTCGGCCGATTGCAGGGCGAATTGCGAGTAGCTGATGACGGGCGTCAGGATGTTGTTGAATTCGTGCGCGATCACCGCGGCGATCGTGCCGATAGTCGCCAGGCGCTGGCTCTGGGTGAGTTGCTCTTTGAGAAACGCCAGCTGCGCTTCCGCCGCCGCCAGCCGTTGAGACAGTTCTTCGGCCGGATCGAGGGCGACAGGAGTGTTCACGCTTCGGCGATCATCGGCTATCCGGGGGCAGTTGCTGCAGTCGCGGAAAAGGGAACCGCAGAGACGCGAAGGAGCGCGGAGATTCGCCCGGCGGCGGCGACGCGGCTTGCGCGGTCGTCAAACAGAGGGGCCACGGAGGCACAGAGACACGGAGAACACGCATCGAGAAAAAGCCCGAGCATCGATGAAAAACGGAAGCCACCGGTACTAAGGCCGATCGCTATTTGTTCCTGTTGGCGGCATCCTTTCCTCTGATTTCTCTGTGCTCTTTGTGCCTCCGTGGCCAACCTTATCCCGACTCGCCAAAGCGCTCCGCGGACGCCCCACGGATCTCCGCGCTTCTTCGTGTCTCTGCGGTGGAATTCTCTTAAATTTGCTTGCGGAATTGCACCGCCACCTCGTAGCGGCCGTTGGAGATCGGGCGCGAGCGGATGACCTCGACCTGCGCCTGGCGCGTCGGCCCGGTGTCGAAATCGAGTCGGCATTGCTGGCCGACGGCGAGGTTCTCGCGCAGGAGGAACGCGATGCCTGCCAGCGACATGTCGCGGGTGAGAATGTCGTGCGTGCTGCCGGCGGCGAGGCCGTCGAGCACGGTGAGGCGGGCCTTGGTCTGTACGGGGCCGCGCAGGGTATTGCGACGGTCGCTGAGGCTGGAGCGACTGGCGGAGACGGTCGGGAGTCGGGCCATGAAATGATCAACGACCCGCGTACGGGGCGCGTGCCGGGGCACACGGCGTCCGTGGTCGTTTCCTTCGAGAATTGCGGGGTCGCGCCGCGTCCGTGGCCGGACGCTTCTGCCGAGAGGTGCGAGCCTTGTCAGGCCCCCGCCGCCGGCATTCGCCGACGAAACTATATTTGCAGGTTCTCGCCGCGAATCAAGTGCGCCCGCGCACCGCAACACCCCGCCCTTCCGGTTTTCCTCCCTCCTGGGGCTGGATCGCGCCGCGAATGCCAAGCCGCAAAACAAGCGCGGGGACGATCCGGTCCCTCGCCACGGGAAAGTTGCGCGGGGGCGGACGCCTCGTTGCAATGATTCGCCCTTACGCCCGCCGCTCGGCCAAGCAGGGCTTCGGATTGAGGCGCTTGGTCGCGGTTCGACACCTAACCCTCACCCTACCCTCTCCCTCAAGGGGAGAGGGATTTGATGGCGGGCGTCAGCCAATCGCTATTGCATGTTGTCGGCGACGCGTCTTCGCGGCGCGGTGGGCGCAGGACTCGACGCTTTGCACGCGCCGCCGTCGCTGCGTTCGTTTACATTCCTGGCCGATCATGGTCATACCACTTCTTTCGCGCTACACGCACTGGCTGCACACCCGCTGGCCCGCCGGGCTGACGGAAAAACTGCCGGTCGTCAACGACGACGGCTCGACCAACGTCAGCGGACTGTGGGTCGTCGGCGATCTGTCCGGCGTGCCGCTGCTGAAGTTCAGCGCCGACACTGGCGCCCGCGCCGTGCAGCGCATCGCCGCGGCGTCCCATCCGGAACCCGGAACCCGGAACCCCGGACCCGGGACCCGATCCCCCCTCGACCTCGTCATCATCGGCGCCGGTGTGAGCGGCATCAGCGCCGCGCTGGAAGCCAAAAAGCTCGGCCTGCGATTTGCCTTGCTGGAAGCCGCCGAGCGGTTCAGCACGATCGTCAACTTCCCCAAGGCCAAGCCGATTTACACCTACCCCGTCGGCATGACACCCGCCGGTCACCTGCGCTTCCGCGAGGAGGTGCACCCGCGCGAAACGCTTCTGGACGATCTCAAGCAACAGGCCGCCGGGATCGAGCCGCAGAATCGGCGCGTCACCCACGTCACCCGCGCCAGCGGCGTGCTGAACGTGCACGTCGATGGCGCTGAGACGATCGCGGCGCGCAGCGTCATCATCGCCATCGGCCGCAGCGGCAACTACCGGATGCTGAACGTGCCCGGCGAAGAACTCGATAAGGTGAGCAACCGCCTGCACGACCCGAAGGAGTACGCCGGCAAAAACGTGCTCGTCGTCGGCGGCGGCGACTCGGCGCTGGAGACGGCCATCGGCATCGCCGAGGCCGGCGGGCGGGTAACGATAAGCTACCGCAAGCCCGAGTTCGCCCGGCCGAAGGCGGGCAATCTCGAACGGCTGACCGTGCTGGCGGGCGGCGACCCATCGGCGACGGAAACCGTGGGGTGGGCGTCCCGCCCGCCGGATGGATTGATCGCAGGTGAATCGAAAAAACCAGGCGGGCGGGACGCCCACCCCGCGTCTGGCGAAGGCGTCGAACAGCCGACATCGCCGTTCGAATCCGCCGCGACGCGCGCGACGGTCAACCCACAAGCCGCCGGCGCGATCGAACTGGCGATGAACACGACGTTGACGCGCATCGACGAGGACACTGTCACCCTTGCCGACAACGACGGCGCCGAGCGCGCGATCGATAACGACTACGTCTTCACCATGATCGGCCGCGAGCCGCCGCTGGATTTCTTCCGCCGCAGCGGAGTGAGAATCCACGGCGAGCGCACGGCGATGTGGTGGGCGACACTGCTGCTGAGCCTGCTGATCTTCACGTTCGTCTACCACTGGAAAAAAGGGGGCGTGCACGTCCTGCCGTTCCCGCCGTTCGACTGGATCGCGGGCATCGGCGACGCTTGGGCGCAGCAGGGTTGGTTCCCGTACAACGTGCCCGCGTGGTGGGCGGGCCTGGGCGCGGCGTTTGCCAATCCCGCGAATCTGCTCGGCACGCTCAAGACGAGCCTGGGCGAGCCGGGGTTTTTCTATTCCCTCGCCTACTGCGCCGCGATCGGCTACTTCGGCGTGCTGCGCATCCGCCGGCGCAAGACGGCGTATGTGAAGGCGCAAACGTACGCGCTCATGGCGTTCCAGTTCGTGCCGCTGTTCCTGCTGCCGTACCTGCTGCTGCCGTGGATGGGCCACAACGGGCTGTTCGACAACGGTGCAATGAAGTGGGTGGCCGACCAGCTCTTCCCGGTCGTGAATTACGGCCACGGCCGCGAGTACTGGCGGGCGTTCGGGCTGATCCTGGCCTGGCCGCTGTTCATCTGGAACGTGTTCACCGATTCGCCGATGTGGTTGTGGCTGGGCATCAGCGTTGTGCAGACCTTCGTCATCATTCCAGTAATCGTCTACTTCTGGGGCAAAGGAGCGTACTGCGGCTGGGTCTGCTCGTGCGGGGCCTTGGCCGAAACGATGGGCGACGCCCACCGCTCGAAGATGCCGCACGGGCCGTTCTGGAACCGCTTCAACATGGTGGGGCAGGTGTTTCTGGCCTTTGCGATGCTGCTGCTGGCGCTGCGCGTCGCGGGGTGGGTCTTGCCGGGCTCGGTGTTTGCCCGGGCGTTTTCGTACCTGTTGAAGGACATGCCGCTGATCAACTACGTCTGGTTCGTCGATCTGCTATGGGCGGGCATTCTGGGCGTGGCGCTGTACTGGCACTTCAGCGGCCGCGTGTGGTGCCGGTTCGCGTGCCCGCTGGCGGCGCTGATGCACATTTACGCGCGGTTCAGCCGGTTCGCGATCGTGCCGGAGAAGAAGAAATGCATCAGTTGCAACGTCTGCACGAGCGTCTGCCACCAGGGCATCGACGTGATGAGCTTCGCCAACAAGGGCGTGCCGATGCAGGACCCACAGTGCGTGCGGTGCAGCGCGTGCGTACAGATGTGCCCAACTGGCGTGCTGGCATTCGGCATGGTCGACGCCGATGGCAACCCGACGCGGATGGATAAGATCAATGCGTCGCTCGTGCGGCTGAGCGATGTGACGATCAATGGCGCAAAGCCGCGCGAGACGGCGGGGTCGCTCGTCGCGACGAGCTGATTTCTGGTCCCTCCCCCTCCGGGGGAGGTCAGATGGGCCGGCCCAACAACCTGCCAACAGCGGCTCGCGGTCGCCTAAGAAGCAAACCCCTCGCCCGGTACGCCGGGAGCGGGTAGGGAGAGGGCCTTGCGCTGAGAAGCGCTTCATTGTGATGAGGCGTCCGGCCGCCCCACCTAGCCTCCCGCAGGGGAGGAACCGGAGGCGGGCCTACGATCGCGTCTTACGGAGATTTCGCATGGCACTCGGATACGCCCTCGTCGGTTGCGGCTCGTTCGGTAATTTTTGTCTGCAGCAGTACAGGACGCTGGGGGCCGTCCAGCTCATCGGCGTGTACGACGAGTCCCCGGCCTTGGCGAAAAAGACCGCCGACGCATTCGGCCTGCGGCAGTACGGCAGCTACGACGACGTGCTGGCCGACCCGGCGGTCGACCTGATCCACCTCGCCACCCCGCCGTTCACGCACGCGGTGCTGGCGATCCCGGCGCTGACGGCCGGGAAGCACCTCTTGTGCGAGAAGCCGCTGGCGGTCGATGGGGACGACGCCACGCGCATGCTCGCCGCGGCGCGTACCGCCGACCGCGTGTTGGCGGTGAATCTCGTCATGCGCTACGACCCGATCAACCGCGTCGTGAAGCAGATCCTCGACGAAAAAATCCTCGGCGAGCCGATCGCGGGATCGATGCTCAACCTCGCTCGGGATAACCAACTCGCGCCGGGGCACTGGTTCTGGGACACTCAAAAAAGCGGCGGGATCTTCATCGAGCACGTCGTGCATTTCTTCGACCTGTTCGAGATGTGGCTCGGCCCCGCCGAAGTGCTGTCGGCCTACAACGGCCGGCGGCCGGGCAATGACAAGATCATTGAGCAGGTACGGTGCCTCACCCGCCACACGCCGTCGCCGGGTCACACGGTGCTGATCGAGCAGTACCACGGCTTTCACCAGAGCGAGAAGATGGACCGCCAGGAACTGCGCCTCGTCTGCGAGCGCGGCGACCTGCTGCTGCGCGGCTGGCTGAGCGAGAGCATCGAGATCGACGCCCTGCTCGACGCCAATGGGGTGGCGCGGCTGAAGGCGCTGCTGGGCGACTACGGCGTGAGCCTCTCGTCCCAGGGCTTTGGCGACGAGACGATCGAGGCCCGTCACAAATCGTGGGCGGCCGAAGGACGCTACAAGATCGCCGCGAAGCTGCCCTACCCCAAGCCGCAGCTGTACGGCAACGTCATCCGTGACCTCCTCGCCGATCAGGCGGCGTACGTCGCCGATCGCTCGCACGTCCGCGCGATCACCGAACTCAATGGTTTGCGCAGTCTTGAGACTGCGCGACAGGCCTACAACAAAGCCGAAGCGAACGAAGCAACGGCGTGAAGGATGTTTGACCCCGGTTGCCCACGTTACAATCGCGTCGCCATGGAGCCGATCAGCCAGGACCAGCGGGAAGCGATCACCGAATTGTGCAGGGCGTACGACGTCGCGCAACTCGACCTCTTCGGCTCGCAGGCGGCCGGCACGGAGCGCGCGGGCGAGAGCGACTTCGATTTCCTGGTCGTCTTCCGCAAACCGCGGTTTCGCGGCGGCGACGCGGACGTCTTTGCTTTGCAGGAAGCGTTGGCCCGCGTCCTTGGGCGGGAGGTCGACGTGATCGACGTCCACGCGACCAGCAATGGCGCCTTTCTCGAATCAGCCCTGCGATGCCGACGGAGGGTGTATGCGGCGTGAATCGCGCAAGCTGTTGCTGGACGCGCGGGGCAGCGCGCATTCGATCATGGATTTCGTGGAGGGCAAGTCGCTCGACGACTTCCTGAAAGACCTCGTCCTTCAGGCGGCCGTCGAGCGTCACTTCATGATCATCGGCGAAGCGTTCGCGCGGCTGCGCGAGCGTGATCCAGACACAATCGCGCGCGTTCCCGAAGCCGCCCGAGCGATCGCGTTTCGCAACTTTTTGGTTCACGTTTACGACAAGGTCGACTACGCGCGCGTTTGGCAGACGGTACACGAGCGGATTACGCCGCTGTCGCTGCTTCTGGACACGCTGATTTACGAGGCCTTGAAGGGCCCGAGCTAAAGCACGACGTATCCCCTCGGCACGCCCAGGGCCACGGCTAGAGCAACGCGGTTTCTGTCGTAGCGTTCTGCTCCCTCTCCCGGTGCACCGGGAGAGGGAGCAGACGCTGCTACATCAAAAGACGCACTGCTCCAGGTACGCCTAGCCGTGGCACCCCGGAACGGACCGGATGCTTGGACTCACGTCCGCAGCAGCGACACCCCCGTCATCGCCTCGGGCTTGTCGAGGCCCATCAGTTCCAGCACGGTCGGCGCGACGTCCGCGAGTCGTCCGCCGGCGCGAAGTGATTTGCCTTTTGATGCCTCGTCCACGACGACGAGTTCGACGGTGTAGGTCGTGTGGGCGGTGTGCGGGCCGTTGGTTTGCGGGTCGATCATCTGTTCGGCGTTGCCGTGGTCGGCGGTGACGACGAGCGATCCTCCAGCCTTCTGGGTCGCGGCGATGATCCGGCCGACGAACGCGTCCACCGCTTCGCACGCCTTCACCGCCGCGTCGAGCTTGCCGGTGTGGCCGACCATGTCGCCGTTGGCGAAGTTCACCACGATCAGGTCGTATTTACCGCTCTCGATCGCCCCGACGGTGGCGTCGCAGACGGCCGGGGCGCTCATCTCCGGCTGCTGGTCGTAGGTCGTCAGCGGGCTGCCGTCGGGCAGGAATTTCGGGCTCGGGATGATCTGCCGCTCTTCGCCGGGGAAGGGTTCCTCGCGGTAATCGTTGAAAAAGAACGTCACGTGCGGGAACTTCTCGGTCTCGGCGCAGCGGAACTGCTTGAGCCCGCGGCACGCGACGTACTCGGCGAGGATGTCCTTCATCTTGCCGGTCTTTTTGTACGCGACGTGGACGGGCAGGCCCTCTTCGTACGAGCTCATCGTCACGAAGTAGAGGCTGCTGAGCTTCGGGCCGCGGTCGAAGCCGGTGAAGTCGTCTTTGACGAACGCGTGCGTGAGCTCGCGCGGGCGGTCGCCGCGGTAGTTGTAGAAGATGACGCTGTCGCCGTCGTCGACCGTGGCCAGCGGCGTGTCCGGCGACTCCGGCCCGGTGATGACGCACGGCGTGATGAACTCGTCGCCGATCGTCGTGGCGGTGTCGGGCTTGGCGTAGTAATCCTGCACCGCCTCGATCGCGTAGGGGAACTTTTTTCCGTGCCCGTAGCGGATCGCGCGATACGCCTGCTCGACGCGCTCCCAGCGGTGATCGCGGTCCATCGCGTAGAAGCGCCCGCTGACGGTGGCGATCCTGCCGACGCCGAGCTCTTTCATTTTCGCTTCGACTTCGGCGATGTACTTCGTGCCGAAGCTCGGCGGCGAATCGCGGCCGTCGGTGAACGCGTGCAGGAACACGCGCGTGAAGTTGCGGCGGCGGCAGAGTTCGAGACACGCGAACAGATGCTCAAGCAGTCCGTGCACACCGGCGTCGCTGACGATGCCGAAGAGATGAAGCTTCGTGTGATCGGCCTGGCAATGATCGATCGCGCTGTTGAGCTCAAGATTTTTAAAAAATTCTTCGCTGCGAATTTGCTTCGTGATGCGCACTGATTCCTGATCGACGATGCGCCCCGCGCCGAGGTTCTGGTGCCCGACTTCGCTGTTGCCCATCGTGCCTTCGGGAAGCCCGACGTCGAAGCCGCTGGTGGCGATGAGGGTGCGCGGATACATGCGCGCGATGCGGTCGGCGACGGGCGTGTCGGCGACGAGCACGGCGTTGGTTTTATCCCACTGTTTGTGCGGATTTTCGCCCCATCCGTCCCGCACGATCAGCACTACTGGCTTGGCCATTTCGATCTCTCCGTTGACGCGCATCTCCCCGCGCGCGGCGGAGTGTAACGAGCGATGCACTCAACATCACGCGGTCATTCTGCCGATGAACAAAACGCCCCCGCTTCATGCCCGATCGCCTCCACCATCCACGTCATACCCACCCGTCGCGCTACACCACATGTTGCGATTTCAAGCTGTCGCGGCACAAAAAATCGTTGACTCGCGCTGACAAGGCTTTTACAGTTTGTCAACAAGAAAGGAGGTGATAGGACTATGGCAAAGAAAGCTGCTAAGAAGACGACCAAGAAGACGACGAAGAAGACCACCAAGAAATCGTCGAAGAAGTAATTCTTCACGAGCTGGTGCTTTTTCAAGTCGGTCGCGGCGCGTGGCTCCAAACACAAACCGCCCGATCGATGCGTCACGGTCGCAACCGTATCTCCCCGGCGTTGGCTCCGAACTCCATCCGCCGGACTCAATTTTGAGAAGAAACCTTCCTCGCCACGGCGGAAGGTTTCTTTTTTTGTTGGACGACCGATTTGCCGCGTGCGATCCCGCCTGACTGTTTTGTATAATCGGTCGATGGCCAATGCACACGATCGTGATGAGCAGGAACGACGCGAAGAGCTCGCCGACTTAAACGATGCGGTCGCCGGGGTGACGTACCCGGTTACGGTCAACCTCAGTCCGTTCGCCAAACGCGTGCTCGATAAGCTCGTCAACGAGGACGGCTACCGCACGGTGGAAGCGGCGATCGACGATGCGATTCAGCGCACCCAGGAGACCGACGAATGGCGACAAGGATTGCGTGAAAGGATCGAACACGGCCTCGCACAGTCCAAGGCCGGTGAGACTGTCGACGGGCCGACGTTCATGAAGCAGATGCGGGAAAAGATTTTGGCCTACGGCGAAGCCGAGAAGCGGGCAAAATCGGAGTCGAAGCGTGAAGCGGTATAAGCTTACGACGGATGCCACACGCGATTTCGACGAAATCATACAGTATTACCTTGTGACCGCGGGTGCGGACGTGGCACTGCGGTTCAACGACGAATTCGAGGAAGCGTTCGAAGCATTAGCTGCCGATCCCGGCTTCGGCAGCACGCTCCTTAAACTCACGAGCGAGCCGGTCCGGTTCTGGAAGCTACGTAATTATCTGATCATTTACGATCCACAAACGCGGCCGGTGGATGTTCTGGCTATCTATCACGGTGCGCGCCATGTTCGTCGGCTGCTGCGTAGGCGACTGACTTAATCCACCTTGCATCCCCCGCCGTTTCCCGCACAATCCGTCCGCTGGCCGCTCGACACGGAGGTCACCCGCCATGCGCGTTCTTGCTTTCATGAATCAAAAAGGGGGCGTCGGGAAGACGACCACCACCGTGAACCTCGGCGCCGCCTTGGCCGAGGCGGGGAAGAACGTCTGCATGATCGACATCGATCCGCAGGCGCACCTGACGATCAACTACGGCCTTGAGCCCAGCAGCGACCAGACGTCGCTCTATGACGTGCTCGTAAACGAATCGCCGTTGCTGCAGGCCGTCCACCAGGTCGGCGAGCGGCTGGCGGTGGTGCCGTCGCACATCGACTTAGCCGCCGCGGAGATCGAACTCGTCAGCGTGCTCGGGCGCGAACTGGTCCTGCGCAAGCGGCTCGAAGCCGCCGAACACGACTTCGATTACGTCCTGCTCGACTGCCCACCGTCGCTCGGGCTGCTGACGATCAACGCCCTGGCGGTGGCCACGGACGTGATGATCCCCATGCAGCCGCACTTCCTGGCCCTGCAGGGCATGGCCAAGCTGCTCGAAACCGTGCAACTGGTGAACAAGCGCATGAATCCGAAGCTCGGCGTGGGCGGGATCATCCTCACGATGTTCGACAGCCAGGCGAAGCTGTCGCACGAAGTCATTCACGAGCTCGAATCGTTCGTCGAAGCCTCGCGCGGCAAGAACGTGCCGTGGAGCAAGGCCCTTGTGTACAAGACGCGCATCCGCCGCAACATCAAGCTCGCCGAAAGCCCGAGCTTCGGACAGCCGATTTTCGCGTACGACCCGACGAGCAACGGCGCGACCGACTACCGCAAGCTGGCCCTGGAGATGATCGAAGCATTCGAAGGCGTCGCCCCGGCGCGGCCAGTAGAGAAGGTCGAGCACGCGGCCGAGGATTTGGCGGAATCCGCCGAGATGGTCGATCCCGCCGAAGTGGTCGAAGTGGTCGATGCCTCCGAAGCCACAGACACCGCCGGCGCAAGTAAGGCCGCCGACGGCACGCGTCCGGCCTCGGCCGATGACCGCTCTGCCGCGGCCGACAAGAAGCCCGTGATCGAAGTCACCTTGCACCCCGACGTCGAAGCGTTGCTGCACCGCAGTCTGCCGGCGGGTTCGATTTCGTGACCGGCGCGGGATCGTGGCGACGGCCGCTGGCGTGGGCGGCGGCGGTGTCGTGGGCGCTGCTGCTGATCACGCTCACGCACGTGCCCAAGCCGCCGGGCGTGCTGCAGACGTCGCACGACAAGTCGCTGCACTTTATCGCATATGCGGTGCTGGCCTTCCTGTTCTATCTGGCGGCGGTCACGCAGTGGCCACGGCGCGGCGGGATGCCGCTGTGGGTCGTGCTCGTGGGCGCGGTCTTCGCCGCCGCCGACGAGATCAGCCAGCCGTATTTCGGCCGCTCGAGCGACGTGCTCGATTTCCGCGCCGACATGATCGGCCTGATCGCCGGCGTCCTCCTCGCCGCCATCGGCCGGCGGCTGGTCAAACGCATCCTGCGACGGCGGCAAACGCCCCGTCCGTAATGGCGACTTAGCGGATTGTTTGCTCCGGTCCCTCCCCGCGGGGGAGGTTAGGCGGAGGCGGGCGGTCGCCTCATCGCTCCGACGCGCAACCACGCCAAGCCCTCTCTCTACCCTCTCCCGGGGTACCGGGAGAGGGGTTTGGTTCTTAGGCATCATCGAGCCATTATTGCAGGTCGATGCCGCCCCCATCTAGCCTCCCCGGAGGGGGAGGAACCAGATGGCGCGATACTGATGAGCAGATTCGCGTGACGCACCACGGCGCGCAGACGGACATGATGTGCCGAGCGTGCGCTGGCGTCGGTCGAGTGCTACCGCGCTCGTTCGCGCGCACGATTGAGCCGCACCTGCAGGTCGGCCGGCCAGGCGTCGCGGGGGAGGCGTTCGATCTCCTCGTACAGCCGCCGGGCGGTAGGCCAGTCGGTGCCTTCGGCGTCGATGGCGGCGCTGCGAAGTTGCTGGGCGCGAGCGACGGCGTCCCCGGGCGTAGGATCGGCTGGCGGCGGATTGGCCGGCGGCTGCGGACGCGGCGGCTGGCGTTCGGCCACCGGCGGCACAGGCGGCGGGGGCACGGGCGTCGCCACCGGCGTCGGTGCAGCCGGCGGACGCTCGACTATCGTCGGCGGCGCGGGGGCGGGCGTTGGTGCGACAGGCGCGGGCGTCGGGGTCGCCTGCGGGTCCGGGGCTTTGGCGACCGGCGGGGTCGCGCGGGGCTCAGGCAAAGGGGATCGCGACGGCGTCGCCAGCGGTGCCGTGGGCGTGTCGCTTTGCGGGCCGCGGGCGGCGGGTTGCTCGAGCGACGAGCGGATCGTCGTCCAGGTGGTTTGCGCCCACGTGCGCGTCTGCTCACGCCAGTCCGGCCGCAGGTAAAGCACCACCGCCGCGGCGGCGAGAAGCGTCAGCAGAAGCACGAAAAAAATCTTCCCCGCCCCCAGCGGCTTGGACGCGCGCGTGCCGGCCGGGGGTTTGAAATCGAGCTGAAACGCCGCGGCAAGTTCGCGGGCGGTGAGGATTGATTCTTCCTTCGCCGCCCCCGCCCGGGCGGGTGTCATCGGCGCGGCATTCCGCGGGCGCAGCGCCGGCAGCGGCGCGGGCGATGTTCTTGGCGTCAGTGCCAACGGCTCGTCGGGAGAATCGAACGGGTCGACGGCGATCAACGGCGGGTTCACCGGCGGATGCGCCGGAGCGCTTCCCGCGATACTGCCCGCGCCAGGCTGCGAGGCATTCGGCGGCTGTCGTGACGTCGGCGTCGCCGGCCGTCCCGACGCCCGGCCAGTCGTGCGCCCCGCCGGCCGGTCCGCCGAGCGGTCGACCGGGCTGGCGAAATGCCCTTCTTCGGTCGCCGGATCGAGCTGCAGGTCCAGGCTCGTGCCGCCGTCCATGCCGGTGTCGCTGTTGAGCGGTTCGCTGCTCAGTGGCGGCGGTGCGACTACGGCCGGCTCCGGCGGGCCGGCGGCGGCTTCAAGCAGCGTGTCGGGATCGCTCGGGGCTTCCTGCGGGCGGTCGCAATGCTGGCAGTGCGTGGCGATAACGGTGATCGATTCCCCACAGTGCCAGCAGAGGCCGTACTCGCGGCTCATCCCGCGCACCCGGGCTGCGAACGTCCATAACTGATGCGTGGTCGGCCCGCGGACGATCGACCGCGGCGTGACGTGCCCTTTTTTCACCAGCGACAAGAGCGTGGCGAACTTCATCCCCGGCGCCGACGGGTTGCGCGCCTGGAGCACGAACCACGGCCCGATCCGCTGCCGGGTGGCGGCGCGGGTGGACGAGGTGTCTTCCATCGTGCACCGCGGGCACGGCTGCTGCGGGTCGGCCCGCACCACCCCGCAGAACGGGCAGACGTGCTTGCCCACGAGCTGCTGGCGCACCTGATCGGCGGCGATCGACGGGTTGGGGTCGGTGGCGGAAGGCATAAGCGAGGTCGATCTTGCGAAACAACAGAAGAATACGGTCTTAACGGCCGCGATTCTACAGAATGTCGCCGGTGCGCCGAATCGGACGTTGCCGCGGCAGGCATTCTGCGGGGGACCGCCGTTTTAACCGCCTTTTCGGGCGGCGCGGTTTCAGTGGACGCCGCCTGACTCATCACCAGCGCCTCCCTCCGGTTCCTCCCCCTCCGAGAGAGGCTAGGTGGGGGCGGCGCTCGACCTGCAACAGCGGCCCGCCGCCGCCAGAGACCCAAACCCCTCGCCCGGTATTCCGGGAGAGGGGTTTGATCCTTGAGCGTCAGCAGGCCGCTGTTGCGGGTTGTTGGTTGCCCCTCCTGCCTCCCCGGAGAGGGAGGAGCCGCAATGGCCTTCGCGGGCGCGTGCTATTCGGGAGCGTTTTCCTGCCGCGTGCTCATTTTTCCGGGGCGTCTTCGTGGACCGTCACCGTCGGCGCGGTGTCGACGCCGGGCTTGACCGCGACGTCGTGGAACACCACCCGCCGGCCGTAGGTGCGGACACCGATGTAGAACGATTCGAGCGCGTCCAGGCGAGTGCTAAAGGTGATGTCTGCCGCCAGGCCGTCCGTGCCGCCGACGGTGGGCGATGGGCCGCGTGGGGCGACGTACGCACGGCGTGTGACGTCGCGGGCGCCGATGACGACCTGAATGTGCGGCGGCGGCTTGGGAACCTTCGCGGTGATGGTGGCGAACCCGTCCACCTCCCGCGGCCGCCCCAGCTCGATCCGTCCCACGCCCGGGACGTCGGCGGTGAGCGATTCGTCCGCCTCGGCGGGCACGGGCAGCACGAGCGCGTCTTCACGCGGGTGGCGGGCGAAACGCAGGGTCAGGCTCGTGCGGTCGCTGGCACCAAAGTTGCCGAGCAGAACATGCTCGCCGGGCAGCCGTTGTTTGTTGCCGTCGAACCGCCACGTCCAGCCGAGTTGCTGGCCCGACGACGACCAGAGCATGTTCAGGTTCGTCCACTCCTTGCCCTCGGCGTCGGTGCCGGTCAGTCGCAGCGGCAGTTCGACCGCGGTCGGGCCCAGGCGGTTGCCAATCTGCGGATACGGGCCCTTTGGCAATGGTCCGCCGTCGGCGCGCCACCACCTCTTATTTGCACCAGCGTCCGCGTTGTCACTGACCCCCAGCAGCGTGACCGACGTGCCGTCGTCGAACCTGTGCGACAAGGGCGGCGGCACGTCTTCGCTGCTGGCGATCGTGACCTTCGAGGCCGTGCCGGACTTGAGCGACACGTCACGCACCTCGACCCAGTGGTCATAGCGAACGATCCGCACGCGGACACTGCGCACTTCGGCCAGCGGCTGGTCGAATGTCGCCGTCATCGGGGCGGCGTTGTCGGCCGGTGTATAGGCGAAATGGGTCGTCAAGCCGCCTT
>DASVSS010000318.1:0-13809 GCA_036387945.1 Tepidisphaeraceae bacterium | reverse complement strand
CAGGTTTTACAGCCGAACAACGTGCGGTTTCGCCGTGCCAAACCCTGAACTTAACTGTTTTACCCTGTAAGAAAAGCCCGGAAAATCCGGGCTTTTCGATGACCCCAAGGGGATTTGAACCCCTGTCGCCGCCGTGAGAGGGCAGTGTCCTAGGCCACTAGACGATGGGGCCGGCGGAAGGTTCTTATACGGTTTTCTGCCCCGCGGCGTCAAGCTCTGGCCTCCGATCAGGGCCCGAGCACGCTTGCGGGCGGGGGCGGGCCGACTACGATAGCCGCCCCTGTTTTTCGCAAAGGATGCACATGCAGCGCCCCCACAGTTCGATCGTCACCGACGGCACGAAACGCGCCCCGCAACGGGCGTTTTTCCGGGCGATGGGGCTGACCGACGAAGACATCTACAAGCCCTGGGTGGGCGTTGCCAACACCTGGAACGAGGCCACGCCGTGCAACATCACCCTCGACCGCCAGGCCAAGGCCGCCAAGCGGGGCGTCAGCGCCGCGGGAGGCACGCCGCGTGAGTTCGTGACGATCGCCGTCAGCGACGGCATCGCCATGGGCCACGAGGGGATGAAGTCGTCGCTCGTCAGCCGCGAGACGATTGCCGACTCGATCGAGCTGATGATGCGCGCCCACGGCTACGACGCGCTTGTCGGCCTGGCCGGGTGCGACAAAAGTCTGCCGGGCACGCTGATGGCGATGGCGCGCATGGACGTGCCGAGCGTGTTCCTTTACGGCGGCACGATCATGCCGGGGCGGTTCAAGGGGCGCGACGTGACGATCGTCGACGTCTACGAAGGCGTCGGCGCGCACTCGGCGGGCAAAATGACCGACGCCGAGCTGCACGAGCTCGAGTGCGCCGCCTGCCCCAGCGCCGGCTCGTGCGGCGGGCAGTTCACGGCCAACACGATGGCGTGCGTGGCCGAGGCCTTAGGCATGGCGCTGCCGGGCAGCGGATCGCCGCCGGCGATCGACGAAGCGCGCGACGAAGGGGCGTATCGCGCCGGGCAGGCGGTGCTGGCGTTGATGGAAAAGGGCATTACGTCGCGCCAGATTCTGACGAAGAAGGCCTTCGAGAATGCCGTCGCCATCGGCGCCTGCACCGGCGGCAGCACGAACATCTTCCTGCACCTGCCGGCGATCGCGCACGAAGCAGGGATCGAGCTGTCGCTCGAAGAGATCGACCGCATCTGCCATCAGACGCCGCACTTCGTCGATCTCATGCCCGGCGGGAAGTACACCGCCCTGGACGTGCACCGCGTCGGCGGCGCCCCGGCGATCATGAAGGCGCTGCTGGACGCGAAGCTGCTGCACGGCGACTGCCTCACCGTCACCGGCCGCACGCACGCCGAGAACCTTGCCGACGTGAAGCTGCCCGGGCCGGAGCAGGACGTGATCCTGCCGGTGAACAAGCCGATCCGCCCGACGGGCGGGTTGAAACTGCTCAAGGGCAACTTCGCCCCGGAGGGCGCGGTCATCAAAGTGGCGGGGATCAAGAACCTCAAGCACCGCGGCCCGGCGGTGTGTTACGACAGCGAAGAAGCGTGCATGGCGGCCGTCGAGGCGCAGGAGATCAAGCCGGGCGACGTGGTCGTGATCCGCTACGAAGGCCCGCGCGGGGGGCCGGGCATGCGTGAGATGCTCGCCGTCACCGCGGCGATCTTCGGGCAGGGCTTGGGTTACGACGTGTGCCTGATCACCGACGGCCGGTTCAGCGGCGGGACGCGCGGTTTGTGCATCGGCCACGTCGGGCCGGAGGCGCAGGTCGGCGGGCCGATCGGGCTCGTGCGCAACGGCGACATCATCGCCATCGACGCCGACAGCGGCACGATCAATCTCGAAGTCGACGAAGCCGAGCTCGCCCGCCGTCGCGTCGCGTGGGTCGCCCCCGCGATCCGTTACCAGCACGGCGTGCTTGCAAAGTACGCGCAGCTTGTCGGCCCCGCCTGCCGCGGGGCGGTGACGAGCTGAGCTTGGGCCGCGGCGTCGGTATTGCTGCGCACGATCCGTGGGGCGGGCGTCCCGCCCGTCGCCGGATTGCGAGTTAAGCTGCTGGCGGGCGGGACGCCCGCCCCACGGATCAAACTTCGTCCTACGTTTTCGGAATAGACGCCAAGCGATCTTTTTTGGCCGCGGAGGAAACAGCCGTTAGTCCGCCATCGTGGGCTTATCTGGCTGGGGCAACGGCGCGGTGGGAAGCGCCGGGGTGGCGGGGGCGGGCTGCCGTGGTGCACGTGCGGGGTCGCGGGCGATCATCAACTGCACGTCGGCTGCGCCGACGACGGGCTGGCCGAGGTCGAACGTCCGCACGTACGTGCGCGGGAAGGCCGTCACGCCCGTGCGCACTTCGCCGCTGAGCAGCTTCCGCCGCGACGCAGGGAGATCGGCCAGCGCCGCCCGGCCTACTGCGAGCGATTCGCCGGTCGTAACCAGCCGCGTGTAGAGGCGGTCGCTGCGGGCCGAGGTGATGGCCCGCGTCATGCCGAACACGCCCGCAAGATCGTCGGCATGGAACTCGTTGGGGGCGAAGCGCGCCGAATCCGCCATGTAGCGCGTCGCGTCGCTGACCGTCAGCTGCACCGGCCCGTCCGGCAGGGCGGCGGGCAGCGGCACGTCGAAGGTGTCGCTGCGCTCGGCCCCGCCTTCGCCCTTCATCCACGCACGGCGGGTGACGCGCACGCGGACGGTCTCGCCGGGCTTGTAGGCGGATTTGTCGGTCGTCACGCCCTGCAGCGTCGAGGCCTCGACCGCGGGCGTGATGTCGAACCGCGCCGTAATCTTCGTCGGATACGCCCGGGCGAAAGGGTTGGCCATCGCGAACTGCATCGGAAGCGACAGGTCGCGCACCAGCTCGGCGTATTGCGAAAGTGACGTCGTCACGTTCTCGGTCGACAGCTTGTGGCCGCCTTCGAATTCGGTGTCGATCGTGTACCCGAGCGTCGCCTCCGGCGGCAGCTTGGCGTGGCCCATGATGGCCGCGACGAGCGCCATATTCGCTCCCATCGGCGTGAAGCTCGGATGGCGCGTGACTTGAAATTGATACAGCTCCGCACCGCTGCGCTCGGCGCTGCTGACGGTCACGCGAACGGGGATCGTCGCCGGCACGGCCCCGATCCGGCCGGCGACGGCAACGGCATTGTCGCTGTAAATCGTGCCGTCGGTGTGCAGGACCGCGCCGAGCTTGAAGCTCATGACGATGCTCGGAATGATCGTGTGAACGTACCCCACGCCCATCGGCAGCTCGACGCCGCCTTCGCCTTGGAACTCGTGGCCGAAGGCGAAGACTTCGTTGCCGATGATTTCGGTGACCGTGCCGATGGCGGCGAGATCGAGATCGCCGCTGACGACCGGCACGCCGATCGCGGCGCCGCGCTCGAGCCTGGCCTCGGCGGCGTCGGCGGGGGCCGCCGTTGCCGCGCCCGACTGCAGCAGCGTGAAGCGTTGATCGCTTGCCAGCGGCAACAGTGCCGACATGCTGCCCAGGTCGGCCCCGCGCAGCGACAGCGGCACCGTCAGCGGCCGCAGCGCGGTATCGGCGTCGTGCAGGTCACCGACCGACGTGCCGGGCAACGGAGCGGAGCGCAAAGGCGAGGCTTCGTGCGCGCCGGCGGCACCGAGCACTGATCGCATCAGCGGCCGGGCGTCCCACGGGCGGCCCGCGGCGCGCGCTCCGTCCGCGGGTAGGGTTGCAGGTGCGACCCGCCGGTCGGTCGGGACGGCGAGCATTTCTTCGATCGGCCGCACGCCGGCGATCGGGTCTTTGCTTGTGCTCCATCCGAGGGCGAACGCCCCGATCATGCGCTCGCGCCCGTCGACGCCGGTAAGGAAGATCGGCGAGCCGCTCATCCCCGCCACCGCGCCCGAATGCTCCAAGCCCTGGCCGCGGCAGCGGATCAGCACGACGTCCTTTTTCGGGCCCATCTGGTCGTGCAGCACGGAGATCACTTCGACGTCGAACCGCTCGACCTTCGTGCCCGCAAAGACGCTCAGGCCGTACCCCTTCATGCCGCGCGTCACCTCGCTCGTGCGCATGTGCTTCGCGGGGTCGAACAACGACGGCCTTGTCGTCGGCGATTCGGCACGGGCAAAAGTTCCCACCGCGAAAGTTCCCAGGGCGACGACCGCGGCGACGGCGTTACGCGAAAGAATCGGACGATCCATGCGCCCAGCGTATCCGCAAGCGGACGGCGTCGCACAGGGAGCGTTCCAGGCAGGGCGGGCGGGTGTCTCACTGTGCCCGAACGCCTAGACGTTCGACCCTCTCCCTACCTTCTCCCGGCGTACCGGGCGAGGGATTTGGTTCCTGGGCATGAGCGGGCCGCTATTGCACGCTGTTGGCCGCCCCCGCCTGGCCGCGCCCGTAGAGGAGGGAGCAGACGGGCGATTGGTCAGCGTTTTCCAGCCGTTGTCGCCGCTTCAATCCGGTGGCCCCGGGCGATAGACTGATCGTTGTCCGCCCGCGTAGCTCAGTTGGATAGAGCAGCGCTTTCCTAAGGCTCTGCTCTCAAGCCGCAAACCGCTGTATATGCCGGTATTTACTGCGTTCGCCGGGCTGACCGTCGCAACTGAAAAGGTATTAAAAAGGTTTTTGAAAAATAACACGGCGGCCCCGCCCAAGGATGACCGGGCGGGGCCGCCGTGTTAGCTGGAACCAAAACTAGAACGGCGTCTTGTCGGGGTTGTCGTCACGCTGGCGAGTGAGGCCGCCGACGATCATGTCCAGAACGGTGACTTCGTTGTCGAAGGCGTTGTCCGACTTCGTCATGTGGGCGACGACCTCGCTAAACTTGTGGTGCGCCTCAACCGCCTTGTCGAGGAACAGCTTTCGCCGCTCGCTTAGGGTGTTGGCACCGCCGATGCTCGTGCCGGTGACCAACCAGCGGTGCAGAAGGCCGGCGAGTTGTGCCGCCTGCTTCGCCTCACGCAATTTGGCGAGCATGTCGCTCTCTAGGACGCTCACGCAAACGTCCAGCTGCTCTGCGAGATGCGAAAGTTCTGCCATGTCCTTTGCCGTATCCATACTGAATTCTCCTGCAGCGACGTAGGTGTGCGTCTTCCTCCGCCACGCTGCGTTGTGACGGGACGCGGTTGTATGTGTCCCCTCGCGCAAGCCAACGTGGCTTGCGCGAGGGGACAGCATTTGAGATTTAGAAAGCGAGTTGCGGCTCGGCCGCCGTCTCTTCGTTTACGACCGCGTGCTGGGCATGCGGAAGGTTGTCGGGACCGAATGAAACGAGGATGCGCGAGTTGGCCTGTGGGCCTTCACCACGCACGTAGCAGTATTCCGGCTTGCCGCCGAAGCGAAGTTTCTTCCGCTCCCAGCCGTTGGTCTTCATCGCGGCACCGAGCCGGCCATTTTGATCCTGTGTCCGCTGGCCCGGCGGGACGCCAAGAATCGTCCAAACGTCCTCGGCCCGCAGCTTGCCGTTCAGGTCGCCCACCACCTGGGCCAGCCGCTGCGCAAATGGGTCTTCGACCCGGCGTTGGTCTTGCTGTTCAGCGGCGACCATCCAGAACTTCGGGTCGAGCCGGATTGACTCACCAGCGGCTTCGCGGTGGGCGGCTTCGGCCCAAAGCTGGTCGCGGTCGCGACGAAGTGCATGCACATCAACTTGGTCTACCCGCACCGGCCAAAACCGGCGATTGCCGGTGCTGTCCTTCAGGTAATTGTCTGCGTTCGTCGTGCCGACGATCACGCACTGACGTGGGTAATCATCGACCAACTTACCCCACGCAAGCCGGGCGGTGTCCACCTGTCGCGACAGGAAGCCTTTCAGGGCTTCGACATCGCCCTTGTTCATGCCCTTAAGTTCGCCGGCTTCGACAATCCACCGCCCGGAAAGTCCTTCAATCTGCCGCTTCGTGTCACCGCCCAGCGGTAGGTCGTCTGTAAACCAATCATCGTTGACGGACAGCACCCGCAGGGCCGTCGACTTGCCCTGACCTTGCGCTGATTCAAGGACGAGCATTTCATCGAATTTGCAGCCTGGCTCGCGAACTCGTCGCACGGCGGCCACCAGCACCAGCGGGCCGACCGCACGATTAAACTCGGTATCTTCTGCACCGCCGTAGGTAACGAGCCAACGGTCGAGTCGCGGCACCCCGTCCCACATCAGCCCGGCGAGGTAATCGCAAACCGGGTGAAACGTGTTCTGCCGGGCAAGGTCTTGCACCACGCACAGGAAAAACTCGCGGTCGGGTCGAAACTGGTAAGTTTCGTCGATCGTCAACCAAAGACGGCTGATCGCCGCGTCGTTCAGTGTCGGGCCGTGACCCGGCAGGCCGCTGATCCGCAGTCGATTGCTAAATTCGTCGAACGACACTTCGACGCCCAACTTGTGCAGGGCGAGCCGCACGTTTCGTTGGTCGTTGGCGATGATCTTCCCGTTGTTCTCTCGGAAGTTTCCCGCGGCCTGCTCAGCTTGCCGTAGGGCGTACCGCTCGGCGGCACGGCCTTTGTCCAGCACGCTTGCCGAGATGCCAAAGCCCGGATCGGTGATGACCGCGATGATCGTCGCCACATCGTGGCTTGCGCGGGCAAGGGCGTTGCAGACGAAGAACAGCGGCTTGCTCCGGTCGCCGGCCCAACGGTACGGATCGTCAGGGTCGTCGCCTTGGACGATCACTACCTTTGTGAAGTCATCCAAGCCGGAAAGGTCGTGCACATCGTCAATAACCAAACCCCCGTTGCTCGGAGCGGCGGCCGTGCCAGCGGCCCGACGAGCGGTAACGGGCAACGCCTTCGCCGTTGACGTTGCGACGCCAATCGGCCGCGACTTCTCGAACATGCTCAGCGGGTACACCGCCGCATCGCGGAACGGCGTCACCACTTGGGCAAGAGCCGGCGTGCGACCCTTCTTCTGCTTCTTCGCGCACGGCCAATTGATCGTGCCGGGCAAGCGCATGACGCGGTCGATGTTGTGCGTGTGGTCAGCACTCAATCGCATTTCGATCGCCAAGTTGTAAAGGGCGGCATCTTCGGCCTTGACCAAGTTGCCGCCTGTGACGATCGGTTCGGCCAATTGCCAGAAGGCTTGGTAGCCGCCGCCGGAGAACACGACGACGGTCGGCTCCGGCAGGCCTCCGGGTTGCCCAGCGAGTATGCCGGCGATCCGCTGCTGTTCGGTGGCGAGATCGGCCCCGGCTCGCGGGTCGATATCAACGTGCAGCCAATGCACCGCGTGGATATCTTCGCGGCTGGTTTTCTTCGTCACGTCGCGGAGAACTTCGCCGACGGAAAAGTAGATGCTCCGCGTCTTGTTGTGGCGATTAAGCCAAGCCCGGCAGGCGGTCTCTCGGTCGGCATCAAACGTTTCCACGATCATGTCGTTCTTGCCCGGCAGTAAGGCAGACAGCACCCAGCGGCGGCCGGGGTGGAATTGGCGTAGGAACGCGATCGACTCGTCGTAGTTGGGCTGCAACGCTTGCTGGCTATTTGTTGTTGTCGGGGCGGCGACGACGGGAGAAGATTCTTTCGCGTTAGTGCCTTTCTCATTTGCCTCCGGTTCAGCGGCCGGGGGCATTTTTTCATTCACGTTCAGTTGGTCGGGGGCGTTACCCATTGGCGGCCTCGCTTTCGGTCAGCAGGCCGGCGGCGATTGCTTTCGCCTTCTTCTCCAACTGCACGCCTTGGGCGGTGTTGGCGATTCGCTGCGCGGCAACCCACGCCATCACTTCGGGCACGCAGTAGCGGATTAGGCGGCCGAATTTGTAGGGGCGGGGGCCGACGCCGCGAGAGCGAAGGTTTTCGAGATGCTTCCGCGTGCAGCCCAAGCGGGCGGCCATCGTGGGCTCATCGACGAATTCAGGGGGAGCGACCGGGACAACGCTGACGGTCGAAACAGCTTCATCAATAGACGTGGGGGCGGTATGCGATGCGCGCATTCTGCCCTCCTTTCATTAAAGGAGAAACACGAATGCGCGTCTCGTGTCGGTCTAACGCGCCTGCGCTGGGCTGGAGTGAGTAATCAAGAGATTACCCGGCAATCCAGACCAATCCCCCAAAGGGGGGTCCATTCATTGCATCAGATGCCACTGACGTTACCGTTGGACGCAGAGTACCTGCTATCAATGCAGATATCTGCCGAAATACTACCTCACCGTTGAAGGACGACAACCGAAATCTTGGCGCAGCACGAGTTTTTATCGGGGGCTGCGGCCGGTCTGTAGTGGTACTGGGGTGTTGGCTTTGAAGGGGTGGCGGGCGGCGGTGATCGCAGTCCGTTCCGGCCCAGCAGGCGGGTACGTGGCGGCGGGTACGGGCGGAACGCGAAAATGCGTGCATCGCAGGCTGCAAACGCAGTTTTGTGACTGGCGTTCCCCCGTTCCGCCCGCGATACCCCTACCGCCATATCTCTCCCCCGACCTACCCCTCGCCCAGGGGGGATACCCGTCCTCCTTCTCCTTCTCTTTACTTCTTAGAAAGGAAGAGAGGGAACGGTAAGGAACGGTTGTTTGCAACACAGCAGGCGTGCGTGCGACGGCGTACCCCTTGGGCGGTACGGTGGGCGGGAACGGCCGGAACGGTGTGCAGGAACGACGGCCGTTTGCATCCCTCCGCTTGGAATTAGGAAAGGTTCTCGCAGACACGAGAGAGGTTCCACCGAGGAAACTTAAAGAGCACCCGACATTCGGTGAAGTCGTAGAGCATCGCCGACGTCGGTGAATCAACAGACGCTGCCGACCTTCTGGGCCTCACGCCGACGCCGATTCGCCGTCCCGCCCACCCGCCGTGAATCACCGACGGCTGCCGCCGCACCCCGCCACCCGGCCACCACGCCGCCACCGCCTACACCGCAACGCCCCTCGCCGCCCGCTCCACGGCGTGGAGAACGCCCGCCACGCAACCGCCGGCCCCGCGTCCTACCCGCCGCCCGCCAAGTGTAGGAATGGCCCGCAAACACCCCGCCCCGCTGGGCCCAACGCCCGCCGCCGCAGTGCCGCCCGCTGGGCCTACATGCGTTCCGCTGCCGTGTTGTCGGTGTGGGTCGCCGGTCGGCTTGAATCACTGGTCCGCTTACATTGCCGGTAGAGGTCGGCTTGTGTTTGCGGTTGAAGGTCGGCTTGTCAGCAAGGGTGAAGCTGATCGGCTTAGTGAATCGGTTGGAATGGGTGGAGGCGATGGAGTCGGTGGATCGGTACGAGCCGGTGGAGCAGGTGGACGCTCCAACCGTCGGTACAACTCCAACGACTCCACGGCCTTCACTATCTACACGCCACCGTCGTTGCCGGTCGTGCGCTCCACTCTTCCTCTTCAACCGCTGCCCGCCAAATAAAAGCTGCCGCCGTACCGCCTACCGCTCCCCGTCGGACGGCCGCCGCCGGCCCGAGAGCGGCCCGTAGGCGCAACGCCACCGCGTTAGGCGGCCGGCGGCCTACCCGCTACCCGCCAGCCGCCCTCGGGCCGCCCGGCGTAACGTCCGGTACACGGCGTCCGATAAGACGAATTAGTTTACCTTTCCCTCTCTTAACGCCCGCCGCCGGCCTTACTATCGCCTTACTAGGCCCTAACCGGCCCCAGCCGCCGGCCGCCGTAAAGCGCAGCAGCTACAGCGGTTAGCCGGCGTAGAGCGTAGTTTAGCCAAAGCTAGGGTCTGCCGGGCGTTCTTACCAGACGTTAGTATCGTGAAGCGAGTGAAGGCAGTGAACTCACGGGAGGTCGTGAAGCTGGTGAGCGAGCGACGGTAGGTGAAGCGGGTGGAGTCGTTGGAGCAGCACGATTTCAAACGTTTGAAGTGAATAACCGGGGGGAGGGGGTTGGTCGACGAGACAATCGTGCACGATGCACACCCACGGCCTTTCACCGGTCCGCAGGGTGTATGCGGATCGACCCTCGCACCCGCGTCACACGTCCACGCCCTCACGTGTCGCGTGCGCCGACGAAGCTACCACTGGGCAACACGCCGGCCGAATGCTGATTGTCTTTTGTCCTAAACGCTGACATCGTTTGGTGTGAGCGACACGACCAACAACACCCCGACGACCTTGCCCGCCTACGCCGTCGTGCGGGGCCGCATGCCGATCACCCCTGAACGGGCCGAAGCCTTCCTGATTGCCCTCCGCCAGACGGGCAGCTACAGCGCAGCCGCCGCCGCCGCGAGTCCACACTTGGCCGCCAAAGGGAGCAAGTCGTGCGGCGTCGGGGCCTTCCGTGAATATGCCCGGCGGAACCCTCAATTTGCAGAGGACGTCGAAGCCGCCATGACCGCCGTTAAAGGCGAAATGGAAGCCCTCGTGCTTGAGCGTGCGCGCACGCCCGACGAACGGCCAATCTTCGGCAAGAATGGTGCGCTTCTGGGCGTGCAGAAGGACAGCCGCCCGGCGAATCAAATGCTCGCCCTCTGGCTGTCGTCGCACGACCCTGCGAAATGGGCGGCAAAGCTGAGCACCAAGACGGAAGTCACCGTCACGAACACCGACGGCAGTCTGACCAGCGGTGCGGCGTTTATCGTCAAGCCCGCCGACGTGTTGCTGCTCGACGAAGCCGACCGCGCAACGCTTATCGACCTCCTGTCGAAGTTGGAAGATCGACGCGAAGAAACCACGCCGGCCGTCATCGACACCAAGCCCTACAGCATGGGTTGGGGGCCGAACGCCGCCCCGAGCCGTTTACCCGCACCCGATGACGCCCCCTTGGGCGACGAAGGAGCGACCAATGAGTAACAGCGCAATCCTCTTACAGATCAAGCGAGCCGCCGGCCTCGCCACGCCCACTGAACTCGCCGCCCTCGATGAAATGCCCGTTATCACCGGCAACGGCCTCGTAACACCCCGGCCGTCGGCCGACGTCGCCGCGTGGGCCGCCCGCTACGGCGGCGAGCGGCTGTTGCAGGCGTTCGTGCCGCCGGACGCGGCCGACGGCTACCCGGCGGAAGCCAACGCCTCTCGCCCAATCGAGAAGGACGCGGACGGCTTCATTCAGTGCGCTCCGGGCGAAGAACCGGGCCACCCCGACAAGCCCCGCACGTTCCGCCCGACCGACCTCACGCAGCCGCAACCGCTAACCCTGCGCGAGCGGTACATCCGCGACGTACGACGCGGCTAATATCGCAACGATAGAATTTGCAGTTTGTCTTCAATTTGACCCTACCACTATGAATACCCCGTTCGTTAAGCGTACCGGCTGAATGTGGCCGGAGAGCCGTTGTGGCTCGCCTCCTCCTGCGATGTGCAGGGCCGTCCGTCGGTACGCCATAGCTTCCCAAGCACAAAGGCAAACCGATGTTGAAGACGACCCCTGACCCCTTCGGCCCCAAGCCCGATCCCTTCGGCCTCCCGGCCAACTTCACCCTCCCAAAACCCGAAGAAATCGACGCCAGCGCAGCCAAGGCTGAGCAACTGCACGCCGCCTTCTCCACGCTGGGCGATGACATTGAAGCCCGCATCAGCAAACGCGGCGAAGAATTGCTCGCCAACTACTCCGACGGCCTCGCCGGCTTGGGGATGTCGCCGGCGGAAATGGCGGCAGTGAACAAGGCGAACGAAGCCCGCGTCGAAAAGGAAACGACCCGCTTCCGTGAAGGCTTGCTGGAACACCTCGGCAACAACCTCAACGACCAGCTGCGCCAACTCAGCGAAGTGAAGGAGCGAGTTGACGGCTTCTTGCGCGTCTATCCCTCGCCGCAAGCCCTTCTGGGCACTCAGCACTTGGCCGATCCTGCCCGCACGCAGTACCAAAACGTCCTCGCCCACGCCGGCCATGCCCAACTGCAAACGATGGCCCGGCTGGCAATCTCCACCAACAACCGCGCACTGGCTGCGGCCGTGCAGACACGAATCGACACGCTTCCCCGCGACGACCGGCCATTCGCCGCAGCCGAGTTTGCCGAAAAGATAGTCGGCACCGAGTGGAAGAAGTTCAAAATGGCCGCCGACAAGGTGAATCACGCTTACCAGAGCGTCGTCAACCGTCAGATCGAGTTGAAGAAGGGTAAGCCGTTCGCGCATGGTCGTCTAACCGCCGCCCTGCGTGCGAAGGCAATCGCTGACGCCGAAGGAACTGGCGAGTAACCCCGCTGGGCACGCCGCGAACCACCAACACCAACCGAAGGAACCAACCATGGGCAGTTTTATTTTCAAGCGTCTGCCGTCGAACACCCGCCAACGCAAGTATTCGGTTGAGCACAGCCCACTGGGCCGGGGCCTTGGGCGGATGTCGCAGACCGACGGTAAGGAACAACTTGAACTGCGGCCCGGCCGTCTGAACGACGCACCGATTGGCACGGACAAGCGTGCGCCCGTGATGCCGCGAGAAGCCCGCTAACCGCTGGGCAATGAGGGAGATTAGCTATGACTCAAGACCAACTGATAAACGGCATCAACTGCATGCTGCTGAGCAAGCCGACCCGGCAAGCCATTCGCGAAGCCGCCAAGCGGGGCATGGGCCAAGACCGCGACCGCCGGGGCATCGTCGAAGCCGCCAACCGCTGCGGGGCGAATCCCGATGCCGTGCTGGCCGCCTTCGGCTTCCTGCATGACGCCAACCAACCGAAGGCGTTTGTCGATGTTTTGA
This sequence comes from Tepidisphaeraceae bacterium, assembly GCA_036387945.1. GTDB lineage: Bacteria > Planctomycetota > Phycisphaerae > Tepidisphaerales > Tepidisphaeraceae > DASVSS01. The sequence goes on along the minus strand of DASVSS010000318.1, from coordinate 1,299 downwards.
ACGGTGACGAATTTACGATGGCACTGTTGCCGACCGAAATGGAAACGGTTGCGGCCTTCGCCCTGTCGCGAGCGGCACACCCGGCCGGCTGCGCTTTGGTGTCGGCCGCCTGAACCAATTTACTCCACGTGGCCCGCCTCGTCGGCGGGAAACTCCTGACGCCCGTCGTCCCTTGGATAAGGACGGCGGGTGTTTTTATTCTGCTGTCGACGCCGGGGGCTGGACCTCAATGGCACCGGCTGAGTGCTCACGCAGCATCGCCGAACCCCGTTTCTTAGGATTGTGGTTGCGGTACACTCTGCACGTGGACAACTCCATTTGGGAAAAGCCGAACGGGATGTGGACTGTCGCGTCCTACGTTGCACGTGCCATTTGCACGTCGGGCGAACTTGCGGCTGCTGAGCAATACTTCATCCTTCAAGCGTTAGGGATCGAAAACCGTTTCAAGCAGTATTGGAATCACGCTCGATTTTTCGAGCGTGCTGGCATGGCAATACTGGCGCAAGACTCACTAGACCAACGAGAAGATGGACGGCTCGCGAAGGTCGGGGATTACATGTGGGCAAGGGGCAACACGACCGAAGCATTGCGTATGTACGAGGAAAGCATTGCCGTAAACGATTCCAGCGTGCTGGCGGGCGTTGCCGGAATCTTCAGAATTTCTTTCGTCCTTGGTGATTACGCTAGATGCATCGAAGCGTTCGAACGGGCATGCCCACCGCATGATTTCTACGAACAGTATCGCCTTCACCTGAAGACCGCCCACACGGACGGCATGGAATCATTCAATCGACTTCGCGAGGAGTTCCCCGGCACATCGCCATACTTCTTGACGCAGGCGAAATATATGTCTCGCACCGTTGTAGCGGCCGCAGTGCGCACCGGTGGGGTAAATCCTCCATTGCGAAGCATGATTGCTGATTATTTCGAACTAACACCGGATCAAGTGGACGAGCTAGCACAAGCGGTTACAGGCGAAGCGGAGATTCCGAAGCTGTGCAAAAGGCTATCACCTAAACCACTTGGTGCCGATGGGTCTTTCGCGAAGTTGGTGACGGAGGGCGATACGGCGAATGCACGCAGGCTCGCCCAATTGTTGCCAGCCACCGAAAACTTGTGCCGCCTGGGCTTGGTCGAACTGGATAACTTTCTCGGCAGTGGTGATACGACCTGCTTGGACGGCATGGTTGCCGCGTGCTGTTGCTTCGGTGTTGCAGAAGCGGACGGCATTATCCTCCGCGACGTGCTCGACCGCCGGGCTTCGGAAATCATTGCTAAGCCTTATCGACGAGTTGTGTT
>DASVSS010000317.1:0-9033 GCA_036387945.1 Tepidisphaeraceae bacterium | reverse complement strand
ATGAGCACGAGCTACGCGCCCAGCGACACCGTCGCCTTTCGCGCCTGGCTCAAGGCCAAGTACAAATCGCTCGACGACCTCAATGCCGCGTGGGGCACGCGGTTCTGGAGCCAGGTGTACAGCGAATGGGACCAGATCGATCTGCCCCACCCGACCGCGACGTATCACAACCCCACGCAGTTGCTCGACGAGAGTCGCTTCATCAGCGACACCGTTGTCGCGTACTGCCGCCGACAGGCGACGATATTGCGCGGCGCCGCGTCCCACTGGCAGATCACGCACAACGGCGTGTTCGAGAACGTCGACGGCGTCAAACTGACCGAGCAGCTCGACTTCTTTTCACACGACCAGTACCCGCTGTTCTGGAATCACTGGACTGATTTCGCCAAGAACCTGCTGCAGGCGCGAAGCCTGTCGTTCCCCTACGCCGTGCTCGAGCAGCAGGCCGGGCCGGGCGGGCAGATGAGTTACCTGCACCGTACGCCGCGACCGGGCGAGATGCGGCTATGGGCCATGCAGTCGGTCGCCCACGGCGCGCGGATGCTGAGCTACTTCTGCTGGCGAACCCTGCCATTCGGCAGCGAACAGCACTGGCACGGGCTGATCGATTACGACAACAAGGACACCCGCCGGCTCACCGAAGCGGCAAAGTTCGGCGACGAATTCCGTGGCCTGCCCGCCGACTTCCATGCCGCCCGTCCGCAGCGGTGCGTGGCGGTGCTGCGCGATTACGACAACGAAACCAACGACCGCCGCATCAACACCTACGTCAAGAACGCCGGGTGGGACGCCGGGCATTGGATGGGTGCCTGTTTCCGCGCACACGTGCCGGTCGACCAGGTTTGGCCCGCCGGCGACTGGGCGGGGTACGACGTGGTCGTAGCCCCGCACCTGAAGATCGTCGATCAGTCCCTGGCACAGAAGTATCAGCAGTTCGTCGAGGCCGGCGGCACGCTCGTGCTGATGGCCCAGAGCGGTACGAAGAACCGTAACCTTCACATGGTGCAGCAGACCGCCCCGGGCCTGCTGCGCCGGCTGGCGGGGATTGAGGTCGCCGACTGGACGACCGTCCCTCCGGGCGCGTCGTTCACCGCCCGCTTCGCGGACGGCGGGGCGCTGGTCCTGGGCGGGTTCGTCGAACGGCTCAAGCCCCGCGGCGCCGAAACTCTTGCCGCGTGGGACGACAGCGACCTGCTGCTGGCCGACGCACCGGCGGTGACGCGGCACGAAGTCGGCCGCGGGCAGGTGCTGTACGTCGGCGGCCACGGCAACGACGCCGCGGCGGCGACTTTGGTCGCCTGGCTGATCGCCAACGCCGGCGTCACGCGGTCGCTCGAAATCGACGGCGAGGTTGAGGTGATCGACCGCCGCAGCGAGAAGCACCGGTATCTCGTGCTCCTCAACCACAGCTCCGAAGCGCAGTTCCTGTCGAACCTGCCCGCCGGCCGCGACCTGATCGCCGACCGCCGCGTCGAGGACGGCAAGCTCAAGCTCGCCGCATACGACATTGCCGTCATCCAGACCCGTCTGCCGACCGATTAACGCTTCCCGTTCATGCAAGTTGCACGGCGGCGAGGTTCCTCCCCCGTACTCGGGGGAGGGCAGGGAGGGGGTGCTGGCGGACGCCTCGACGCAACGTCATCGCCGTCCGTCGTTGCGTCAGTGCGGCTATGCGGCAGCCCCGGCGGGATCGCTTGCGTTTTCGCGACGGGTCATGAGGCATTTGCGCGATAAGGCACCCGCCCGCCCCCACCTAACCTCCCCCGCAGGGGAGGAACCGGAGTGCGCGTCGTTGCGATAAGGCGTCCCCGCCGCCCCCTCTCTGCTATCCCTAAGTACAGGGGAGGATCGGCGCTTCATTGCGGCTTGAAACTCAAAAGCTGAACCAACCCTTCTTCTCGTCGACGTTCGCCAGGCGCTGGCGCACGTAGCTGGCGGTAATCGTGATCGTCTTGCCTTGCAGGTCCGGGGCGTCGAAGCTCATCTGCTCGAAGACCTTTTCGATGATCGTGTAGAGCCGGCGTGCGCCGATGTTCTGCAGCTTCCGGTTCTGATCGAAGGCGAACTGCGCCAGTGCCTCGACCGAATCCTCGGTGAAGCTCACCGTCACGCCCTCGGTCTTCATCAGCTCCACCTGTTGCGTCGTCAGGGCGTTCTGGGGCTCAGTCAGGATGCGGACGAAGTCGTCCTTCGTCAGGTCATTCAATTCCACGCGGATCGGGAAGCGGCCCTGCAGTTCCGGCATCAGGTCGTTGGGCGTTGCGGTGTGGAACGCACCGGCGGCGATGAACAGGATGTGGTCCGTCCGGACCGGGCCGTGCTTGGTCGTCACGGTGCTGCCTTCGACGATCGGCAGCAGATCGCGCTGCACCCCCTGCCGGCTGACGTCGGGGCCTTGTGATTTCTCGGCGCCGGCGATCTTGTCGATCTCGTCGATGAAGATGATGCCCGCCTGCTCGGCGCGGGCGATGGCGGTGCGAGTGATGCGGTCGCGGTCGATGAGCTTGTCGGCTTCCTGCGAGAAGATCTGCTGCCGGGCCTCGCGCACGGTGAGGCGCTTTGTCGAGCGGTGCGTGGGCATCATGCGCTCGAAGATGCTCGTCATGTCCGGGTCGTCCATGCCGGCTGCGCCGAGCATGCCGCCGATGTTCGGCTTCTCTTCCTGTGTGATCTCGATCTCGCGGTCTTCGAGCTCGCCGGCGCGCAGCTGCTCGCGCAACTTCTCGCGGCTGCGGTCGCGGCGGGCGATCTCCTCGTCGTCGCCGCCGAACGCGGGCGCCGGCAACAGGTTGTCGAGGACCCGGTCTTCGACGGCCTTGGTGCCTTCTTCCTTCACCTGGTCGTACAGCTCGCTGCGCACCTGCGCGATCGCGACGTCAAGAAGATCGCGCACCATCGACTCCACGTCGCGCCCGTGGTAGCCCACTTCGGTGTATTTCGTCGCCTCGACCTTCACGAACGGCGCCCCCGTCAACGTCGCGAGCCGGCGGGCGATTTCGGTCTTGCCCACGCCCGTGGGGCCGGCCATGAGGATGTTCTTCGGCGAGACGTCGCGGGACATCTGTTCGCCGAGCTGCTGGCGACGCCAGCGGTTGCGGACGGCAACGGCGACCGCGCGCTTCGCTTCGGCCTGGCCGACGATGTATTTATCGAGTTCGGCGACGATCTGCTTGGGAGTAAGGCTGAGCATATTCGCTTTCGTTCAAGAGAGTCCCGGAGTCTACTGTCGGGAATAAACAAAGGTAAGCCGCGCTTGCAAGTCGATTCGCCCTGGCTGCTGCTCCTGCTGTTCCCCGTCGCGGCTGCGGCGTTTTTCGCGTCGCGAGGCCGGGCCGTGCGGACGCTGCTCTTCCTGGCCGGGCTGAGCCTGACACTCGCGGCGGCGGGCGTTTCGGTCGGGCAGCGGCGGGCGGTGCGGTGGGTCGCATTGGTGGACGTCTCGCCGTCAACGCGGTCGGCGGGATTCAGGGACGAAACATTCGTGCGCAATCGGATTGCGGAGTTGTTCCCCGGGTCGGCGGTCGAGGTGCGGTACTTCGCCGACGGCGAAACGACGTCGGCGGAGGAAGTCGCCGTCGAGCGCACGCGCTTGCCGGTCGCGGATGCCGACGGCGTGGCCCTCTTTTCGGACGGCCGATTCGCGCCGACCGAGGATTCACCACCGATCTATCCCGTGATCGACCCGGCGCTTGAACGCACCGATGACGCCCGTATTGCGACTGTGCGCCCGGGAGCGCTGCGTGCGGCCATCGACGTGGCTGGGAACCCCCAGGGCCGAACGCTTTTCATCGACGGCGACAATCCGCAGGCGATCGCACTGTCGGCTGAATCCAGGACGATGAGCGTCATCGCAGGCGGCCCGCGGGTCGCGGCGCGCTTGTCGGGCGGCGATCCCTGGCCCGAGAATGACGCGTTGACGGCACGGCGTGCGCCCGCCCAAGACGAACCCGCCTGGAGCGTGGGCACGACGATTGCCGGGATGACGACGGTGTCGCCGAGTGCGATGCCAACGGATCTCGCCGACTACCTCGCCCCGCCGGCGATTGTCGTCCGCGACGCCGCGGCTATGTCGTCGGCCAGCCGGCGGGTGCTCGTGCAGTACGCCGAAGTGCTCGGCGGCACGCTCGTGCTGCTCGACGCACCGGCTGCGCTGCCGCCGGACCTGCGGCGGGCCTCGCCTCTATCCGCCGTACCACCGCGGCCGGAGGCGACTTGGACAATCCTGATCGATGCCAGCGGATCAATGAGCACCACCGACCGATGGACGCGTGCCCTCGACGCCGCGGCCGGCGCGGTTTCGATGCTCGCACCGCAGGAGCGGATCGAACTGGCGACCTTCGCCGGCGACGTGCGTGTCATCGGGTCCGACCTGACGCCGTCCGATGCCGGCAAGGGAATCGATACGTTGCGACGGCACGCGCCGAGCGGGCCGACGGGGCTTCGGGCGGCGATTTCGCGGCTGGGCGGTACTCGCGCGGGGTCGCCGCGGAAGCTGCTGATCCTGAGCGACGCCGACGGTTCGCTCGAGCCGGTCGTTCCGCTGGCGGATCAACTGCGGTCGGCGGCGACGGTTCCGCTTTTCGTTCTGACCAGTGCCGGCGACCCGAGCGTGCACGCACTTGCGGATCGCGCGGGCGGAAGCGTCACGACGTCCGCGGACCCCACAGCATGGGCTGCCGCCGCCGTGGGAACGGTCGCGGCGGCGCGAGGCGGACGCATGGCCGGCGCGATGGCCGCGAGCGGTGAGAATGAACTCGCCGGCCTTCGGTTCGACGTCGATGGCTTGTGGCCATCTTACCTCGTCGAAGGAAGCGCGCCGCTGGCGTCCTCGGGAGACAACGTCATCGCCGCCCGCCGGCCCGTCGGGCTTGGCCTCGTTGCGGCCACTGCGGCGGAGGTGCCTGCGGGCGCGCTGCCGGAAATCGTCGCGCGCCTCCGCCGTACGCCGGCCGATCCGCGGCTGAGCGTTTCGATCGACGCGGGCGTCGTGCGCGTCCTGGCGTGGGACAATGATCGGCCGATGAATGGTTTGCGACTGTCCTGCCGCGGCGATTCTCCTGCACCGTTGGCATTGGAACAGGTCGGACCGGGCGTCTACGCGGCCCCCGCGCCGCCAGCCATGGGCGTGGTGACCGTCACCGCCGGGGATAGCGTGGTCGCGCGGCTCGGAGTCACGGCGCGATACCCGCCGGAGTTCGACGCGATCGGCAATGACCGCCCCGCGTTGGCGGCGCTGGCGGCCTCGACCGGCGGACGGGTGATTGAGCCGGGCGAGCGTCAGCCGATCGAGCTGCCGCGCCCGAAGCAGGTCGTGCGCGCCGACGGGTTTCTCGCGGCCCTGGGATTCGCGCTCGCGGGTGCTGCATTAGCGGCGATCCGCGTGCCTTATCTCACGGTCCGATTCATTTCTTGGTGGAAGCGTGCCCGCCCCCGTTCCGTCGCGCGCTAACGAAGCGCATCGGCGTTGCTCAGGCGCACGTCAGCGTCAAGTGAACGATCTCCGGCGGCACGTTCACGCGGAGTGGAAACCAGTTGCCGATGCCGTTGGACACGCTGCACGCGGAATCGCCGATGCGGTACTCGCCGCTGTGATAGCGGTACATGAAGCGCCCGAAGCTGTAGCGCGGAGAGAAACCGATCTGCCCGCCGTGCGTGTGCCCCACCAGCGTCAGCGGCACACCGCGCGCCGCGGCGATGTCGAAGTTGTGCGGATGGTGGGCCAGCAACACCGAGAACAGATCGGGGCGCCGCTGGGCTACGATGCGATCGGCGGCGGCATGGATCGCACGGTCGTCGCGGCCGCGCGCCCAGCGCGGGGCGATGACCTGCACGTCATGCCCGCGCACGCGGATCGTTCGGATCTCGTCGAGCAGCATGCCGACGTCCGCCTGGGTGGTGCGCGATTCAAAGATCGCGCGGCTTTCGATGCAGTCGTGGTTGCCCTGGCAACTGAACGTGCCGTAGCGGCCGCGCAGGCGGCGGAGCAGGTCGATGCCGTCGGGCAGATCGACGAGGTTGCTGTTGATCAGATCGCCGCCGTGAAGCACGAGATCTGCGTCCAGCGCGTTGGTCGATTCGATGATCGCGTTGAATTTTCGGTCGGACATGAATGAGCCGACGTGCGGATCGCTCACAAAAGCGACCGTCATCCCGTCGAGCCCGCGCGGCAGCGCCCGCAGCGGCACCATCGCCCGGCGGACGGTAAATTCGTCGCGGTCGATCGCCGCCTTGCCGGTAAGCACGAGCGTCACGATCGGCGGCGCGGCGACGAGCGCGTGCGTCAGGAATGCCCGCCGTCCGACGTCGACCGGCAACTCGGCCACGGGCGCGCGCTCGCGCCGCACAACCCGCCGGGCGACCGCCAGGGCGAGCAGCAGCAACAACAGCACTGGGAGCACGAGGAGGTGCCAGCTCAGCAGGATTGAGTATGCCGTCTCCGGCATGACGTTGATGCGCAGCCGCAACAGGCGGGCCACGACGAGCAGGCCGAGACCGGCGATCAGCAAGCCCATCCAGACGCCCAAACCGACGCGCCACGCGGCAGGCAGGCGCCAGCGGCGGGCGAGGCGGTCGGTGTAGAACCACCAACAGACGTCGGCGAGCAGCATGGCGGAGATGATGATGAGGACGAAACCCATGAGTCGATTTCAGGCGATCGCCGCGCGGCCGGGCGGCGGTTCGTGGGCGGTTGTCTTTTGCCGCCCCGGCGGCGAGTATAGGCGCGGTGAAACTTCGATCGAAATACGCCTATCGTCGCACCCGCCAGTGGGCCCTCGCTGCGGCGGCTTCGGCGAGCCTGCTCTCGGGATGTGTCGAGCGGCGGATGACGATTACGTCTGACCCGCCCAACGCACTCGTCTATCTCAACGGCGAAGAGATCGGCCGCACGCCGATCGAGCGCGATTTCCTTTTCTACGGCAACTACGACGTCGTCGTTCGCAAAGAGGGTTACGAGACGCTCAAGACCAGCCGGCAGGTGAAGGCGCCGTGGTGGCAATACCCGCCGATCGATTTGTTCGCCGAGCTCCTGCCGTGGCACCCGACGGATCGGCAGTCGATCTCTGTGGCGATGACACCCGCCAAGCCGAGCGACGCGCCCCCGGAAGAGATCGTGGGCCGGGCCAACGCCCTGCGCACGCTCATCGAGGGCACGAGCGCACCGACCACACGACCTTAGCGCGACGTGCGGAAGCATCATTTCCGGTACGGTTTGATTACGCGCCACCGCGGCGGAGTCGCTTCAGCGACCCCGTTCCGAATGTGAGCGCCGGGCGCAAAACGACGGGGTCACCGAAGTGACCCCGTCGCTGAATTCAATGTGTCGCCGGGCAGGCCTTAAGCCATTTACGCCAAGGCGAGCGCGCTCTTGGTGTTCGTGGTCACGACCGTCTCCCACAGGTCCACGCTGCGCAGCTTATAACGGTAATCGATCTCGATCTGCGTCTTGGCGACGAGGTCGGCCAACGCGAGATCGCTCCGCCAGCCGAGTTTCTCGCAAAGCGGGTTCGACCATTTCTCGAGCATGGCGACAAAGCGGTTCGTGCTGAGGAAATGGTTGAGGATGACGATGTGTGCCCCCTCCCGGGCCACGCGCTGGGCCTCACGGACGAGCATTTCCGGCTGCGACACCACGCTGATGACGTGGCTGATGAAAATGTGATCGAAGCTGCTGTCGTCGAACGGAAGCTCGAGGGCGTTGCCTTGGAAGACCGTTAGGTGCTGGTGGTCGTTTTCGACGATCTTCTTGCGTGCCTCGCGGAGCATTCCCGACGACAAATCCACTCCGAAAACGCTGGCGTGGCCGGGATAGAACGGCGCGGAGCCGCCGGTGCCGATGCCGATGTCGAGCACGGTCTCGCCGGGCTTGATCTGCATGTGCTCGATCGCGCGGCCGATGCGTTTTTTCACCAAACGACCGAACGTCTGGTCGTACACGAAGGACTGGACGTCGTAAATCTTTTTCGTGCTCGATTCCTGCATGGCGAGCGAGTGTAAGCACCATCGGCGTGGTTTTACAAACGGACAAACCCTTAAATCCCTTTCAGGCATACGGCTTGGCACCAAAACTGGCCGGCCGGTGAGTCGCGGGGGCGCGTCGTTTCGTCGCGGTTACCGGGTCCGTGCGGCGGAAGCGATCGCGTCGTGGCAGGCCGTCATTCGATCCAGAAGTTGCGCCCGTTCGACAGGTTCGGCATAAACGGCCGCGTTGCGCAGCAGCCACAGCGCCGTCGCCGGATAGCCGCGGGACAGCGCCGACGCCGATTCCGTCACCGCCGCATCCGCGTCGAGGGAGGGGGTCGTTTCGTCATGAAAAAGCTGTTCGCCAGCGAACTGGGCCGACGGCGCAAGAACGCCGAGGCCGTCATCGGTCGGCGCCAGCCGCCAGCCGGGCGGAACGCGGGGCAGCACACCGAGGGGCAGTTCGGATGGCAACTGGGCGGGGTCGAACCCGAATTCGTCGGCAACCGCTTCGACCGCGGCGCGGTGCGCGGGCAGCGCATCGGCAAGCAGCACGCCCAAGAGGACCCCCGCCCCACGCCGGGCGTCGGCCCCGAAATAGGTGGCGACGAGGGATTCCGGCTCGAAGGATGCCAGCGGCGGATCGACCCATGGGAGGCCCGGGTGCCGGACGATGCCGACGAGATGCCCGTCAAGGGGCACGGCGGCGATGGGAATAAATTCGGCCGGGCAGTCCGTGGGAAAGTCGGCCGCCAATAGCCCGCCGGGCGTCCCGAGCAGGCGAGCGACAAGGCGGCGGACCAGCGGCGGCACGCGCTCCTGCGGCGATTCGACCCGATCGCATTCGGCGGCTGAGGTCATCTAACCGACTCTATCGGCCGCGCCGCAGCGAGGGGTTGAACGCAATCGCGTCCGTACCGGCAGCGGCGGTCTGACTATGCGGATCACTGCGTCTCGGATAGCCACTGGCCGATGAGCTTCAACACCGCTTCGGGTTGTTCGTGGTGCAGGAAATGCCCGGCGTCCGGGACGACCTCGATGCGGTAGTCGTTCGAAAAATACCGCTCCTGCCCA
>DASVSS010000316.1:0-6138 GCA_036387945.1 Tepidisphaeraceae bacterium | reverse complement strand
CGCGAACGCCAGCCGCGGCGGCTGCTCGAGATCGACCGGCTCGGCCAGCCGATCGGCGCCGCCTTCGTCCCCGACTTCGGCCACGCCGACCGCCGCGCCTTCATCGACGCTCTCATGCGCGCCGTCTCCTGAATCTTCATTGTGGTGCGATTCGCCGTGCGCATCGCCGTGCGCATCGCCATTGCGCGATCCGTCGTGCGATCCGTTTTCGCCCCCGCCCGCTGGACCATCCGTGTGAGCGTTCATAAGCGTTCCAAACCTGCCCATTCTAGCAGATTCTGTGGTGCATCGACATGTCCGAATTAAATGATGCGTCAGGCGTAAGAAACCGCCCCTCGCCGGCCGCCGCGATCCATCGTCGCGGCGCAGTCCGCCGAGGGGGACATTCGATCCGTAATGTTTGCGATGACCGGATGCGCCCGCAAGGATTCGAACCTTGACTGTCAGTTCCGAAGACTGAAGTGCTATCCATTACACTACGGGCGCGGACCCCCATGTTACCGCGACCCGCAACGTCCCACAAACCCACAAAACCCCGTCCGGCGAGGCCGCTTCAGCGGGCGGACTCACCCAGACTCACCCCGAACCCCAAACCCCTAAATCGATTTCAATTCCCAGTCCATCTGGTGTGACGCGAGCAACTGACCGACGAACTCGCGCAGCTTCGTCAGCGGCGTGTTGCGGGGCACGCTCAGCGTCAGCGTCATCGTGGTCTTGGCGTCGCTGTCGCTGCGCGTGTCGATCTGCTCGATGTTGATGCTGAGCACGCGCAGCAGGTGTGACAATCGCCGCAGCACCCCGACGTGGTCGACGCCGCTGGCGACGAGCCGGTACAAGTGCGTGCCGCGCCCGTCGCACGGCTCGGCGGCGTGGATCGAGACGCCCATCGACGACACCGACGCCAACTCACCGAGTTGCGCCTCGATCGCCGGGCCGGCGGTGGCGGCGCATTCGTAGAGGGCGAGCATCGCAAAGCACCCGGCGACGTCGCTCGAGCGCAAATCGAGCACACGGCCGCTGTTGCGGTCGATCACCGTGCACACGTCGTCGATGATGCCGGGCCGGTCGTGGCCAGTGATGGTCGCCACCTGGCGTGTCGTTTCCATTGCCGCTCCGCCGCAAATCCCCTTTTTGGCCGCCCGTGGCGAGTATAGCACGGGGTTTCATTTGCGGTGAAACCGTTCGTGCCCGCCCGATCGATTTCGTACGATAAGGCCGATGCGCAAGCTATCGTTCGACATCGACAGCGTCATCGCCGGCCGAAGGCGATTGACCGAACCGCAGGCCCTTGAGCTGCACGCGCAGGCGTCCCTGCACGATCTCGGCGATTTCGCCCAGCAGGCGACGACGCGCCTCCACCCCGGCGACGCACGCACGTACGTGATCGACCGCAACATCAATTACACGAACGTCTGCACCGCCAAATGCACGTTCTGCGCCTTCCGCCGCGATCACGACGACGCCGACGCCTACACGCTGGATTTCCAGACGATTGGCGAAAAAATCCGCGACCTGGTCGCCATCGGCGGCACGCAGATCCTCATGCAGGGCGGCATGAACGACCGCCTGCCGATCGAGTGGTACGAAGAGTTGCTGCGGTTCATCAAGGGGACGTACCCCGGCGTGCACATCCACGCCTTCAGCCCGCCGGAGTTCGTCGAGTTCGAGCGGTTCTTCGGCCTCGACGTGCGGCAGATCATCCGGCGTTTCCACGCCGCGGGCCTGAGCACCATCCCCGGCGGCGGCGGCGAGATCTTCGCCCCGCGCGTGCGCCGCAAAATCGGCATCGGCAAATGCACCGGCGACGACTGGCTGCGCGTGATGCGCGTCGCCCACGAAGAAGGACTCAACACCAGCGCCACGATGCTCATCGGACACATCGAAACGGTCCGCGAGCGGATCGAGCACATGGCCGCCATCCGCGACATGCAGGACTACGCGGCGAGCCGGGTTCCGGGTGCCGGGGTCCGGGCGCCGGGGGAAGACGCGGCGCAAATCGCAGACCGCGTGCGGCAGCGCTGGCCGGGCGTGTTCGCGCGTTCCCCGGAATCCGAAACCCCGAACCCGGAACCCGGCACTTACACCGCCTTCATCCACTGGCCGTTCCAGCGCGAGAACACGCCGCTGGGGCGGGCGAAGGAATACCACCCGGACGTGCACGGCGACTTCGATGCGCTGACGAGCGACGACGTCGCCCGCGGCCGCGTCGTGCGCAGCGCGGGGGCCGACGAATACCTGCGCACGCTGGCGATCGCGCGATTGTTCCTCGACAACGTGCCGAATCTGCAGAGCAGTTGGGTGACGATGGGGCCGAAGATCGGGCAGCTCGCGTTGCTGTTCGGGGCCAACGACATGGGCAGCGTGATGATGGAAGAAAACGTCGTCTCGGCCGCGGGCACGACGTACCGATTGAACGAGCGCGAGATCTGCCGGCTCATCCGCGACAGCGGGTACGTCCCGACGCAGCGCGACCAGTATTACAACGCGCTTCGCCGCCACGACACCGCCGACGCCCCGGACCTTCGCCCGCCCGCCGACCCGCCGCTGCGCGTGGTGGGCAAAGTCGATCCCGATTACATCGGCCGCGCCCCCGGCATGGAGCCGGTCTTCGCGTCCATGCACAACGGCCGCCAGGCCGACGCCGACCGCTCGACGGCCATCGCGCTGCCGATCCTGGGATCGTGAAGCGAAGCGATAGCCTACTACGAAACGGATCGTTCAGAGTCGCCACTCTCCGGTTCCTCCCCCACCTTGACCTCCCCGGAGGGGGAGGAACCGGAATTGGAATGGTCTTGATCGAGCGGGGTTGTGGGGGCGGGTGCTTACAGGCTCGTCAGGCCTTCGCGCAGGGCGAACTTCGTCAGTTCCGCGATGCTGTCGATCTGCAGTTTCTCCATCAGGTTCCGCCGATGGGTTTCGGCGGTCTTGACGCTCACGTGCAGGTTGAAGGCGATTTCTTTGGTCGTCTTGCCTTCGGTGATCAGTTGCAGCACTTCGCGCTCGCGGTTGCTGAGGGTGGAGAAGACCGACTGCGGCTCGCCGCGGCCGCGGACGAGGTCGTTGACCAGCATGCCCGCGACCGAGGGGCTGAGGTACACCTTGCCGCTGATGGCCGTGCGGATGGCGGTGTTGAGTTCCTCGAACGCCCCTTCTTTGAGCACATAACCGCTGGCACCGGCTTTGAGGATTTCAGAGGTCATCCGCTCGTTCGCGTGGGCCGAGAGGCAGATCACCTTCGCGCTGGCGTGCGCCGCGAGCGCGCCGCGCGTGGCGTCGACGCCGTTGAGCTCGGGCATGTGCAGGTCCATGACCACCACGTCGGGGGTGAGGTCCTTCACCATCGACACCGCGTCGCGGCCGTTCTCGGCTTCGCCGACGACTTTCATATCCGGCTGCTTTTCCAGCAGCGACTTCAGACCCTGGCGGATCATGCGGTGGTCGTCGGCAAGAAGGATTCGTATCACAATCGACCTCAGTGTTATGGATCACGATGACAAGCGGCATCGGCCCCAATCATGCACCGAACGCCGTTATACAAGTGGCTGTCCGGCCGGGCAATATTGCCATCCCCCCGCGTCATCCCCGACAGCGGCTACGGCAATTGGAACGACGTATTGTACCAAATCCTGATCGAGAACGGGAAGTAAACTGCGATGATCTTGCGGGTTAGATGTTTACCCGCAAATCGGAGCTGCAACGCAATGGACGCACTACTGGCAATGAAAGGCGCACCGTCGCCTGTCGTATCGGTTTCACGATCATCCTCGAACGTGCTGCTCTGCAACTACGCAGACGGCAGTTACTCGATCGAGCGCGACGGACAGCGGCTGGGCGTGTGGGAGCCCGGGGAGTCGGAACTGTGCTTCTCGGCGTTTCGCTCGCTCGTGTGCCGCACGGCGACCGCGCCGGCGTGCTGGTCGCTGCCGATCGGGCGGACGTCGGAACTGCTGGCGTGGGACGCGTTGTGCCTCAGCGCGAGCCTCCAATCGGCGGCGATGAATGCCGACCGCGAAGCCGGCCTACACTCGGGTGAAGCGGGCCGCATCGGCGTCGATCGCCCGCATTCCGGCACCCGCGGCGTCCGGCCGCTCCACAGAAGGATCGCGTGATGAAAGCGCTCACCTGGCACGGCAAAGGCGACGTCCGCGTCGAAAGCGTTCCCGACCCCAAGATCGAACACCCCCGCGACGCGATCCTCAAGATCACCAGCACCGCCATCTGCGGCAGCGACCTGCACTTGCTCGACGGCTACATGCCCACGATGAAGTCCGGCGACGTGCTCGGTCATGAGTTCATGGGCGAAGTCGTCGAAGTCGGCCCGGAGAGCCGCGGGAAAGTCAGCGTCGGTGACCGCGTCATCGTGCCATTCACCATCGCCTGCGGCGACTGCTTTTTCTGCAAAAAAGGGTTCACGAGTTGCTGCGACAACAGCAACCCCAACTACAAGATCGCCGCCGCCGCGATGGGCCATTCGCCCTCGGGGCTGTTCGGCTATTCGCACATGCTCGGCGGGTACGGCGGCGGGCAGGCGGAATACGTCCGCGTGCCGTTTGCCGATTTCGGCTGCCATAAGGTGCCCGAGCAGCTCAGCGACGAGCAGGTGCTGTTCCTCACCGACATTTTCCCCACCGGCTACATGGCCGCCGAGAACGCCGACATCGAACCCGGCGACACCGTCGCCGTCTGGGGTGCCGGGCCGGTGGCGCAGTTCGCCATCCAGAGCGCCTGGATGTTCGGCGCCGGCCGGGTGATCGCCATCGACCACGTCCCCGAGCGCCTCGAAATGGCCCGCACGCGCGGCCGTTGCGAGACGATCAACTTCCTCGAAAAAGACCCCTACGCGACCCTGCAGGAAATGACGAACGAGCGCGGCCCCGACCGCTGCATCGACTGCGTCGGCGCCGAAGCCCACGGAAGCGGCAGCATCAGCGCGATCTACGACAAGGCCAAGGCCGCCTTGTTCATGGAAACCGACCGCCCGACCGCCCTGCGCCAGGCGATCACCTGCTGCCGCAAGGCCGGCACGGTGAGCGTGCCGGGGATCTACGTCGGCGTGATCGACAAAATGCCGATGGGCGCGTTCGTCAACAAAGGCCTGACCATGAAGACCGGGCAGACGCATGTGCACAAATACGTCGCGCCGCTGACGGAAAAAATCCTCAGCGGCGAAATCGACCCGTCGTTCGTCATCACCCATCGCGCGCCCCTGAGCGAAGCCGCCAACCTCTACACCACGTTCCGCGACAAAAAAGACGGCTGCATCAAAGTCGTCCTCAAGCCCTGAGGCCCGCGCCTCAAGTTCTAGTTCGCCACAAAACGCCTCGCGGCCTGGTCACTTCAGTGACCAGGTCACGGGGCGCACGGCGCTGATCGACCGAACCCCAAGGCGCCTCCACGCGCCAGCCGACGGAATCCCGCACCCGCCTCGCGGCTGGCGCGGTGTCTCCTACAATGCGTCTCCTTCACCCGCCGCGCAAGCCGATGAGAAACGACGCCAAGGAGACGCATGCCCCCGCTCGCCCGTCATTTCATCGTCCCGGTCCTGCTCATCGGCCTGTGCGCGCCGGCCCTGGCGCAATCGCCGCAGCCGCTCGCGCCGCCGAAGCGGCGGCTGGTGGACGGGCGGTGGGTCGTGCCCGATCGCACGGTGCGGCTGGACCAGTTCGTCCGCCTCGTGGATGACAGCGGCCGCCTCGTGCTGCGTGCCGAGATCGCGCCGCAGCTTGAGCCGATGCTCGGCAATTGGCGCGTGGCCGTCGTCGAACTCGAGGGCAATCCCTTCGCGTGGAAGGCCAGCGTCCGCGGGCGGGTGTGGAACTTCAATCGCTCGGCGCCGACGCAGCATTTGCAGTTGATCTCCTCGACGCAGGACGCGCCGATGCCCGAGACGTTGACGCTCACCAAGATCGACATCACCCCCGACCAGGCCGCGGTGCAGGCGACGGTGATCGAGAACGACAAGCCGCTGAGCGTGATCGCGGTGCTGTCGCCGCGCTTCGCGGAGTTGGCCATCAGCCCCGCCGGCCAGGCGGGCGGGGCGGTGGTGGCGCGGTCGGCATCGGCACGCGACATGCTGCGCGAAAGCCCGGTGGTGACGCGCAAATACCTGATCCCGCTGTTGCGCCTGCTCGATTCGGG
>DASVSS010000315.1:0-6870 GCA_036387945.1 Tepidisphaeraceae bacterium | reverse complement strand
GTCGCCGTCCTGGCGGCCGCCGCCTTCGCCGTGATGTCCGGTTGCGCCGCCAAGCCCACGCAGCCGGACGTCAAGCCCGTCACCCAGCGCGTCAGCGCCAAGGACGTGCCGGCGTTCATGGAGAACACCGTCTGGCAGCACGTCGATCTCTACAACGCCGAGCCCCTGCGCGTCAGCGGGTACGGCCTGGTCGTCGGGCTCAACGGCACCGGCGACACGCGCGCGCCCAACCCCGTGCGCGAGTACATGACCAAAGAGATGCAGAAGCACGGCTTCGGCTCAAGCGTGATGCGCGGCTTCGAGAAGCTCACGCCCGAGCAGGTGCTCAACGACAGACAGCGGCGGACGGCGATCGTGCGCGTCGACGGCTTCATCCCGCCGGGCTGCCGGAAGGGCCAGCTGTTCGACGCCCAGGTGTCGGCGCTGGAGAACAGCAACACCACTAGCCTGCACCGTGGCATTCTTTATTCCGCCGATCTCAGCCCCCGCGGGGCCGACCCACTGAGCCCCGGGGCCAGCAGCATCAACCCGTGGGCGCGCGTCGCCGGGCCGATCTTCGTCAACCCGCAGTACGCGCTGGAGAACAACCCGCAGACCCCCAGCGAGAAGCTCAGCCTGCGCTACGGCCTGGTGATGGGCCGCGGCAGGGCAATCGACGACCGGCCGCTGATCCTGAAGCTGCGCCAGCCCCAGGCCCGGTTGACGCGCAGCATCGAGAAGCGCATCCGCGAGCGCTTCCAGGACAGCACCATCGCCAACGCCAAGAACGACGGCGAAGTGTGGGTGAACGTGCCCGCGAGCTATGGCGACGACTGGGAGCGCTTCATTGGCGTGGTGCTGCACCTGTACTTCAGCCCCGACAACGAATACCTCGCCCTCAAGGCCAAGCAGCTTGCCGAGCTGGCGACGAAGGACAAAGGCGAAGCCCCGCTGATGGACATCAGCTTCTGCTGGGAAGCGATCGGCACCCCGGCGCTGCCGGCGATGCGGCCGCTGCTGCTGAGCGAGTCGCCCGAGGTGCAGTACGCCGCCGCCCGCGCCGCGGCGTATCTCGGCGACATGGCGGCGCAGCAGACCCTCACGCGCATCGCCGAATCGGCGGCCAACCCGTTCCGGCTCGACGCGGTGCGCACGCTCGGCGGATTGCCGCCGACGGCGTACGTCCAGCAGTCGCTCCGCCGCCTGCTCGACGGCGACGGCAATCTCGTCCGCCAGGAGGCGTACAAGGCGCTGCTCCGCACCCACGACCGGAACAACGAATCGTCGTTCATTTATTCGCAGTCGGTGCAGGAAAAATTTGTGCTCGATCTCGTCCCGTCGAGCGGCCCGCCGCTGATCTACGCCTCGCGCACCGGCAAGCCGCGCATCGCCGTCATCGGCCAGCGCACGACGCTGGCGTCGCCGATCCTGTACATGGCGATGAACAACAGCTTCACGATCGTCTCCGGCGAGACGCCGGGTTCGGTGAACGTGTTCTACCGCGGCCAGGAGGGGGAGAAGGACGTCTCGATCCAGACCCCGCCCGACGCCGCGGTGCTCATCGCCCGCCTCGGCGGCCGCGCCGCCCCGGACGAGCCGCAGCTGAACTTCACCTACGGCGACATCGTCGCGGTGCTGCAGCAGCTCGCGGATAAAAAGCTCATCCTCAGCGACCCGTCCGTGGGCCAGCAACAGGTGGCTGCGGCGTTCGGGATGGAAAGCGCCACTGACGCCTTGCTCGACCCGGTCATGGGCGCCGCCCCGATCATCGAAACCGGCCAACGCCCGCAAGGCGGCGACGATTCGACCTCGCCCCTCCCCGGCGAAACGCCCGCCCCAGCCCCACCGGCGGCTGTACGACCGGCGAAGTAGCGGCGACCCTCCGGCATAAATACCGCCAAGACCGGCGCGGTTCCTCCCTCGTACCCGGGGGGCGGAGAGGGGGCCGAGGCCGCCGCCCCATCGCACCAAAGCGCCACTCCGGTTCCTCCCCCTCCGGGGGAGGTTAGGTGGGAGCGGGCGGACGCCTCATCACAATGAAGCGCTTCTCAGCGCAAGGCCCCCCTCTCCCTACCCTCCCGGAGTAGCGGGCGAGGGATTTGCCTCTCTGGCGGCAGAAAGCCGCTATTGCAGGTTAGAGGCCGCCCCCACGGCACCTCCCCCGGAGGGGGGGACGGACCAGATGCGCACCTGGGATGGTGCCCGTCCGCGGCCCCCGCTGTCGCGGCGTTCACGCGGAATTGATTGTCAGCCCGATAAATGTTCTACTCCCGCGTCGCTGACACGGACCGTCGGCAAGGTCTTTGGTTCCAAGGGATGGGTCACGGAGGACCGCACAATATGCGTCTTCGCAAACTGGTTCTGCACGGCTTCAAGTCGTTCGCCGACCGCACCGAATTTCTGTTCGACCAACCCGTCACCTGCATTGTGGGCCCAAACGGCTGCGGCAAGAGCAACGTCGTCGACGCCACCAAGTGGGTGCTCGGCGAGCAGAGCGCCAAAAGCCTCCGCGGCGACGCAATGCTCGACGTCATCTTCAACGGCAGCGGCACCCGCAAGCCCGCCGGCATGGCCGAGGTCGTGCTCGTGTTCGAAAACCCGCCGAACGCCGACGGCGTGCGCGTGCTGAACCTGCCCAGCGACGAAGTCGCCGTCGGCCGCCGCCTCTACCGCGACGGCACGAGCGAATACACCCTCAACGGCCACACGTCGCGCCTCAAGGACGTGCGCGATCTGTTCCTCGACACCGGCGTAGGCGTCGACGCCTACAGCGTGATCGAGCAGGGCCGCGTGTCGCAGCTGCTCGAGAGCAACCCGCAGCAGCGGCGCATCATTTTCGAAGAAGCCGCCGGCATCTCGCGCTTCAAGGCCAAGAAGAAAGAGTCGCAGCGCAAGCTCGAAAAAGTCGACGCCAACCTGCTGCGCGTGAGCGACGTCGTCAGCGAAGTCGACCGCCGCCTGCGCTCGGTGAAGGTGCAAGCCGGGCGCGCCCGGACGTACCAGGAATACATCACCCGTCTGAACGAGCTAAGGCTCGGCTACGCCCTGCAGGAATATCACAAGCTCCACGGCGAACTCGCCCGCGTGGGCGGCGAGATCGAGGAGACGAACTTCCGCGTCGACGACGTCGCCGGCGATTTGGCCAAGCGGCAGAACGAGCTTGCCGCCGCCCGGGAAGAAGCCGAGGCCCAGCAGGGCGCGCGGCAGCGCGCCGAGCACGAGCTCGTCGAAGCCCAGGCGGCCGTGCGGGCCGCGAAGCAGGCGCAGCACTACGCCGAGCAGCAGCTCGCCCAGATCGCCGAGCAGGCCGAGCAGCTCGGCCGCGATCGCACGCGGGCCGAGGAGCAGCGGGCCGAGGTCGAAGCCCACGCCGCCGCCGAGGCCGAATCGCTCGAAGCGCTGACGATCGAGCTCGACGCCAAGCGGGAAGAAATCGCCGAGAAGGGCGAGTCGTTCAAGGCCGGGCAGCTGCGGCTCAACGACCTCGTCAACCAGATCGAGAAGAACAAGCAGAGCGTGCTCGACCAGATGCGCAAGCTCGCCCAGGTGAACAGCCGCCTGGCGTCGATCGAGATCGAGCGCAGGAACATCGCCAGCCTGCAGCAGCGCCAAGGCGACCGCCGCCGGCAGGTCGTCGAGGGCGCCGAGGCCGCCGAGGCGCTGGCGGGCGAGATCAAGGCGAAGCTCGAGACGACGCTTGCGCACATCGCCCAGCGCCAGGCCGAACAGGACGCCCGCAAGGCCGCCGCCGCGGCGCTGGGCCAGCAGATCAAGGCCGTCACCGAACAGCTCGGCAGCGCCAAAGAACACCGCTCGGCGTTGCTGTCGCGGCAGAAACTACTCCAGGACCTCGAAGCCCGTCGCGAGGGCGTCAGCGACGCGGTGAAGAAGGTGCTTAAGGAACGCGACGGGAAGTTCCCATTCGTGGGCGGCATCGTCGCCGACTTGCTGCGCGTCGACGTCGAGCACGCGACCGTGATCGAAGCAGCCCTTGACGGCCGCGACCAGTGGCTCGTCGGCGATTCGCACGAAGCGATCCAGGCCGGCGAGGCGTCCCTCGGATCGCTCAGCGGCCGCGTCTCGTTTGTAACGCGCGACCGTGGGGCGGGCGTCCCGCCCGCCAGCGAAATAGATTTGTATGCGGGCGAGACGCCCACACCACGTTTTTGTAGTTCTTACGATTGGAATCAACACCGGCAAGGCGTGCGGCTGGCGATCGACCTCGTACGCTACGAGCAAGCCGACGCCGCCATCGCCGAAACGCTGCTCGGCCGCACGGCGATCGTCGACGCGCTCGACGACGCCCTCGCCCTTCACGCCGCAGGCCCCGTTGGCTGGCGGTACATCACCCGTGACGCGATCGCCGTCGAGGCCGACGGTACGATCAAGGCCGGGCCGCTCGGGGCGAGCATGGGGCTGCTTTCGCGCCGGTCCGAGCTCGACGCGATCGCGCTGCAGGCGGTCGAGGTCGACGCGCAGATCGCCGAGCTGAACGAGCAGCTTTCGCACAGCAGCCAGCAGGCCAAGGACGTCGAAGGGCAGATCAACGAACTGCGCAACGCGGTCTATGCGCTCAATACGCAGAGAGTCGAACTCAGCAGCCAGGGCAGTCAGGTCAATGACCGGCTGATCGGCCTGCGGCGCGAGTTGCCGCTGCTGGAAAAAGAGCTGCACCACCTGCACGAGCAGACCGGCAAGCTCACCGACGAGGCGCAAATCCTCAGCGAGCAGCGCGGGGCGTTCGAGACGAATCAACAGTCGCTGCAGGACCAGATCGAACAGTTCGCCCGCCAGCAGGCCGAGCTGGTGGAGCAGGTCAAGCACCTGGCCGAAGAGCTGACGCAGTGCCGCGTCGTGCTCGGGCAAGTGCAGGAGAAGCAGCTTTCGGCCCGGCAGCACGTCGAGCGCCTCCGCAGCCAGCAGGCGGAACTCGCCCAGCAGGTCGAGCGCATCGCCAAGAGCATCGCGGCGCTGAGCGGCCGACGCGGCGACGCCGAGACGGCCCTGCAGAAAGGCCGCCGCGACGAAGAGCAGCACGCCGCCCGCGTCGAAGCCCTGCGCGAGCGCGTCGACACCCTCGTCGGCCAGCTGCAGCAACTCGTCGCCCACGTGCGCGAGCTGACGAGCAAGGTGGAATCCATCCGCGGCCTGCACGGGGAGCTCGAAGGCAAGCTCCACGCACTCCAGCTCCAGCAAAGCGAACTCAACGTCCGTCGCGAGTCGCTCGCGTCGCGCACGCAGGACGAACTGCAACTCGACGTGGCCGTGCGGTACGAAGAGGCGATCAGCGCCTTCGCCGCCGAGCGCGAGACCAATGCCGAAGCGCTATTCGCCTACGACGCAGGCGCGACCGACTGGGACGCCGTCGGCCGGGAGATCAAGGAGCTGAAAGAGAAGATCGCCCGGCTAGGCAACGTTAACCTCGACGCCATCGGCGAGATGGACGAGCTCGAGCAGCGCGCCGCGTTCTACGCCACGCAGCTCGACGACCTCGCCAAGGCCAAGACCGAGCTCGAATCGCTCATCGACGAGATCAACCGCGAAAGCGGCGTGCGATTCGAGCAGACGTTCGCCGCCGTGCGCGAGCACTTCCAGCATTTGTTCCGCAAGCTCTTCGGCGGCGGCAGCGCCGACGTGTACCTGGAACTGGAAGTCGAAGACGTCGAAGCCACCAAGGCCGCCCGGGAAGCGGCGCAGCCCGGCGAAATCATCCCGGTGATGTGCAAGAGCGTCGACCCGCTCGACGCCGGCATCGAGATCATCGCCCGCCCGCCGGGCAAGAAACCCGTCACCATCAGCCAGCTCAGCGGCGGCGAAAAGGCGATGACGTGCATCGCGCTGCTGATGAGCATCTTCAAATCCAAGCCCAGCCCGTTCTGCATCCTCGACGAAGTCGACGCCCCGCTCGACGAGGCCAACAACGTGCGGTTCGGCCTGATCGTGCAGGAGTTCCTCGACCTGAGTCAGTTCATCATCATCACCCACCACAAGCGCACGATGCAGATCGGCGACATGCTCTACGGCGTGACAATGCAGGAGCAGGGCGTGAGCAAGCGCGTGGCCGTGAAGTTCGACCAGGTGCAGCAGGGCGGCCGGATCAGCGACAAGGAATTCGCCGCCGCCGAGCGCGAGCAGGCGACGGTGGAAGAGCCCGCGGGCGTTTGACGCGCCGCCGAGCGATAACGGCCTTTTGCACTAATGTGGTAGGGCGCTTGGATGCCCGGCCCGATGGACGGCGGGCTATCGGAACACGATCTCGACCACTTCCGCCGGGCAGAAGACGCGGACGGCGTAGCTGGAGAAGCCGCAGCCGCGGCTGACGGAGAGCCAGAAGTCAGGGTCGAATCGGTGCATGCCGCTGGCGAAGCGGCGCGAGAGCGCGTCGTGGGTGATGATCGGCCAGCCGCCGGGCAGGCAGACTTGCCCGCCGTGGGTGTGGCCGGTGAAGACGACGTCGGCCTTGCCGCGCAGGCGCATTGATTGCGTCGGCGTGTGCGAGAGCGCGAGTGTGAGCACGCCGGGGGCGCGCGGCGGCAGGGACGCCAGAACGGCGTCGTCGGCGTCGTTGTTGTGGATGCCGTGCAAGCCGATGAGGCGCAGCGTCGCGCCAGCGTGTTCGAGCGTGATGATGTCGTTGTACAGCAGCCGCACGGGCCAGTCGGCGTCGACGCGCAGCGGCAGCAGGTCGGTGTCGTGGTTGCCGAGCACGCCCCACACGCCCAGCCGCGCACGCAGGCCGCCGGCAAAGCGTCGCAGCAGCGGCAGGGCGGGGCGGTGGTCGGCTTTGTCGTCGACGAAATCGCCGCTGACGAGGATCAAATCCGGCGGGTCGGCGGCGAGACGCTCGTGCAGCGCCGTCCACGCCGGCATCCAGGTGCGATGGACGTGGAC
>DASVSS010000314.1:0-14602 GCA_036387945.1 Tepidisphaeraceae bacterium | reverse complement strand
GACAACCCCGACGCCCCCGCCGGCCAGCCCGTCACCGAGCAGAAGCACCCGATCAGCTATGTCCGCTCAAAGCCGGGAGCGGCATCAACTGTGTCGGCCTCTCCTACGCTGCTTTACACCGGAGTGGTCGGAAACTGGCAGATGAAAGGCGAAGGCCGCGGCCTTACCTTCACCGCGGCCGGTGTCCAGTCCGGAGGTGGCTATGCCTGGGCGAGCGTCACCAGCAACGCATTGCCGGAGACAATCGACAGCAAAGATCTTGAGATCAATTGGAAAATGAGCATCGACGGAGGAAATAGCTGGTTCGAGGTAGGGACGAGCAAAAATCATCTGTATTTGACGGGTGGAGCAGCAAATGGAGCATACGAGACCGTGCTTCACCTGAGCAGTGAAGGTGCAAAGGGTAAACGGCCAGCGAATGACGGCGAAATGGTCAGGCCAGCGGAAGACAAAAATGGGAACGGGGTTCTTGATGCTGGTGAGGACCTCAATAACAACGGTGTGCAAGACGCAGCTTCTGCTGGATGGACCAGCAACAAGGAAGTCGTCGATGGGATTTGGGGGCAGATCTCCGGGGGAAATGGGCCAAAGAATCCGAAGTCGGTCGATGGCTCCACGTTATACTACTGGGGTGCTGCGGCTATATCGCGTGCCAATACACCTTTCGGACTCGTAACTGTCGCCGACGTAATGAAACACAAGGACGGCCAGTGCGGCGGCTGGGGGAGGTTGCTTGTGGATCTCTTTGCCAAGCAAGGCATCTCGTCGTCGGCACGCGGGATTACGCCGACATCTGCTTCCGCCGATTACAAGGCTCCTGTTGCTGGAATGGATGACATCGATCGAACTAAATTCACGGCAACAGCCTTAGGTTTCACCGTTGGAGCAAACCTAGGCCAAGGCGGTACGAATACAGAACGGAATTTCCAAGATCACTTGGTCGTGAGCGTAACCGGTATCGATTCCGTCTTCGATCCATCCTATGGCAAAAGATTTGAACCTGATTTCTCAACTGGAAAAAGCGCAGAACAGAAATGGGAAGACGCGTCGATCGTCTCGTTCCGATATCGATACCAGTGGACGGGAGCGGGGGCAAATAACACCCCATACGCCAGCGATTTCACTCGAAACGAAACAAACATCGCAAACGATCCGATGCGCGTCAACTTTTCTTGACTCCGTTGCCTCACCTTAGTTAACAAATGAGCATTAACACAATAGTCGCTGTCATCGGATGTGCAGTCATGTCGATTATTGGCATGGCATCTGCATCCGAACCAAAACGTGTATTCGAGAAGCCGTTCGAACAAGGTGGATATATCTTCATAGACCGCGAACCGCTTCCAATGATTGATATTTCGCCGGACGGGAGTACGCGGAACAGGTGGTGGCGAGATTCGGTCTACATCAAAAAGGGCGACTCAACAGCATTAATTTGCTCTACGAGCTGGGTCGAGCTCCACTCATTTATCGGTCAGCAGCCGATGTATTATCTAGATGCCTATTTCGACAACGAAATCATCATGATCGCTCAAATGCACGGCACCCGTGTTGGCTTGAAGTGCTGGTACCGAGACCACCATAGTTACATTGAACCTCTTAACAGTAATTCTGCAGGAATTTTGTTTGATTCCGCGAGGGAAAAGCACGGTCTGCCGTCGGAACAGATGGTTTTCGATGGTCTGTTCGAATTTGATTCGAAGGAGAAGATGGTCGTGCTGAGTCTTGGGAGAAACTTCAAAGTAGCGAAGCCGCCTATTCTTCGCTGGAGGATCCGACTGGAAAGCTGCGGTGATGCGAAGCTCCTACGCGTGAGCAAAGATGAATGAAAATCTGCAGAGAAGAAAAGGGGACGCACATCGATTTGACCTCGACAGAGTCAAGAATTGGGACATCACTGATTTCGAGCAAAATCAGTTTGGGGAGGGGCCGCCCCGCCACAAACGTGAACGATAAGCATGGCGGGGTGAGGCTCACCTCGCGAAACCTCCCGTCGCGTTTGGCGGCATAATCCCCCGTTCTGCCGTCTTGGTCGTTGTCGATGAGCAAATACGCGGGGCCGCGGCGCCCTGCGCAAGAGGGCCGATTTTGGCGGATTTTGCTTGTTTTTTGGCCGATTTGCGTTACGCTCTTCGGGTTCGCTTCTGTCGATCCGCGTCCCCGTTTCCGGCGATGCGCCGGGGGCGGGGTCGTTCGGATTGATTCGGGGGTCTAGGGTTAGGGAGGGAGTTCTCATGGGTTCTTTTCTCTACTTCGATTTTCCAGACCGGGCCCCACGCCAACCGGTGGATGCCGGGTCGCGGCCTGGAAAATGAACGAACGAACCCAACGCGGGGGCCGAAACGGTGGGCCTCCGCGCGATCGCGCACGGGTGAACAGGCGTCGTGGTGAACGAGCAGGGGTCGGCGAGGGCATCTGCCGCTCGCGAGTCGCACCGTGAAAGCGCGTTCACGGTTCCGCCTTTGCCAAACGGCGAAAATTCGCCACAATGCCGTGTCGCTCGCGCCGGGCCGGGTGGGCCGGTCTTTGCGGGGGTGGCGTTGCAACAACTGTGCATTACTTCGCTTACGGTTCCAATCTCAACGCCCGCGCCGTCAGTGAATGGTGCAAGCACCACGGCCTGCGCAGCCCCGCGATGAAGAACGGCCGCGCCGCGGTGCTGGACAACTACCGCCTGTGTTTTCCGATCTTCAGCGAATACTGGGGCGGCGGGGTGGCGGACATTTCGTACGACCCGGGCAAGTACGTCGCCGGGGCGGTGTTCGATTTGAGCGAAGCGGATTTGCGCACGCTCGACACCAAGATCGGCCGCAAGCTCGACGACGCCGGCCGCGAGGTCGGGACGTACAAGCGCGTCGACGTGAAGGTCGCCCCCCTGGGCAAGCACGAGCCGGTGATGGCCACGACGTACCAGGGCATCACGGTCGAGAAGTTCGACATCCCGCCGACGCAATTCTACATGGATCTGGTCGTCCAAGGCTGCTACGCGCACGGCTTGTCGATGATGTGGATCAGCTACCTGCAAAGTTTCGGCCTGCAGGCCGGCCGCAAGCCGCGCCCGCCGAAATAGCCGTGCGGGTCAGAAGCTGTTTTCCCGCGTGAATCGTTCTGACGGTATTTTTCTTGGCTTCCTGTCGCAAAGCGCGATGATGGCAGCCCGCGGCCATGAGTGCCGCACGTCTCATGTCACTTCCCTAACAAGTCGGCCGCCGGCCGGGGTTGCCCATGTGGATCGAATCGCTTTCGGCGCGCATGCTGTTGGCTGCTGATCTCGGTTGGGCCTTCGCGCGCGGCGGGGGCGGGTACGACCGCGGTGCGGCGCTGGCGGTCGACCCGTCGGGCAATGCGGTCGTCGCCGGCGTGTTCAACGGCACGCTCGATTTCGACCCCACGGCAGGCGTCGCCTCCGCCAAAGCGCCTGCGGCCAACAGCGCCTTCATCGCCAAGTACACGACGGGAAAAGCGGTCGCCTGGGTGAAGGCGCTGGGCGGCAGCGGCGAGCAGAACGTGCAGGGGGTTGCCACCGACGGCGCGGGCAACGTCTACGCCGCGGGGTATTTTTCCGGCACGCTTGATTTCGACCCCGGCAGCGGCACGTCGAAGATCACCGCCAAGGGGCGGCGCGACGGGTTTATCGTGAAGCTCTCGTCCTCGGGCTCGTTCGTGTGGGCGAAAGCGCTGGGCGGTGCGAGTGACGAAGGCGTCACCGCGCTGGCCACCGACGCCGCAGGGAACGTCTACGCCGCGGGCATGTTCAACGGCGCGGGCGACTTCGATCCCGGCGCGGGCACGCGCACGCTCACCTCCGCAGGTGGCTTCGACGTCTTTGCGGTAAAGCTCAGCGGCGGCGGTCATCTCGCCTATGCCGTGCGCGTCGGCAACGGCGGCTACGACACCGCCAACGGCGTGGCCGTCGATTCCGCCGGCCGGGCGACGCTCGTCGGGTCGTTCGCGGGCACGATCGATCTCAACCCCGCAGCCGCCGTCGCCACCCGCACTGCCGCGGGCGGTACGGACGTATTCGTCCTGCAGCTCGACGCCGGGGGCGCATACCGCAACGGCGTCGATTTCGGCGGCAGCGGCGTCGACGCGCCCGGCGATGTGCGCCTCGACGCCGGCGGCAACGCCGTCGTCGTCGGGCAGTTTACCGCCGTGATGGACGCCGACCCGTCGGGCGCCACCAGATCGCTCGCGGCCGCGGGCGCGACCGACGGATTCATCGTCAAGCTCACCCCGTCGCTCGGTCATGCCTGGTCGCGGCGGTTCGGGTCCGGCGGCGCGGACCGGGCGACGAACCTCGCGGTCGATCGCGGCGGAGCGGTCTACGTCACCGGGCAGTACAGCGGGCGGGTCGATTTCAGCGGCGGGGCGGGAACGGGATGGCACACGAGCGTGAACGGCTCGAAGGACGCCTTCGCTCTTAAGATCACCACCGGCGGCGCCTTCGCCTGGGCCCGCGCGGCCGGCGGCCCGGGCGGCGACGACGTCGGCGAAGCGATCGGCGTCACCGGCGCCGGGCGGCTCTACACCAGCGGCGCGTTCACCGGCACGCTTGCGGTCGCGGGCCCGGGCAGGCCGGTGTACTTGCCGTCGGCCGGCGGCAGCGATTTGTTCCTGTGGCAGCTCATCAATCTGTAATCGCCCTTTTCGGAACGCATCCGCGGCCGGGATTAACTCACCGGCCGGCGAGGCCGATGAATGGGTTGCCCATGCGTAACCCCCTTCTTCCTGCGGCGCTGTCGGTGATCGTGCTCTTTATGGGGCCCATCGGCTGCGAATCCAAGGCCGGCAACGGCGCGATCATCGGCGGCCTCGGCGGCGCGGCGATCGGCGGCCTCATCGGCAACAACAACGGCAGTGCCCTCGGCGGGGCCGCCATCGGCGGCGCGGTCGGGGCACTCGGCGGCGCGGTCGTCGGCAACGAGATGGACAAGTCCGACCGCCGCGAAGAAGAAAACCGCTACACGAAGAACTACGACAGCAACTTCGACGCGTACGGCAATCGCCGGCGGTGATGGCGGCACGCCCCGTCGGTGTCTCTCTCCGGGCGCGGAGGGATCAGACCGCCCTGCGCCGGTTTCCCTGCGACGCGCTGCCGCGTGCGGGTTCCTTGCTTCGCCCCGGGGGTATCCTCATAATCGCCTTCCCCGGTTTCCAGCCGGGAATTTACTGGCGAAAGAGGATTCATGGCCAAGGCACGCGCGATCGTCAAACGCCGCAAGGCGGTTCGCAATATCCGCAAGATCACCCGCACGATGCAGATGATCGCGACGGCGAAGTTTCAGAAATCGCTCAAGCGCGCCGTCGGCACGAAGCCGTACGCCCTGAAAATCCGCGAGCTCGTCGCCGATGTGGCCGCATCGGCGGGGGACGTCGATCACCCGCTCTTGCGCACCGTCGACGCCGCCCATGCGACGCGGCGCGTCGCCCTCGTGCTGCTTACGAGCAATCGCGGCCTGGCCGGCGGGTACAACGGCAACGTCATCCGTACCGCGATGCTCGAGATCAAGCGACTCGAAAGCGCCGGCAATACCGTCGATCTGCATTCGATCGGAAAGAAGGGCGCGAGTTTCCTGTCGTTCCAGAAGCGCACGATCACCGCCAAGGTCAACGTCAGCGACCCGCCGAAGTTCCTCGAAGCCGAAGAGTTGGCCGACGGCCTGATGCGGCAGTTCGCCGACGGGGAGATTGACGCGGTCTACGTCGCGTACATGAACTTCATCAGCACCGGCTCGCAGAAGCCCGACGTAATGCAGCTGTTGCCTCTGGCGAGCCTCGAGGAATCGGGCCGTAACATCGCCCAGCAGATCCACGAAAAAGAGGCCCAGATGAAGGCCGGCATGCTCGACACGAAGCGCGCCGGCACGGCCCACGTCGCGGCCGACGCGACGCGCGAGGAGACAGTTTACGAGTTCTCGCCAAGTGCCCGAGAGCTTCTCGATGAGCTCATCCCGCTGGCGATCAAGACCGCGTTCTTCCAGACGTTCCTCGACGCCGCCACGAGCGAGCACGTCGCCCGCATGGTGGCAATGAAGGCCGCCACCGACAACGCCGAAGAGATGCAGAAAGCGCTGTCGCTGCAATACAACCGCGCCCGCCAGAGCCAGATCACGACGGAACTGTCGGAGATCATGGGTGGCGTGGAAGCGATGAAGAAGTAAGCGGGCGGTTGTTCGTTTTTCCGTCTCGCGCGACCGCGAGCCAGCACCGCGACACCCGCCAAGCCGCAGCGCCACACAAAGCGCCTCTCCGGTCCCTCCCCTGCGGGGCAGGTTAGGTGGGGGCGGGTGGCCGTCTCATCGCCGTAAAGCGCTTAGACGCTCCGGCCCTCTCCCTACCCTCTCCCCGGGGTGCCGGGCGAGGGTTTGGGTCTCTGGCGGTAGCGAGCCGTTATTGCATGGCAGTGGGCCGTCCCCACGGCCTTCCCGGAGGGGAGGGATCGGGGTGGCACAAGCAGCTCGCAGATCAATCACGATATCGTCCGAAAAGCGCAGGTCGCCGCCGGCAAAGCGGCGGAATCTTAGGGACAAGTCCTAAGTCAACCCCGCCCCCGACACTTCAACGTTCAGCCCGCCCGCCGGTCAGCCGATATCCTTACAGGGGCCTATGCGGCGTTCTGCATTCATCTTCTTCCCCCTGATCGCGCTGACCGCCATTTCCCGCGGCGAGCCCGCGTTGCCGGGGATGGTTGCGCCCGAGGTAGCGCCCGCGACTCAGCCCGCCGCGACGGCAACGGATGCAGCGGGGGATCTGACCGGGCGTTTCGTCGCCTGGCTGACTGCTGACCCCGCCGCGGCAGGGGAGATTCTCGCCGACGCGGCCACCCACATCACATTCGATAAATCGAAAAAGACGGACGCCCGGCAGCTTGCCGGCCGGTTCGCAGGTGGGCGCGTGATCGCCATCGCCACATATACCGGCCGCCCGGTGACGATGGCGACGGATTTGTCCCAACAAGTCGCCGCCGCCGAAGGCGTGCCCGCGGGAAAGACCGCCGCCCTGATCGTGCCGGCCGCCCGCACCGCCCGGGCCAACCAGGTTGCCGGCGATTTCGTTGTCGACGTCCTGGGCGCCGACGAAACCGACACCGTCGGCGTGGCGGTGATCTGGTATCCGGACGTCAAAGGCCACAGCCTGCTCAATGGCGCGACGCCGGAGATGACAGTGGCGATGGTGCTTTTCGTCGCCCCCGCCGCCGCCGAAGGCGCCCTTTTGCAGATCGCCCGTGTGGCGAGCGGCGACGTGGCCGCGGCGAAGTAGCGGACGCGCCGGCCAGACGATTGCGGAAACCTTTCCGGCCGCCGGCCCGCGGATTGCTCTACACTGTGGACATGCTTCCTCGTTCGCTCGCTCTTGCCGTATTGACCGTGCTCTGCCTGCCCGCCGCGCTGCTGGCGTGGGGATCGAAAGAACACATCCTGCTGACGCGGCTGGCGATGATGCGCCTCGTCGCCGACCCCACGACGCCGGCAGGGCTGAAGAACTGGGTCCAGACCGCCGACACGGAGATGGGCGACATGGCCGCGGCGCGGACCTACTTCATGACCGCCCGCATCGGCATCGATACCAGTAAGCAGATCGGCATGCCGTACTGGGTCACGCTGCCCGACGCCCGCGCCGGCGACCGCCAGACGATCATCGCCCCCTTCAACCTGCCGGAACGGCCGCTGCATTTCATCGATTTGGAGTATCTGTCCAAAGAGCCGGACAAGCGCGTGTACCGCCACGACCTGTCGAACCTGCCCGACATCACCAAGGCCTCGCGGGACGTGAAGGACCCGAACTACAAGGAAGCGGGGGCGCTGCCGTTCGCGGTCGACGAGTGCTATCGGCAGCTCGTCGCCTCCTTCAAGGCCGGCCGCCTGCTGCCGAGCAAGGCCGGGGACGAAGACCACGCCCTCAAATGGGCCGGCTACCTGGCGCATTACGTCGAGGACAACACCCAGCCGCAGCACGCCACGCAGGACTACCAGAGCCGCACTTACTTCGCCGACCGCCGCAGCGCCCCGAACGTGCACGCGGAGATGGAATACAAGATGAACGACGACGAGAAAAACGACTTCCCGCAACTGCGGGCCGATTACTGGGCGGCGCTGACGAAGCAGCTCGACGAAGCCCGTGAGCCCGAGACCGACCGCAATGACCTGTGGCTCGCGACGCTGCAGATCGCCGCGTTCAGCTACGCGAACCTGCCGCTGATCGGCGAGGCCGCCATGTCCGCCGCCGGGCAGGGCGGCACGCCCGAGAAGCCCGAAGGCAAGGCCGGCCCCGTCGACACCGAAAAGTTCTTCCGCTTCGAAGGCAAGTCCGTTTCAGGCGGCCGCACGAGCGTGCTGGAAATGAAAGCCCGCCAGCAGGCGATTGCCGTTCATCGGGTGCAACGGCTGTTCCGCGCCGCGTGGGACGCGGCACACGCCGGTCAGTGAGGGGCGCGTACGACGCCCCGCCGAAGCCCGTGACCGCACGGAAGATCGGCGCGAGAAAAAGCCCACGCCATTTCCGGCGCGGGCTTTTTTGCGGATGCAAATTGTCAGACAGCAGTCCCTCGAGCCGGCTTACGCCGCCCGGCGGCGACGCAGGCCCAGGCCCAGCAGGGCCACGGCGGCCAGGGCCGTCGGCTCGGGCACGGTGACAGCGAAATCGAGCTGGTAAAGCTGGATGCGGTCGGCGGTCAGGCCGGCGATGCGGGCGAAGTAGGTGCCGCCGGCGAGCAGCGTCTCGCTCAGCGACTCGGTCACGCCAAGTCCGCCGAGATTAGAACTATCGAGAACGGTCGTGCCGTCAATGCCGAGGAGGGTGAGGGTCAAATCGCTCTGGAGAGACGCATCGAAGGTCGTCTGCGGTACAAAATTTGGGTCGGTCGACGGAACGGAGTTCTGAGGCCCCTCGAGGTAGCTATAACCGCTCGGGTCAAGCGTTAGCGTAACAATCGAGCCCGGGGCGACCGTAAAGCTGTACAGGTCGACGTCGCTTTCGTCGTCAATCGAAACGAAATCGGTCGCGGCCAGCGGGATCGCGGTAATCGTGTCCGGCGTGGCGGTGCCGACGCTGGCCGAGCCGGCGCCGGCGAAGGTGCCGAGGCTGTCGGCGTTGGCGGCATTGTCATTGCCGCCGCTCTTCTCGCGCGCGTCGCCGTAATTCCGCTGCACGGCGAGAATGTCGTCGAGCTGCGGGCCGTCAAAAGAAGTCGACAGGAACGGCTCCATCAACTGCCCGCTGTTGCTGGATTCGACGTGATCGAACCCAAGGCCGTGGCCAGCCTCGTGGGTGATGATGTTGCGCAGCGAGCGGTAGTCGTTGGTGGTGCTGTTGAACGCCGTCGTCTCTTGGGTATCGAGCACCATGTCGCCGGCGTTGGGGAAGTAGTTGTACGCGAGTGTATTGGACG
The DNA here is from genome assembly GCA_036387945.1 of Tepidisphaeraceae bacterium. Lineage (GTDB taxonomy): Bacteria > Planctomycetota > Phycisphaerae > Tepidisphaerales > Tepidisphaeraceae > DASVSS01. The sequence continues at coordinate 5,214 of DASVSS010000314.1, read as the reverse complement.
CGCCATCGATGGGCTTTGCGCCGATGCGGATGTCGCCACGGACGCCGACTTGGCCGTTGGTGAAGAACGACGCGCTGTCGTCGTTAGCCTCGTAGGCGTACGTCACCCCGCTGAGCTGCGCCCAGCGGTTGAACGAGTCGTTGAAGAAGCGGAACCACGGGCGCGTTTCGAGCGAGGCGCTGGTGCCGAAGCGGGCGTCGAAGTTGCTGATCAAGGCGCTCGGGGCCGCCACGTCGCTGCCTGAGCCGTCGGGCTGGAGCGGGCCGTCCGAGTCAGGGACGGTGACGCCGTCGCGCAGGAAGCTCCATCGGAGCGTGATCGGCGTGCCTTGCGCGCCGGTCGATCCATTCGTGGACGTGCTCGTCCATCGGTTTGCGATCCGGAAAGGCGCCGGCAGGCTCGGCGGGGCGTCTCCGTCCTGTACCAAGTCGGGACCGAGCGCGTGCCCAGCAGGCCTGCCGCACGCGCACACCGACGGTCCTTCGGCCGCGACGGTCGAAGCCGCACAGGCGAATAGGGGAATAGCCAGAACGGCGCCACCAAAGGTCTTCAGCTGCATTTAATGTCCTCTCCCGACTCGCGACGTGGCCCGATAGGTTCGGGGACCAAGGTCCGCATTTTGCGAGAAAGGGCGTGCGGTCGTCAAGCTCATTTTCAGTAAGGTTTTGGTTGCGAGGATATTAGCGATTCGGCGGGGTTGGTCGCCGCGCTCTGGTGCCTCCCCGGCGGGGGAGGTTAGGTGGGGGCGGGCGGCTGCCTCATCGCAATGAAGCGCCTAGACGCTCTGCCCTCTCCCTACCCTCTCCCGGAGTACCGGGCGAGGGTTTGGTTCTTGGGCATCAGCTAGCCACTATTGCATGGCAATGTACCCCCCGCCTGGCCTCCCCCGGGAGGGGGAGGAACCAAAAGGGGAGGAGCAGGAAGCGATTACGTGATCTCGATCGCCACGATCGTCAGGTCGTCGCGCGGCAGCAGGCTGCCGTTGCAGGCGTCGAGGCGGTCGGCGAAGTCGCTCAGGATGCGATCCGTCGGCCAGTCGCGCCGAGCGAGGAGCTCGTCTTTCCAGCGGTCGGGGTCAGTCGGGGTGGTGTCGGCGAAGGCGACTTCAATGCCGTCGGTGTAGACGAACACGCGGTCGCCGGGGTGGAGTTGCACGTCGGCGGTGTCGAAGACCTCGGTCGGGAAGATCCCCAGCAGCGCCCCGCAGCAGGGCAGCTCGCGCAGCGTGCCGTCGCGCAGGACGACCGGGTTGGGGTGCCCGCCGGTGCTGAAGCGCATGCGCAGCGTCGTGGCGTCGATCCGGCCGTAGATGGCGGTGGCGAAGGTGGCGTGCGAGAGGTCCTGCTGGCAAAGCGAGGTGTTGAGGCGGCCGATCGTCTGGGCGGGCTCGAGCAGGGCGTACGCGCCGCCGGCGGCGTCGGCACTGATGCTCTTGGTCACAAGGGCGTTTTTCATGAACATCGTCAGCAGCGCCGCGGGCATGCCGTGGCCGACGGCGTCGGCGACATAGAAGCCGACGTTCGTCTCGTCGAGCCGCATCACGTCGTACAAATCACCACTGACGTACGCGGCGGGGCGGTAAAGCGTGTGGAAGTGGATGCCGCCAAGCTGCGGAAGCCGTTTGGGCAGAAAATCCTGTTGCAGACGGGCGGCGAGGCGCTGCTCTTCGTCAAGCCGGTTGATGACCCCGTGCACCTGCGCGTCGCGGCGGCGCAGGGCCGAGATCTCGAACGACAGCGCGTCGATCTGTTCCTGCAGCGCGTCGAGCTGCGCGTCCGGCGGCAGTTCCGACGGCAGCACGCGGGCGACGGAGTGCCCGAAGGCGGGGGTCGGATCGAGGACTGCGGATAGTGCTCTCATGTCGCGTGCCGTCGGTACGACCGGGAATTGCGGGCCGCACATCGGCCCCCACCCATCGATCGTCGGAATCGGGCAGTCGATTCACACATTCCCGTGCGGCAATCGCACGGCGGCGGCGATTATCGGGCCCCTGCGACCAAATCCGGCGGCACAGCGATCACATCCCCTACAGCCGCCCCGGTCGCCGCCGCGCCGCCGCGGTTGAGCTCGATGGCGAACTTCGCGGGCTTCTCGGAAGTCACGCCGTCGAGGTTGAGCGGCCGCATCGGCTTGATGGAGACGATCTTGCCGCGGGCGTCGAGGTACAGGATGTCGAGCGGGATGTAAGTGTTCTTCATCCAGAAACTCCGGGGCACTTCGTCGGGAAAGATGAACAGCATCCCGTGGCCCGCCGGCATGGCAGCGCGGTACATCAAGCCGGTCTCGCGCTCGGGGTCTTCGTCGGCGATCTCCAATTCCAGTTCGGCTGTGCCGACGGTCATCCGCGTCGTCGGCAACGACTGCGGCGGCGGCGTGCCGGGCGGCAGCGTGGGGACGGTGGTCGTGGCGCTGTCGCAGCCGTATTGCAGCAGGATCAGAAGCAGCAAGACCGAAAGCGGCCCGGGGCTCGTTGCCGCCCGGGGTAGGGTGGACGGGGGCATAGGTTGGTCGACGGTGGTGTACATGGGTGTTCCTCTTCGTCTAATCCAGCCGTCGTGTGATTGATCGCCGTTTAAGTTCCCCGCACCCACTCAACGGCCACAGCACAGGGGAGAGACGGGAATGCGCTACCGTCGGGGCTCTCGTTTTTTGATCGCTTCGCGCATCCGCCGGGTGAGGCGCAAATCGACCCAGGCGAGAAACAGGATCACCGGGAGCAGCAGCACGACAAGGCAGAGGCAGGCCAGCACGACGGCGGCGCTGCCGCGGCGGTCGGCGACGGCGTAGCCGACGTAGAAGGCGACTGCCAGCAGGATCATCGCGGCCCCGCCGAAGCGGCGGAGGCGGATGCGCAGGGCGTTTTCCTTCTCCCCTTCGAGATCGGCCAAATGCCCCGCGCCGCCGGCGTGCTGCAGGTAGAAAAACCCCGCGACGGCGACGAGCAGCGAGAATACGGCCGGGACCCAGTGCACACGCCGATTGTGGCCAAGCGGCGGGGAATCGCAAAGGGGCGCGGGCGCGATCGCCAATGGCCGCGCTCGCGGGGGATGGGGAGATGCAGGGGCCTCGATGCGAGAAAGCGCGCATACCGGTTCCTCCCCCTCCGGGGGAGGTTAGGTGGGGGCGGCCAACAATCTGTAATAGCGGCCCGCTGATGCCAAGAACCAACCCCTCTCCCGGTACCCCGGGGAGAGGGTAGGGAGAGGGCCGCGGGGCGTATCGGCGCTTGAATGCGATGAGGCGTCCGCCCACCCCCACCTAACCTCCCCCGCAGGGGAGGGACCGGAGAGGCGCTTTGTTGGGATGGCGCAGCGATGCGAATGCTTGCGCACGGGTCTGCGCTTTATCGTGGATAAAAAACGGCGGGGCCGGTGAACCGACCCCGCCGCTGGGTTGATTGAAGCTTAATCGTGATTACTTCTTGCCGGCGTTCACTTCGGCGAGGATTTCGTTCTTCACGTTCGCGGGCACCTGGGCGTACTTCAGCGGCTCCATCGCGCCGGCGGCTCGGCCGGTGCTCATCGAGCGCAGTTCCGTGGTGTAACCGAACATCTCGCTCAGCGGCACCTCGGCCTCGATGATGACGGTGTTGCCGCGCTCCTGGCTGTCGAGGATCAGGCCGCGCCGGCGGTTGATGTCGCCGGTGACGTTGCCGACGAAGTCCTTCGGCGTGGTGACCACGAGCTTCATGATCGGCTCGAGCAGTTCCAGCTTCGCGGCCTTGGCGGCGTCGATGATCGCCAGACGGCCGGCGAGCTCGAAGGCGATCTGGCTGCTGTCGACGTCATGGTAGCTGCCGTCGGTGAGCGTGACCTTGATGTTGATCAGCGGGTAGCCGGCCAGCACGCCAGTCTTGCACGTCTGGCGGATGCCGTATTCCACGCTGGGGATGAATTCCTTCGGGATCGTGCCGCCGACGATCTTGTTCTCCCACGCCACGCCGTCTTCCCAGCGCAGCTTCTTGAGCACTTCGGGCTCGAGCGGCTTACCGTCGGGGCCGTTGCCGTCGAACGGCTCGACGCTGATCCAGCAGTCACCGAACTGCCCGCGGCCGCCGGACTGCTTCTTGTGTACGCCGCGGATGTCCTTGGCCGAACCGCTGATGGCTTCGCGGTAGCTGACCTTGGGCTTGCCGACGACGCACTCGACTTTGTAGTCGCGGGTCAGACGCATCTTGATGATCTCAAGGTGCAGTTCGCCCATGCCGGCGATGATCGTCTCGCCGGTTTCCTTGTTGTAGCTCGCCTGGAAGGTCGGGTCCTGACGGCGGAGGTTGGTCAAGGCGTTGCTGAGCTTGTCCTTGTCGGCGCCGGCCTTGGGCTCGATCGACATGCTGATGACCGGCTCGGGGAACGTGGGCTTCTCAAGGATGATCGGGTGCTGCAGGTCGCAGAGCGTGTCGCCGGTGATGGCTTCGTTGACGCCGATCACCGCGACGATGTCGCCGGCCTCGGCGCGTTCGCGGGCGATGCGGTCGTCGGCGGACATCTGGAACATGCGGCTGACGTTTTCCTTCGTGCCCTTGTTGGCGTTGAGCACGCGCGTGCCCGACTCCAGCACGCCGCTGTAGACGCGGACGTAGGTGAGCGTGCCGAACTTGTCGTCGACGATCTTGAACGCCAGGCCGCAGAACGGCTCTTCGGGCACGAGCTTGCGGACGAGCTGGACGTCGGTGTCTTTGGGGTCAAGGCCTTTGACGTCTTCGATGTCGGTCGGGGCCGGCAGGAAGTCGATGACGCCGTCAAGCACCTGCTGTACGCCGACGTACTGGTACGCCGAGCCACAGAACAGGGGATGGGCCTTGAACTCGATCGTGCCCTTGCGGAGGGCGGCGCGAATCTCGGGCTCGGTAAGCGATTCGGGGTCTTCGAGGTACTTCTCGGCCAGTGCGTCGTCGAGCTCGGCGACCTTTTCGAGCATGATCGCGCGGTACTTCTCGTAGTTGGCCTTGTCGCCGGCCGAGAGCGTGTCGAGCGAGATCATCTTGACGGTCTGCCCGCGGTCCTTGTCGTCGCCGAACTTTTCGGGGACGTAGCCGACCTTCGAGATCAGATCGATCACGCCCGCGAAGGTGTCGGCCTTGCCGATCGGGATCACCACCGGCACGGCGGGGGCGCCGAGGCGGTCGAGGATCGTCTGGTAGCAGAAGTCGTAGTCGGCCCCGACCTTGTCCATTTTGTTGACGAAGCAGATGCGCGGCACGTTGTACTTGGT
>DASVSS010000313.1:0-13480 GCA_036387945.1 Tepidisphaeraceae bacterium | reverse complement strand
ACGACGACCTTTTCCAACAGAACGAAATTCTTCCCGCGGTATTCGGTCACCATCCCGGTGACGCGGAACCGCAGGTCGCGGCTGGTGTCCTTTACCTGGTTTTCCATCAACATGAGCTTAAGGTTCGGCAGGATGACCAGCGGCGGGTCCTGCATCGCCCGGCCGTCGGCTTCGAGCGTGAAAACATACCCTTCACCGAGCTTCGTCAGCCGGCCGACGCGGTCGACAAGGTAGCTGCCTTCGCGGAGGGTCGGCGTCGCCATCCCGCCGGGCGCGACGGCGCCCGCGGCGGTGCTCCCCGTCGGCGCGGCTTCGGCGATGGGCTGGAGCGGACGTATCGGCTCGCCGGTGGGCTTGAGCATGTCGCCGAGCATCTGCTGCGGCGATGCCGGCTGCGTCGATTGCGCCAGCAGCCACGAGGCCCCCAGAAGCGATAAGGCGGCGGCGGAAAGGGTGAATCGCATGGCGGCAGTGTAACGCCAAGCGGCGTCTGGTGAACAATCAGAACCGAACCCGGCCTCCACAGACGTTTCGCACCTCTGCAGTGCCCATCCGAAAAGGATCGGGGCGTTCGCGGCGATACGATCCCCACCGCCCCCATCCGCCGCGGCACTTGCGACTGACTCGGTTTCCATCTGCGTGTGTTTCTGGACGGTGAAAGCCGCACGGGCGCGTCCGCACGGATCGAACATATGACCGCCTCGCGTTGACCGCCCCGCCGCCGCGTCATAGCCTGCCGCGATGTTTCGTTTCACGCGGCACGGTCTTTGGGAAATCGTTATCGGCACCGTCGCCCTGGGGCTGATCGCCGCCGGGTTGTGGCTGCTTCATCCGTTGCTGGCGCTGCTGGTCGTGCCGGTGTGGGTGTGGCTGCTGGCGTTCTTTCGCGATCCCGAGCGCACCCTGCCCGAAGCGCCCACCGCGTGGGTTTCACCGGCCGACGGGCTCGTGAGCGACATCACAGAGATCACCCACGACGACCTGCTCGGCGGGCCGGCGGTGCGGGTGGGGATTTTCCTCAGTGTCTTCAACGTCCACGTCAATCGCGCACCCTGCGACGGCGTCGTGCTGCGGACGATCTACAAGGAAGGCAAATTCATCAACGCCCTCAAGCACAACGAAGCGTCCAGCGCCAACGAGAGCAACACCATCGTTCTCGGCAACGCCGCGGGTGAGCCGGTGGCGGTGGTGAAGCAGATCGTCGGACTGATCGCCCGTCGCATCATCAACACCGCCGTGGAAGGCGCTACTGTCGTGCGCGGCCAGCGGATCGGCATGATCAAGTTCGGCAGCCGCACCGAGCTGGTCATCCCCACGAAGTTCTCGCCGCAGATCCACGTCAAGGTCGGCCAGAAAGTCCGCGGCGCCGCGGACGTGATCGCGACGGTCGAGAAGTATTAACCCTCCCCTTTCTCGTGCGGCACGCGCCGCTGCGGTGAACGACGCCGGTAATGAGTATCGAAATTGATGTGTGGAACTTCTGCTCCGGCCCGGCGTCGAATCCATCGTCACCGGAGCCGAACATGCAAACCCGCCGCCTTTCACTCGATCAGATCCATATCCCCAGCCCCTGCGAAGCCGACTGGGACGCGATGACCGGCAACGCCGCACGGCGGTATTGCTCGGCATGCGAGAAGCACGTGCACGATCTCTCGACAATGTCGCGCGCCGCGGCCGAGAAGCTCGTCGCCGGCGGCAACGTCTGCGTGCGGCTGACGCTCGGCCCCGACGGCCGCCCGGTCACGCACGACCCGGTGCGGGCCTGGTGGAAGCCGGCGCGCTGGGCGGCGGCGGCGTCCCTGCTCATCAGCGGCACGCTGGCGATGGCGAGCGTCAGCCGCGACGCCCACACCGGACGAAACGAGAAAGTCGCCCTCCCCGGGATGGTGCCGGTGGTACAGCTCGGCAAAATCGGCGGCGAGGCGGTCATGGTGATGGGCGACGTCTCCGCGCCTGCTACGCAGCCGACGACCCAACCCGCTCCGCCAGACCTGCGGTGCGTCCCCAACGCCGATGACCCGGCCGCGACGACACAGCCGGAGGGGCGGTGAAACAGCAGGCATTGTGGCGTAAGCGCCCCTCCGCTAGCCGCCTCCGGTTCCGGGCGAGGGGTTTGTTTCTCTGGCATCGGCGGGCCGCTGTTGCATGGCCGAGGCTGCCCGCAGCTAACCTCCCCCGCGGGGGATGAACCAAGCACGGCAGTGATACCGATGCAGCGATCCCGCGATGCGTGTGCGCGACCTGTCCGCACTGGCCCGATGGAGGACATCGGTTGCGGGAATTCTCGATGCGCGCATGCGGGTTCCGACGCACCGACCGGTGATGCCGCACGCCCTAGACTTCTGCGGCGTTGAGTTCGCACCGCCATTTCACAGGAGCAGTCATGACCCGCACGCCCGGCAAACCGATTGACCCCGATGCCCACGGCATCATCGACTACGCCTTCGCGGCGTTTCTGTTTCTCGTGCCGAGGATGCTCGGGCTGAATCCTATCGCCCGGCTGGTGTCGTACGCCCTCGGATCGACGATCGGCGCGGTGAACGCCTTATCGGCGCCCAAGGGCGTATATCCGGTGCTGCCGTTCCGCACGCACGGGAAGCTCGAGGAGCCGCTCATCCCGGCGCTGATCCTTCTCCCCTGGCTGACCGGCCAGCTTCATCGCCGGGGAACCCGGGCTTATTTCGTCATGATCTTCGGCATGGCTGCGGTTAACTTCTTCCTCACCGACTACGACCACGACCGACGGCCGGCCCGGCACCGCTTTCAGCGGCCCGCCCCGGCGCGCGAGATGATCGGCGCGGACATATAAGTTCGTAAGACCGGCCCTTGGTCAGCTTTCAAACCAAGGGTGTAATCGGGGGTGCGCCTGGGCCGCGTTGCCGAGGCGGGCGAGTGAGGCCTACTTCGCCAACTCGCGGCGGGTGGGAACATCGGATACATCTTCGCGGCATGGCCACGCGCGATTGGCTTACGCTTAACCTTGCCGTCGGCATCGGTCCGGTGATCGGCCGGCGACTGATCGACGCCGCCGGGTCGCCTGCCGCCGCAGCGGCGGCGGACCTCGCGCTGCTGCGCGGCGTCGAAGGCGTTGGCGTGGCCAAGGCAACAAAGCTCGCCGCGGCCCTTGCGGATGCCCGGGCGAAAGTCGACGAGGAGTTCGCAGTCGCCGCGGCGAAGGCCACCCGCGTGCTGTCGAGCGACGACGACGAATGGCCTGCCGCATTGCGGAACATCGCCGACGCGCCGCTGGTGCTGTACTGCCGCGGGACGATCGAGCCGCGCGATCTCAATGCCGTCGCCATCGTCGGCAGCCGCAAGTGCAGCGGGTACGGCCGCGAGCAGGCCGAGCGGTTCGCGGCCTTGCTGGCCGGGGCGGGGTTCACGGTCGTCAGCGGCGGAGCCCGGGGCGTGGATTCCGCCGCCCACCGCGGGGCAATGTCGCCAATCGGCGGGCGCACGATCGCGGTGATCGGCAGCGGGATCGACGTGCCTTACCCGCCGGAGAATCTTGATTTATTTCACGCGATCGCGGGCCGCGGCGCGGTGCTGAGCGAGTTCGCGTTCGGCACGCCGCCGCTGGCGGAGAATTTTCCACGCCGCAACCGCATCGTCAGTGGCTTGTCGCGCGGGGTGCTCGTCATCGAGGCCGACGAACGGTCCGGCGCGCTCATCACGGCCCGGCAGGCCTTGGAAGACCACAACCGCCCGGTCATGGCGCTTCCCGGTCGCGCCGACAATCCGCAGTCCGCAGGGCCGCACAAGCTCATCCGGGACGGCGCGACGCTCGTTACGCGGCTCGAACACGTCCTCGAAGCCCTTGGCCCTCTCGACGCGGCGCTGCCGGAGTTCCCGTTGTTCGCCGCGCCCGACGAACCCGCCGCGCCGCCGGCCAAGCCGGGGCATGACATGAGCGCCGCCCAGACGGCGATCTATTCATGTCTGAGCGTCGACCCGCAAAGCGTCGACGCCATCTGCGCCGCGACCGAACTCGACGTATCGCTCGTGCTGCGGGAGCTGACGTTTCTCACCCTTAAGGCCCGCGCCCGGCGCGTCGACGGCCAGCGATTTGTCCGCGTCAGCTAGACGATCTCACGAATGCGACATCTGCTCCGTCCGGTCTCTCACCCGTGGCCGGGCCGGGCGACGGAGGCGCACAAAACCCGCACCGCGGGCAGGAGTCATAACCTTGAATCATCGCTACTATGCCATCGTCGCCGCCGTACGTTTAGTCGACGCGGGCCCTCAGGTGTTGCTTGCCGAGCGGGCGGAAGGCCGATACCTCGCGGGCACCTGGCACTTCATGGGCGGCGCGATCGAGGCCGGCGAGACGGCGTGGGCGGCGGCGGTACGCGAGTTGCGTGAGGAATCGGGCTTGCGCCCCGATGCGCTTTACCGCCTCTCGACGGTCACGGCGTTTTACCGCCCGGACGTCGATGCCTTGTGCAGCGCGATCCCGTTTTGTGCCGTCGTCGCGCCTGGGGCCGACGTCATTCTCAGCGATGAGCATTCTGCGTTTGGCTGGTACGACTTCACCTATGCCGCCGGGCGGCTGATGTGGAAGGCAGACCGGCAAGCGCTGGAAGAGATCAAAGCCGATCTCGTTGACGACGAAGCGAAGCGGGAACGATTGCGCGTTGCGCCATTCGTCCCCCACCGCGCCTAAGCGCAGCGGCATAGCGGACGGCGCAAAAACAGGCCCGCCGGATCTCACGATCCGGCGAGCCAGAGGGAAGGGAAGCTTTGGTACGACTACTTCTTACTTCGCCGCTTTATATGCGTCGCGCAGATCGCGCACATGATCGTGCGCGGCCTTGACGCCACGGAACTGTGTCATGAGCAGGTCCGCAATCGGACTGCCGGCAACCTCACGGATGATGCCTTCGTAGGCTTTTTTGATGGCGTCTTCGCCCCTCTCCGCTTCGGTCAGCACCTGTGCGGCGCTGCCGCCGGCGACGGTGCTGCGAAGTTCAAGCCACCAGCGGTGCAGCGTGCCCGAAGTCGTTCCGCTGCTGGCGGGCTCTTCGCCGTTGAAGGCGACCGACGCTTTCAACTCTTCGGCATTGCTAGTCCGCTGGGTTGCGTATTCGCGGAAAAGTTCAGCAATGCGCTTGTCGTCGATGATGCCCGCTGCGGCGGTGAAGCCTTCAGCGGAATCGACGTTGAGCCGGATCAGCTCCTGGAGTGATTTGGCGGTCGCGTCGGACACTGTGACAAGAACTTCGCTCATAATCGCCTCGCATCAATCCGGTCCGACCGGTAATGGTCTTCAGTAACCGACCGGTTCAGCCGGCGGTGCGTGCTTTAAACCCGTGGCCTTTAAACCCGTGGCGTTCGACCTGTAAACAATCCGGCAAGCAGAGAGACGAGGAACAAAACAAGGAAGACGAAGAAAAGGATTTTCGCGATGCCCATTGTCCCGGCGGCGAGATTGCCGAAACCGAAAATCGCGGCGACGAGAGCGATGACGAAAAATACGGCGGCCCAGTACAACATGATGAGCTCCTTTGGAGTAGGTCGCGTCGTCCCGACCGGACGGCCGCGAAGGGATGGTCACGTCATCCGCGACGGCCGGCGAGTGCCGGCCGTCGCGGGTTGAAACGCAAATCAGTTCTTCGCGTCGCGGGCGGCATCCTTCATGGCATCGCCGGCGCCTTCGACGTCTTTGCCGACGCCTTCGGTGGTGTTACAGGCAATCGAGAAGCCGCCGAGAACCAAGGCCAGAGCGGCCGCCGACAGATACTTCGTCACGTTCTTCATATGAACCTCCAGGTCCATGCGTTGTGTTGCGAATCCTGATGCTTGGCCCTTCGCCTCGCAGTTTGCTCATTCATCGCACGGACTAAGCATTGCACACCGACGTCGCGAAGTTCGTAAAACGTGGATGAATCTCGTTTTATTTTTTAGGCAAACCCCCGATGTCAAACGAGTGAAACCCCTTTCACCGCATGAGCATCGCAGGAGCGCTAGACTGAGACCTATGCAAACCGAAGAAGAAAAAACCCATGTCCCCGACACCGCCCGCAGCTACGAACGCGCCCAGCCGGAGAAGGAATCGCCTGAGGCAAAGCTCACGCCCAACAAGCCTGCGGGCAAAGACAGGCCGGACGATTACTCAAAGCAGAACGCGTCGCCGAACGAGAAGCATAAATGATGCGATTGTTCGAGGCTTGTTGATGCGATTTGGCGTGTGAATTGATCTTCGTAGGCGGGTGCACCGCTAGGCGTACCTAGCCGTGCACCCGGCGTTGACGGACGTACGTCATCATCCAGAGCAAAACAGAGGCCTCTAGCCGGCCCCCAGCGCCGGCTTGCCATGCTCGGCCCCGGCAGCACCGCGGCGTGACCGCCGGCGGGTGACCGCGGCGGCGAGATCATCCAGCAGCGTGTAAACGACCGGCGTGACCAGCAGCGTCAGCAGCAGCGACATCGTCTGCCCGCCGATGACGGCGGTGGCGACAGCGCGACGCTCTTCGGCGCCCGGCCCGGTGCCCAGGGCCAGCGGCAGCATGCCGGCGACAAGGGCCAGCGTCGTCATCAGGATCGGACGCAAACGGTCGCGGTTGCCCTGCATCACCGCTTCGTACCGCTCCATGCCGCCTTGCCGCAGGTGATTCATGTAGTCGATCTGCAGAATGGCATTCTTTTTCACGACGCCGAACAGCACGAGGATGCCCAGCGCCGAGTACAGGTTGAGCTGCTCGCCCATCAGCCACAGCGACAGCAGCGCGAACGGCACGCTGAGCGGAAGCGACAGCAGGATCGTGATCGGATGGACGAGATGCTCGTACTGGCTCGCGAGGATCATGTACATCAGCACGAGCGACATGACGAACGCAAAGACGAACTGCTGACTCGTGCGGGCGAACTCGCGGCCCTGCCCGCGGATCGTGACCGAATAGCCCGGGGGCATGTTCATCGCCCGGGCCTCGGCCATCAGCGCCTCGGTGCGGTCGGCAAGTGAATACCCCGGCGCGACCGTGCCGCGCACGCGGGCGTCGCGGGCCTGCGACAAGCGGTCGATCCGCGCCGCGGCCTGGGCGTTTTCGATGGTGACGATGTTGCTCAACTCCACCAGCCGGTTGTCGGCCGTGCCCAGCAGCAAGCGCGGCACGTCGGTGGCGGTCGCGCGGTCGGCGTCCTGGAGGCGCAGGCGGACGTCGTAGTTCTCGTTCGTGCTCTCGTCGCGGAATTCGCTGACTTCGGTGTCGCCGCCCACCATCAGCCGCAGGGCCGTGCCGATGTCGGCGCTGCTGACGCGCAGGTCGGCGGCGCGTTCGCGGTCGGGGGTGATGCGCAGCTCGGGCTTGTCGAGTTTGAGCGTGGTATCGAGGTTGACGATGCCGCCGATCTTTTCGCCGCGCTCGACGAGCTCCTTCGTGTACTTCGCCAGTGTCGTCAGCTCCGGGCCGCTGACGGAGAAATCGATGTCGAAGTTGCCGCCGCCGATGTTGAAGCCGGGGAAGTTGCGCACGCTCACGCGCACGCCTTCGCGCTGGTACTTGCGTAGCGTAGCGCGCACCGTCTGCATCACATCGGTCTGCGTGTAGTTGCCCTGGAATGCCTCCTGCGGCTTGAGCTTTACCAAGCCCTTGAAGAACCGCCCGAACGAGAAATACCGCTGATCGTGCGGCGGAATGCGGACGTAAATGTCCCCGCCGTTGACCCCGCCGATGAATCCGCCGCCGGCGGTGGCGAGCGTGGTCGTCACCTGCGGGAGCTTGCGCAGGTCCGCCTCGACCTTGGCAAGCAGATCGTTCATCGCCGCGAAGCTGATGCGCTCTGGGGCGCTGACTGAAACCTGGAACTCCGCTTCGTCCTGGCCCTGCGGGAGGAACCCCTGCTGGACGATCCGGTAGATCGGAATCGACGACAGCATCACCAGCACCGCCACGGCAGCGGTGACGTACCGAAACCGCATCGACACGCGCAGCATCGCCATGTAGGCGTGCTCGATCACCCCGTACAGGCCGCCGCGCGAGCCGTGGCCTTTGCTGTTTTGCGCTTCCCTCGCCAGCATGCGCGCCGACAGCGCCGGCGTGAGCACGAAGCTCACGACAAGACTCACCAGAACCGCCACCGCCGCGGTGATGCCGAACTGGTAGAGGAAGCGCCCGCTGATCGAGCTCATGAAGCTCACCGGCACGAAGATGATCGCCAGCGAGAGCGTCGTCGCCAGCACGGCCGTTGCGATCTCGCCGGTGGCCTGGCGGGCGGCATCCATGCCGCTCATTTTCTTTTCTTCGACGAAGCGGAAGATGTTCTCGAGCACGACGATCGCGTCGTCGATCACAATGCCGACCATCAGCACCAGGGCCAGCATCGTTACGCTGTTGAGCGTGAAATCCAGGACGTACATCATCCCGAACGTCGAGATCACCGACGCCGGGATCGCCACGCCGGCGATGACCGTGCTGCGCCAGCTGCGGGTGAACGCCAGCACCACCAGGCACGCCAGGATCGAACCGAGCACGAGGTGAATATTGATCTCGTGCAGGGCGGCATAGATGTAGCTCGACTGGTCACGGATGCGCTCGAGCTTCACCCCCGGGGGCAGCTTGCCCTGCACTTCATTGGCCAGGCGGGTGACGGACTCGATCACCGCGATGGTGTTCGCCCCGGACTGGCGGCGCACGTCGAGCGACACCGAAGGCAACCCGTTAAGCCGCGCCAGCGACCGCTGCTCGGCGACGCCGTCGGTGACGGTGGCCACGTCCTTGATGCGCACGGGCGCGCCGTTGACGTAGCGCAGCACGATCTCGCCGAAATCCTTCGGGTCGCGGATGCGGCCCATCGTGCGCAAGCTCTGCTCGCGCTGGCTCGCCGTCAGGTTGCCACCGGGCACTTCGCTGTTCTGTTGCCGGATGGCGTCGGCGACGGCGGTGATCGGCATGCTGTAGGCCGCGAGGCGGTCGGCGTCGATGTCGATGTTGATCGTCCGCAACGCCCCGCCGACGACCGACACCTCGCCCACGCCCGCCCCGGGCTCGAGCGCCTTTTTCACCACTTTGTCGGCCAGTTCCGTCAATTCGCGCACGCTGCGGTCGCCGGAGAGCGCGAAGGTGATGACCGGCTGTGAGTCGTTGTCGAACTTGGACACCGCCGGCGGGTCGGTGTCTTCGGGCAACCGGCGCAGGACGGTGGACACTTTGTCGCGCACGTCCTGCGCCGCGACGTCGACGTCGCGGCTGAGATCGAACGTGACGATCAGCACCGAGTTGCCGTTACTGGAAATGCTGCGCAGCTCGTCCACGCCGCTGACGGTGTTGACGACTTCTTCGATCGGTTCGGTGAGCTGGTTCTCGACTTCTTCAGGCGCCGCCCCCGGCAGGCTGGTGCGCACGCTCACCGTCGGCAGATCGACCGAGGGGAAACGGTCCACGCCCAGGCCGGTGTATGCCGCTGCGCCGACGACCACCATCGCCAGGATGATCATGGCGGCGAAGACAGGTCGGCGAACGAAAAGGTCGATGAACGTCTGCATATTGCCTCGGGCCGGCGGATAACGCGCCGGTAAACAGCCTGCCGTTTAGTTGATCGCCCCGGCGGCGGGCCGGGTGGTCGCGCCGGGCTCGAATTGCTCTCGCAATACGCCGGCGCGCTGCAGCAGGGTCAGGTAGAACAACTTTCGATCAAACTCTTCACTGGCCAGTTGCAGCCCCGCCTGGATGGCGGCGTCCTGGGCCTGGATGCGGTCGAGATTGGTGGCGATGCCGGCGCGGAACTGTTCTTCGGCCTGCCGCAGCGCCTCTCCGGCGACGCGCACCTGAACCTGCAGCTGCGCCAGTCGCTGCGTGCTGGCCGCGAACGCCGCGTGTGCCTGCTCGACGTCAGCCCGGATGGTGCGGCTAGTGAGATTGCGCGACAACAGCGCCTGGCGCAGAAAGCTCCACCGCTCACGCACGTCGGCCTCGATCCGCCCGCCGCTGAGGATCGGCAGGTTGGCACGCAGCGCCCCGTCCCAGCTGCGCGCCGTCGGCGTCGATTCGCGGTAGAGATAGGCCGTCACGTCCAGCGTAACCGACGGGTAATACTGCCCGATCGCCGCCCGCACGTCGTACGCCGCCGCCGTCACCGCCTCGCTCGTGGCGCGAAGGTCGTCACGGTTGCCGTACGCCTGGCCCATCCATTCATTGAGCGGCGGCGGCTCGGGCGGCGTGAGCGTATCGACCAGCACCGCCGCCTCCACCTCGGCGTCGGTGAGGAGGCGCAGGCGCGATCGTGCCTGCACGACGTCGTTCCGGGCGCTGATGAGCGTGCTTTGCGTTTGGGCGATCTGCGCCTCGGTCTGCGACGCCACGAGCGCGTTGGCAATGCCGGCCTCGAGCCGCACGCGCGCGTCGCGCAGGCGTTCGGCCTGCAGTTGCAGCGCGCTTTCGAGCACGCGGACGGACGCCTCGCTGCGCAGCACCTGGTAAAAGACCGACGCCGCGTCGAGCAGGACCTGTTCCTGAGCGTTGGTGAGCTCGAACCGGCGCTGGCGGACGACGAAGTCGTCGCGGCGGGCGCGGTTGAGGTCGGAAAAACCGTTGAACAGGTTGATGCTGCCCTGTACCGGTGCGTCGAACGTCGCGCTCGGCGACGAACCGCCGCCGGTGCTGCCCCCGTCGTCACCCGAGTCGCCGTCGCCGGTCGTGCCGCTGCTCGACGAACTGACGCGTTCGCGGCGCGAGTAAACCGGCACGAGATCGACCGTCGGCAAGAAGCTGGCGATCGCACGGCGCTGTTGGATGATCGACTGCAGATACTGCTCGCCGCGCGAGGCGAGCGACTCGTCCACCTGGTTCGTTAACAACATCGCCCGCCGCAGCGTGAGCGGCGTGCCGGGGTCGTACGCAGCGACTTCGTCGTCAATCCGCGTCACCTGGCGATACGTCTCGATCTCTTTACGCTGATCGACTTTGCACCCGCACAAGAGCAACAGTCCGAGCAGGCACCCAAGCAGGGCGGCCGTTCCGGCGGGCAAAGATGTCGAACGCCAAAACGCCACAGCCGCCAGGAAAAGGGGCGGGATAAAAGTTCCGCTTTGTTCCAGCACTCCGCCCCGGTCTCCCGGCGGCGCCGGCTTCGACGTCTGGGCACTGGTCTTGTCGCGCATTGTGATCGCCGGACAAACGCCCGCGCCGTGCCTGGAACCGTCAATTCGCCTCAGATTCAAGCGCGCCTCCCGATGCCCTGGCCCACGACGCGCAGGATGTGTTGCGTGAGTTGCTCTGCCGGCAGTTGCCGCGGGCCCCAGCGCACGGCGGAGCGTACGAACGCGGGGATGAGTTGCGCCGTGACGTCCGGAAGCGGGTCCGTGAACTCCTTTAGTTCCACGCCCTTGCGGATGACGTCGGCGAAGCA
Source organism: Tepidisphaeraceae bacterium (assembly GCA_036387945.1). Classification (GTDB taxonomy): domain Bacteria; phylum Planctomycetota; class Phycisphaerae; order Tepidisphaerales; family Tepidisphaeraceae; genus DASVSS01. The sequence goes on along the minus strand of DASVSS010000313.1, from coordinate 2,137 downwards.
CTTGCCGAGTTCCTTGCGGCGGCGGCGCAGCTTCGGGCGGACGCGGTCGCTGCTGCTGCTGCGGATCAACTCATAAAAGTGCGGATTGGCGTACGCCCAGCGGACGAGTTCGTCGACCATGCCGGCCAAAACGTGCTGCGCTGGATGTTCGCCGGCCCAGCCCGACAGGGCACGCAGCTTTCCGACGATTTCGGTGAAGCCGCCGAGCAGAAGCGAATCGTAGAGGTGTTCTTTGCTGTCGAAGTAGATGTAAACGGTCCCTTTGCCGATCTTGGCGGCCGCGGCGACGTCGCCGAGCTTCACCTCGTGGTACGCCTTGCGCGCGAAGAGCGCCGCGGCGGTGTCGATGATGGCTTGCCGCTTGGCGTCGTCAGGTCGTTGCATCGCTGAACCGGTCCGCCGGATCGTTCGCCTTGCCGCGGCGGCGGAGGCGGCCTAGAGTAAGTCGCTAATGGATCAAAACTGACCCGCCAGTATTGTATGACACGCCGCTCCCTCCGATCAACCGTCGTTTCCGCCGCACGCACCGCCGTCGCATCGGCCGCCATCCTGGCGGCGTTCGCCATCGTCGGCTGCTCAGAGGCGCCGGCAGAAGCGCCCAAGCCCGCGGAGCGGCCGGCGGTCGACGTCGCCTTGGCCCCTGTCGAGCGCTCCCCATGGCCACGCACCGTGGAAGTCGTGGGGACGATCTTCGGCGAAGACGAAACGCGCATCTCGGCCAAAGTCGCCGGCCGCATCCTCGCGATCCGCGCCGACCTCGGCGACCGCGTAGGCGGCAGCGCGGTGCTGGCGGAGATCGACCCTGTTGACTACCAGCTCGAACTCACCCGCCGCCGCAACGCGCTGAGCGAGGCCCTGAGCAAGATCGGCCTGGCGGAGTTGCCGCGCGGCGAATTCGACGTCAACCGCGTGCCCACGGTCGAGCGGGCGCGGTACCAGTCCGAGAACGCCAAATCCCGCTTCGAGCGGGCGAAGAGGCTATTCGAGCAGAAGCCGCCGCTCATCAGCGAGCAGGATTTCGCCGACCTGCAGACGGCCTACGACGTGGCCATGCGCGACGCCGACGTCGCCCGGCTGGAGGCGCAGTCGAACCTCGCCGCCGCCCAGTCGCGCCAGAGCGATTTGAAAGTCGCCGAGCAGGCACTAGCCGACACGCAGATCCGCGCCCCCGCCCTGGCGGACCGGCGCACGTACGCGGTGGCGCAGCGGTCGGTTAGCGTCGGGGAATACGTCTCGGCCGGCACGGCGGCGTACCGGCTGGTGCTCGACCACACCGTTAAGTTCCGCGGCGCGCTGCCCGAGCGCGTGGCAGGCGCCCTCAAGACCGGGCAAAACGTCACCCTCCAGATCGCCGGTCAGGACGAACCGGCGACCGGGACGGTCACCCGCATCAGCCCCGCCATCGACGTCAGCACGCGCACCTTCGAGATCGAAGCCACGTTCGACAACGCCGCTGGCCGGCTGCGGCCGGGCGCGTTCGTGCGCGGCGTGGTGACCGTCGGCGACGACGCCGACGTCGCCGTCGTTCCGCAGACGGCTGTCACGACCTACGCCGGGATGAGCCGGGTCTATAGCGTCAAGGACGGCAAAGCCGTCGAACACCCCGTGACCGCGCGGGCGACCCGGGGCGACATGGTGGCGCTGAATGAAAAGATCGACGGCGTGCAGGCCGTCGTCGTCCGCGGCGGCGACAAGCTCACCGGCGGCGTGCCGGTCAAGGAAACGGCCGCCACCCCGCCGGCGACGCAGCCCAGCCCGTGAAACACCGCGTCTCTTGCGGCCGCTACGTCCACGTCACCAGCCGTATTGCGGATGAACCCGGCAAACGTAGTAATAGCCGGTGCCATATCCGTAATGGAACGGGTACCCGCGATCGGCCGGCAGCGACAGGCGATTGGCATAGTCGCGGTCGGATTCCAGCCGCGATGCCGCCGGCGGCGCGGCAAAGGCGGGGACGTACGCCGGCCGGGCGGCGTCGATCACGCCGTTGGTCCAAGTCATTGCCGGCGCGTCGGCAGGAGCGAGGGCGCGCGGCCGTGTCGTCGGGCCCGCCAGTGCGGCGGAGGCCGTCAGGAGAAGCAGGATCGTTCCGCGCATGTCGTTCCTCCCGTTCACCACGCCCCCACTGCGACGATCG
>DASVSS010000312.1:0-2526 GCA_036387945.1 Tepidisphaeraceae bacterium | reverse complement strand
CAGCTCGCGCCGCTTGCCATCGCTGCCGGGCTCGCATGGCGGAGGCGGCGGCAGGAAACGACCGCGATCGCGCTCGCCTGGCTCGGCGCTGCCGTCGTGGCCTTCCTGATGGTCGGCACCTGGTTCGACCATTATGCGCTGCCGCTGCTGGCACCGCTCGCGGTCGCCTCCGCGCCGGCGCTGGGCCGGTCGACCCGGCTGCTCGTCGCGACGCTCGGGCTGATGGCGACGATCGCGGTGGTGGAGGGCGCGACGCGTGCGGACGACGGCCCGGGCGCCCGCCGGGTCGCCGCCGCCGTGGCCAGTCATGCGCGCGGCGGCTGCCCTTACGTCTTCATCGGCGACACGATCACCTATCACCTCGCGCGCGCGTGCCTGCCGACGACGTACGCCTTTCCCAACCTGCTCGCCTATGCGACCGAGCAGGGTGCGACCGGCATCGACGAGGCGGCGGAAGTCCGGCGCATCCTCGCCGCCCGCCCGCCGGTGATCGTGACGAGCGACCGGCGGCTGGCGATCTGGAATGCGGAGAGCCTAGCCGCGTTGAAGGCGGTGCTGCCGGAGTACCGGCTGGTGCTGAAGGAGCGCCGGTCCGGGTGGCACACGCTGGTGTACGTCCGGCGCGAACTCCCCGCCCGCTCGAGGCTCCCTTCCCGCATCGCGGGAGGGTTTGGGGGAGGGCTTGTCCCCAGGGGCGTCGCTCGCGGACAGTCCCCTAGCCCCTCCCGCCTTGCGGGAGGAGAACGCGCAAGCGCGTGCGGAACCTATTTCCCGAGTCTCTCCACCTTCTCCTGAAGCATCGCGAGTTCGGTGCGCAGGGCGGCGATCTCGTCATCCTTGCTCGATGGCGCAGGCTTCGCGCCCGCGTGGCGGAACGCGCCGGCGGCGGCGTCGAACATCGCCATGTTGCGCTTGGCGATCTCGGCGAAGGGCGAGTTGGCGAACGCGCCCTCCACCGCCGAGCGGAACTGCTGCTGGTTGCGGCGGAAGCTGTCCATCGACGCCTCCAGATAGCCCGGCACCATCGCCTGCATCGAATCGCCGTACATCGCGATCAGCTGGCGCAGGAAGTTGACCGGCAGCATCGGCGTGGCGCCGCGGCCCTCCGCCTCCATGATGATCTGGGTCAGGACGTTGTGGGTGATGTCCTCGTCCGTCTTGGCGTCCACGACCTTGAAGTCGCGCCCCTCGCGCGTCATCGCGGCCAGGTGCTCGAGCGTGATGTAGGACGAGGTCTCGGTATTGTAGAGCCGCCGGTTGGCGTATTTCTTGATCGTCACCGGCCCGGTGCCGGCCGGATCGCCCGCCTGTTTCTTCATGGCCGTTCCCGTCCGGTTGAACGTTCGACGCTAGAAGCTTCGCCGCGTTGCAACAAGCGCCATGCAGCGCAGCATCGCGCCCGGGCGCCGAATCAGCGCCGGCGACGGGCGATGGCTTTCCAGTGACTTAGCCGCCTAAATCACCCGAGCTTGATTTGTGGCAATTCTGTCACATGAATTGAAAATGAACCGCGGTTTGCCTCGCCCGACGCGGTTTGCCGTTGCGTGACGGCCCCCGTCCCCGGCAACGGTGACGGCAAGTGCCTCTCAGAAGGCGCTCCACGATTCTCGGGGATACGTCTGATCATGAACCTTGCTCGTCTTCTTGGCGCCACCGCGCTCGCCGGTTCCTTCCTCGTCAGCGCGCCCGTGTGGGCGCAGGCGGCTCCCAATGTAGGCTCGCCGGCGACGGACGCGGCTCAGACAACCACGCCGAGCGCCGGGCAGGAGGCAGAAGACCAGGCCGCGGCCGCAAACGCCGACGGCTCCGAGAGCGAAGGCGGCACCGTGGTCGTCACCGGCTCGCGTATTCCCCGTCCCGAGCGCGACGGCGTTCTGCCGGGCGTGCAGCTCGGTGCGGAGCAGCTCACGACCCGCGGCTTCACCAACGTGGCGGACGCGCTGAACGACATCCCGCTGGTCGGGCCGAGCGGCGCCAACGTGAACAGCGCCGCCCCCGGTCAGGCATTCTCGATCGGCAACGCTTTCGTCGATCTGCTCGATCTGGGCACCAGCCGCACCCTGACGCTCGTCAACGGACGCCGCTTCGTGTCGGGCAACTCGGCGTCGCTGTTCGTGGCGGACAACGCGCCGGGCGGCCAGGTCGACGTGAACGTGATCCCGTCGGCGCTGATCGACCGCATCGACGTGCTGACCGTCGGCGGCGCCGCCGCTTACGGTGCCGACGCCGTCGCCGGTGTCGTGAACTACATCCTCAAGGACAGGTTCGAGGGCACCGAACTCACCGCCCTGACCGGCATCAGCGAGCGGGGGGATGCGGCCCAGTACACGCTGCGGGCGACCACCGGCTTCAACATCGGCGAGCGCGCGAACATCGTCGTCGCGGCCGAATACAACCGGATCGAAGGCCTGCAGGCCGACCGGCGCGATTTCCGCCAAACGTTGCCGCAGTTTGGCGCGTCGTTCCTCAACGGTGCGACCCGCAACCCCGCCTTCATCGCCGCCATCCCGATCAGCCAGGCGGCGT
>DASVSS010000311.1:0-4912 GCA_036387945.1 Tepidisphaeraceae bacterium | reverse complement strand
CCTCCCCCGGAGGGGGAGGAACCGGAGGGGCTGGGTGATGCAAAGGTTTGATCCGGCACCAGGCGGTGGACGCGCAGCCGCTCGATTCGCAGATGGCTCGTCACCGTGCGGAAACCGAAATGCCCGCGGGTGTAGGGCTCGGCGTCAATGAGTTCGAAGAGCTTGCGGTCGTCGCGGTAAAACTGGACCAACCGCCCCGCCGCGACAAGGCGGATGCGTTGCGTGACGTTCGGCCGCAGGAGCGTGTCGGGCGATGACAGATCGTGCTCCGGCAGCAGCGGGCGGACGATCGGGTCGCCGACGTAGCGGCGGAAGCGGGTCGTCGTGTTCCCGTTGCCGCCGAGGCCGACGTAGTAGCACCGCAGCGGGTTGTAATCGACGAATTTTCCGCTGCGCCGCAGCGCCAGCAGATCGCCGGGGCTGCGCGTATCGCTGGCCATCCAGAAGCAGTTCACGTCGCTCACGCGGTCGTTCGCCCCGCCGGCGGAAATGGCGGTCACGTCGTACTCGATCATGAGCGGGCCTTCGAGCACCGGCCTGAACCACACCGTCGCCCCGGCCGGCACGTCGATGACGAGCGCGCCGTTCTCGGCGGCGACGCGGCCGTTGCCCCCGGTCGCGCCTTCGACTTCGGCGACGAACGCGTCGGTCGTGGCGAAATCGTCGGCGTGCAGCTGTGGGCCGATACGGTAGCGCGCGTCGGGTGATCGCATCGTCGTCCCGGGGCGTTGCCGCCCCGCCTCGCCCGCGCCAAGCGGCCTGGCGCGGTCGCAGGACATCACGCCCACAAGCAAGCACGCCGCCGCCAGCCCGGATACGTTCATGGCCGCAGTCTACCCACGGGCATTGCTCATGCACGTTCGCATCGCCCCTGGCCTGGCGGCGCTTCCATTCGTTCAAAATGCGTTGCAGGCTCTAAGATGGGCCGCACATGGTCCCCACTTTTTCAGTCCCCGCTCACTGCATTCACGCCGACTTGCGCGAGGCGATCCCCACGGCGCGGTCGCTCGGTTTCGCCGGCGTCGAGTTCGACGTCGGCGCGACGACGCTTGATCTGTCGGCGCTGTCGACCAGCGGCCGGCGCGAGCTGCGGCATCTCGTGCAGTCGCACGGCGCGCAGCTCACGGCCCTCCGCGGCGACGCCGGCCCCGCCGGGCTGGGGCCGTCGGCGGACGTCGACCGGGTGCTGGACCGCGCCGATCAACTGCTGAGCCTCGCCGCCGGGCTGGGCTGCGCGCTGGTTTGTCTTGATCTCGGGCGGCTTCCGCCGGCGCAGCGCACGCCAAAACCAAAGCCGGCGGTGACCGCCGACATGGCCGGCCTGCTGATCCTGCCGGCCCCGGCCGCTCCCCCCGCCGACACCCCGCCGCCGGAGATGCCGACGAAAATCGACCCGGCCCTGCTCGGCCACTGGCAGCAGGCGCTGGGCCAGCTCGGCGAGATCGCCGACCGTTACGGCGTCGTGGTGGCGATGAGCAGCTCGCTCAGCAGCATGGCGGCGCTGTTATCGATCGTGCGGACGACCGCGTGCCCGTGGTTCGGCGTCGATCTCGACACCGCCGCGGCGCGGCGCGACGAATGGCCGGTCGAAGCGGTTTTCGACGAAGTCGGCAACGGCTTCCGACACGTGCGCCTGCGCGACCTCGTTCTCGGTGACGCCAGCCGCAGCAAGCCCGCCGTCATCGGCCGCGGCGATGTCGCTTGGCGAACGCTATTCGAGTTGCTCGACGGCGCCGGCTACCACGGCCCGCTGGCGATCGATTCCGCCGACCTGCCCGAGCCCCGCGCCGCGGCGGTCGCGGGTTTGAAGCAACTGCAGGCGACACTGTCGGCGTGAGACCGAAGCCTTGAGGCCGAAGCGCGGACGGCATGCGCCGACAAGAACAATCTACGCGCTGCGGCGCTGGGTGAAGTGCACGCCGCATGTGACGCCGCTTCATTCCTTCGGCAGCGGCATTTCCATCACCGCGTACGGCGCTTTTTCGAGTCCCAGCCGCGCGTACGCGGTTTGGGCGATCGTGTTGTCGTTCTCGACGTACAACCGCACCATTACCGCCCCGGCCGCTCGCGCCGCGGCGACAGTGCCGGCCAGCAGTCGGCGGAAGACGCCGGTCTTGCGGAACTCCGGGTGAACGTACACCGACTGCACCCACCAGATGCTGCCGTTGCGCCAGTCGGACCATTCGAACGTCACCATGAGCTGCCCGATCACCCGCCCGCCGATGTCGGCGACGAAGTAATGGCCGAGGCTGTCGTCCTCGATGACGGCACGGACGCCGGCGGAGACGGTGTACGGGTCGAGCCGCTTCTGCTCGGTTTCCAGCGCCATGCGGATGTTGTAGGCGGCGATCGTCACCGCGTCCCGAAGTCCGCCGCGGCGGATGATGAGGTCGTCGTTTGGCACGCGGGGACTGTAACCGAAAGCGCCCATCCCGGACGCACGGCCCGCGGCGGTGTGAAGCGTCATTGCGCTTGGAAGACGTCTTGTCCCCTCTCCCGGTACACCAAGAGAGGCGAGGGTGAGGGCTAGAACTTCAAGCTGCACTGTTGCTGGAAGATTCCCTTCCCAGCCGTATCCCGCGAGTACACGCGACTGGGTTAGGACCATCGCAAGATCCGGTTATGCACTTTTGCGGCGATAACAAGGCTGTCTGGTCCGGGTGCCAAGGTTTGGTACTCCAAGCCGTGCTCTGGCGGTCGAAGACACGGCTTGGAGTACCAAACCGTGGCACCCATACAGAGGAATGCGATGCTTCGGCTCTACAATGCATAACAGGCTCTAGGCGCTTCATGCAATGAGGCATCCGACCGCCCCACTTGACCTCTCCCGCAGGGGGAGGGATCGGAGACGCTTGGGACCGCGAGCTCTACTTCCGTGCGTACGGCTTTGGGCCGCTTAGAACAGCGCCTCGTCCTCACCCGCCGGCGGCCGATACTTCACGCCGAGGTGGTCGTAAGCGCTTTTGGTCGCGCGGCGGCCCTGGCGGGTGCGCATGAGCATCGCGTTCTGCAGCAGGTACGGCTCGACGACGTCGACGAGCGTGTCAGTCTCTTCGCCCATCGTCGCCGCCAGCGCTTCGATGCCCGCCGGACCGCCGCTGTAGACGTCGATAAGCGTGCGCAGCAGGCCGCGGTCGAGATCGTCGAGGCCTTTGTCGTCGATGCCTTCGAGCTTGAGGGCCGCCTGGGCGGTCTCCAGCGTCACGCGGCCGTCGCCTTCGACGGCCGCGTAATCGCGCACGCGGCGCAAGAGGCGGTTGGCGATGCGCGGCGTGCCGCGGCTGCGGCGGGCAATCTCGGTGATCGCCTTCGGCTCGGCCTGGGCCTTGAGCAGCGCGGCGTTGGCGACCAGGATCGTCTCCAGCGCAGCCGGCGTGTAATACTCAAGGTGCAGCGGCAGCCCGAAGCGGCTGCGCATCGGGCCGGTGATCAGGCCGATGCGCGTCGTGGCGCCGATGAGCGTGAACGGCGGCAACGGGATCGTCACGCTGCGGGCGTGCGCGCCGCTGTCGAGCGTGATGTCGACCTTGAAATCTTCCATCGCCGGGTACAGGTATTCTTCGATGACGGCGCTGAGGCGGTGGATCTCGTCGATGAACAGCACGTCGCCGGGCTGCAGACGGTTGAGGATCCCGACCATGTCCGCCGGCTTGCTCAGCGCCGGCCCGCTCGTGACGTGAACGGCGGCGCTCATCTCATTGGCGATCACGTGGGCGAGCGTCGTTTTGCCCAGGCCCGGCGGGCCGTGCAGCAGGACGTGCTCGACCGGCTCGCCGCGGCCCTTGGCGGCCTGCACGGCGATGCCGAGCTTGCGCACGAGCGGCTCCTGCCCGACGTACTGCTGGAAATTCTGCGGCCGAAGGGCGTAGTTGAAGTGCTCTTCTTCGGGGCCCTGGGTCTCGGCGGTGATGATGCGTTCACGGGCCATTCGACTGCCCAGTGTAGCGTGATCCGCCGCCGCGTGCGTCGCCGACGTCGCCGCGCGGCGCGGAAGCCCCGCCGGCGGGGGCGTGCGGCGGTGGCTGACGTTCGGGAGTAGGAGATTCGCCTGAATCATGTCGATCGCTTCCTTGCTATAGAGATCGTGTTGCGGTTTCGCAGCGTCGGCCTTTAGTGATTCTGTCGCATCCGCCCAAGCCTTGCATGCCTAAAACGTCGCGCGGTGGTCTGCATCGTGGCGCAGGCGTGTCGCGGACGTTCGTCGCGTAGCGACGACACATTTTTCGGGCTCCGCCCGGACGTGGGCGAGACGCCCACGCCACGATGCTTTTGGCACGCCGGTGCCTCGCCGGTGCCATCATGTCGGTGCGCAAGCCGACCTCGCGGGACAGGTCTCGACCGCTCATGCCCGCTGCGTGCGCAGGCGCAACATCTCACGGACGAGAGCGTCAGTCGTCTTGGCGTCGGGCTTGGCGGCCTTGGCCTTGGCGAGCAATTCTTCGGCGTCGTGGCGGCGCTCGCCGAGGGCGACGAGGGCCTGCATCGCGTCTTCGTCCACGGCCGACAATTTCGACGGCCGCTTCGGCGCGCTCTCGTCGCCCGGCAAACCCGCGAAGACGAACGCCCCGAGCTTGCCGCTCAGCTCGGCGACGATCAGCTCCGCCGTGCGCTTGCCGATGCCTTTAAGGCCGGTGAGATACCGCGCGTCCTTTTCCTCGATCGCGCCGGCGATGTCGCTCATCGGCACGGTCAGCGCCCGCAAGGCCGTCCGCGGGCCGATGCCTTTGACGGTGACGAACTTCTCGAAGAACAACTTGTCGCTCGCCTGGCGGAACCCGATGAGCGTGGGCTCGAAAAATTTGCCGTCGCCCTGCATGAAAAACAGCGTGTGGAACGTGATTTCGCCTTCGATCTGCGACCGCAGCGATTCGACGTCCACGGCCGGCACGAGCAGTTCGTACTCCATCGGCCC
>DASVSS010000310.1:0-9607 GCA_036387945.1 Tepidisphaeraceae bacterium | reverse complement strand
CAGCCCGACGAGGAAGAAGTTCACGCCGATCCAGTTGAAGAGCATTACGAAGAATCCCAGAATGCTCAGCACGCTCGTCGCCAGGCCGCGGCGCGTGCCGGCGGTGATGAAGCGGGTGTGGATGATGATGAGGTAGACGATCCACGTCACGAGGGCGAACGTCTCTTTCGGATCCCACCCCCACGGTCGGCCCCAGCTCACGTCGGCCCACAACGCGCCGGTGATGATGCCGATGCCCAGGATCCAGAACGCCAGTTGCAGCAGCACGAGGTTGCAATCGTCAAGGGTCTTGAGCGTCGACGAATGGCGATTGGCCAGATACTGAATGAGGTACCACGTTCCCATGACGAACGTCATGCCGATGAGCGCGTAGCTGCACGTCACCAGCACGACGTGGATGTACAGCCAGTACGTCATCAGGATGCCGGCGTTCTGGCGGATGTCGCCGCCGATGTCGCGGCCGCTGATGTACGGGGCGGCGAAGATGGCGACGAGGCTCAGCAGTCCGACCATCGACGCCGCGACGCCGAAGACGCGCTTGCGCTTCACCGCTTCGATCGTCAGCGCGATGGTGATGCCGAGGAACGCGCTCATCAAGACGCTTTCGAACTGGTTTTTGATCGGGATCGATTCGAACCAGTTGCCGACGCTTTTTTCCACGAGCCACCACCGCACGCCGATGCCGAAGGCGTGCACGAGCCACGCCAGCACCGCCGTCGCCCACGCCGCGGTGTACGTCCATGGCACGCCCGCCCGCCAGGCGAGCAGGAACAGCACGAAGGCAATGAAGTACAAAAACGCCCCGGGGAGCGTGAAGCGGTAAAGACTGTTGTAGGCGACTTCGAACTTGCGCTTCGCCGGCGAAGGATAGATCGCGCTGTTGGCCGCCTCGGCCCCGCGGGCGAGGTCGGCGACCGCGCGGTTGACCAGGGTGGCGTCGCCGGCGGTCCATCCGCGGGATAAATCTCCCGCCGCCCCTGCCATCGCCTCGACGGCGTCGGTGTAGGCCGCGGGGTAATCGCCGTGGTCGTGCTTCTCGCCGCCGGCGTGCGACAGAACGTGATTGCCGGCCGACGGCAGAGTCTGCCATTCGCGGGCGTTGGTCGCCGGGGCGTCCGGCGGGGCGACGATCGCCTGGGTCATCAGCGTGCCGCGGTATTCCGGATAATCGAGCACTTCCGCCAGCCGGTTGGCCGCGCCCATGATTTCGCGGATGGCGCTGGCCTTGATGTTGTCCTTGGCCATCAGGTCGCCCATCGCCGACTGCATCTGCGGATCGAGCCAGGTGCCCAGCGACAGCGTGCCTTCTTTCTGGATGCGCGTCCGCTCCTCGGGCGGGAGGAATTTCAGTTCCTGGAACTCGGCGCGGAACGGCTTGTTGCGGACGTAAATGATGTTGCGGTCGGCGTACTTCCTGGGCGCCAGCGCCATGTCCAGCACCGAGTAGGCCGCGGCGTGCTTGTCGAGCGTGCTTTTGCCGGTGACGGTGAAAAGCACTTCGCGCGCGTAGGTGTCGAACGTCTTGATCGTCTGATTGTGCTGCAGACTCATGTACCGCAGCGGAGCGAGATCCAGCGCCGACTCCGCGATCACCGGCGCCTCGGCCCCGCGTGCCACGACGGCCGTGAGTACGACGAACAACATTGCCAACGTCCGACGCATCATGTCATCTCCGACCAAGTTTCAGTCCATCCTGTCCGCAGCGGGAAGAAGGATGAACGACAAGACGCCACACAGCCGCGAATAAGGAAGACTGGGCCACGAATCACACGAATAAACACGAATGGCTTTTGCTTTATTCGTGTTCATTCGTGTGATTCGTGGCTCCGTCCTTGTTTTCCTTTTCCGGGCATTTCTTCCTTCGCGGCTTCCGCAGCCTCGGCGTTCATTTTCTGTCTTTTTCCGTGGCGTTTGGCGTTCATCCCTCTTCCGCCTCGGGCCGCGAACCGTTCACGCCGCCACCGCTTCCACGGGCTCGCGTTTCTTCCCGCCGGCATTGGCGAGCGCTTTGTTTTTCATGCGTTGGATGATGACGGGCTTGAGATAGAACGCATAGCCGATGCCCACGATGATCAGGCCGCAGCCGACGGCCATCGTCGTGACGCCGGGGCGGTTGCCCACGCCCAGGATCGTGAACTGCTGGTTCTGGGCGTCCCAGCCGCTTTGGAAGAAGATCCAGTCGCCGTTTTTGTAAAACACCGGCGTGTTCATGTACGTCACGCCGGCCTGGGTGGCGCCGCTCTGGCGGTCGGTGAGCGTGATGTACGAGCGGAAGTCGCGCATCATTGCCCCCGGCCCGGCCTGAAGGCCGCCGTAGGCGTCGGCCTCGAACTTCTCGAGCTTGATCCGCGCCGGCAGCGTGCGGTAGTTGTTGCCGATCTGCAGTTGCAGCGGCGCGGTAGCGCCGGGGACCGTCAGCCAACCGTCCTGCCACGGGCCTTCGAGCGGGCGATCGCTGAAAGGCACGAGAACGTCGGTCGAGAAGTCGTCGGCCGTCGCCGTCACCTTCACCACCTGCTTGATCCCCGCCTGCCCTTCGTCGCGGTTGCGCTGCTCTTTGGGTACGGGGACGACCGTCTGCTGCAGCTTCGCGCGGCTCTCGCGCCGCACCGGCACGTCGAGCGACCCGCGTTGCGGCGGAAGCCCCGCCATCGCGTCCTGCGGCGACTGCGGCGAAAACACCTTCAACACCCCCCCGCCGACGTCGAGCGTCGTCACGCGGGCCATCGACGTCAGGCCGACGGAGATCACCGTCGTCTTGAGCGAATCGGGCGCGGTGACGAACGCGTACTGAACGTACCCCGCCGACGGCAGCAGCTTGGCGGCGTCGTCGAGCGTGTAGCTTGTCACCAGGTCGGCGTCGAGCGGCTTGTCCTGGCGCTTGCCCATCGGGCCGGCGCCGGGGGCGCCCAGCAGCCAGTCGGTGATCGCCTCGCGACCGGGGATGAGCTGGCGGCGGAACGTCTGGGTCGGCGTGGTGACCATCACCGTCAGCAGCGATACAACGTCCCCGTTCATCGCCGGGAACTTCGGGTCAAAGGCCGTCGGCGTGATGGCGTAGCCGGTGCCGCCGAGCGGATAGGACCGGCCGATCTCGACGTCGAGCGTCTGGTCGAAATCCTTCACCCGCACCGCGAGCTTGTGAATGCGCTTCGCCGATTCCGCCAGCTTTTCGGCCTCGGCCTGTGATTCGACGACGCGGTGCGAGAACTCCACCGGCCCCCACAACGACCAGGCGTTGCGCGGCGCCGAGCGCATCAGCACCTGGTCACGCGGCCGGCCGGTGCGCTCGTCGGGCATGCTGAGCACGAAGCCGACGTCGTTGCTTTTTTCGTCGGTGACGAGCTTTTCATGCACGTCCGCGTACGGCCAATACCCCGTGACGCGGAGCTTGAGCGACGGCACACCCGCGGCCTCGCCGATCGTCTGCCCGCCGAGCGGGCCGCTGGTGGCGATCACCGGCGACAACTCTTTAAGCCCGCGGCGGTCGAGGTAGTCGGCGTTGGCCAGCGAGGCGTCGTACGCATGAAACCGCGGCAACGCCGCCAGCGGCACGCGGGCGGTTTCGTTCTTCACCTTCGCATACAAGGCCCGCTCCCAGCGGTCATAATAATGCTGCACCGACCCGCCGACGCCAATCAGCACGGCCCCTTCGATTTTGAATGCGTAGTAATACCACCCGCCCGCCACGAGCGTGACGATCCCCGTGTGCACGATCCACGCCCCCAGCCGCGGCAGCGTAAACGGAATGCGCTCGAGCGTGACGGTGACGAGCGTGGCCACCAGCAGCACCATCAGCAGCTTGAACGGCCAGGCATTGAAGAACGCCAGCTCATCGGTCTCGAAGTACTCGCGCACTTCGTGCACGCCCGATCCGATCGAGACGTACAGCGCGATCATCACGAGCAGGAAGATGCCGAATTTCACGCTGCAAAGCGTTCGGCGAAAGAACCAGTCGAGGGCAAGAATCAGTGTCTGCATCTGCGAATTTCCCGCGAGCCACGCCGGGCCGCCCATCGTACTAGACATACGAGCGACGCAACCCCGCCGCGCCGGATGCGGCAATAAAGCCCCCTTCACACGGAGCTTTTAACAGACGAGCCGCAGACCCCCAACAAATTCGCAGCCCCATCCACGCACTGAAATGAAACGATCGCGGCGTGGTCGCTTGTGCGACCATGCCCGACCCACCCAAAAAGGCACCCGAACTTTCCCCGAATAAAGATTGACACCCGAACGCCTACCGTACACAATACCGTACAGAGAACGAACAGGAAAGGATTCCCATGCTCACGCTCCGCCAGATCGAACGTTTGTGGCAACTTAGGGCCTACCCCCGCCTGATCGATGAACTCTGCACCGGCCGCGCGGAAGCCGTGGGCGGCATCCGCCAGCTCGTCCAGGGGCCGCTTGCCGCCGCTGCGCTGACGGTGATCCGGTTGAGCGAGCTTTGCCAGGGAAACCACCCGCGTGTCGCGGCGATGGTGCGTTACATCTGCGCCGGCCGCAACGCCGATGGCGGCTTCGGCAGCGCGGTGACGACGGCCCTGTGCCTGCGTGCCCTCGCCGGCGACCGGGGCACTGGCCCCGTCGTGGACGGCGCGTTGGCCCACCTGGCCCAGCTCCAGCGCGAGGACGGCGAATGGCCGCGTGAGGCCAACAACCGTTTCCCCGGCGACCCTGCGGTAACCGCCTTCGTGCTACTGCAACTCGCCGAAAGCCGCGTTCCCGCGGCCCGCGCACTCATCAACAGCACGATGGACCGCCTCTGTGACGATCTCCCCGCCGACGGGCAACTCCAGACCCTCCGCCGTCGCGTCGCCAACCGCATTCCCGCGGCGGCGTAACCCGTTGGCCTGCTCATCCTGTCATCAGTCCAAAAGTCGGGGCCCTGCCCCGGCTTTTGTTTTTTCTACGTCTGTGTTGGGGGTCCCATAATCCGTGTGCACACCCGCTCACCCGGGGCGCGCTTAATCCCCGTTGACCTTCCGTAGAGCGGGCGTCTCGCACGCCATTGGCAATTTAATTGTTGGCCGGCGAGACGCCCGCCCTACGGGTTCCGAACGCCCCGCCAGGGCATCTACGGCTTAGTTCAAACTGGGGTCATCCGGCATGCGGTCGACGTAGCGTGACAGATGCGCGCGGGTGTGCAGGGCTTTCCAGAGCGACGGGTCGGTGCTGAAGACGTCTTCGGGTTTCGCCGGGCAGATGACCCAGGCGCTTTCGGCCAATTCCGCTTCGAGCTGGCTCGGCGACCAGCCTGCGTAGCTGCCGAAGATTTTGCTGGGCTTGTCGGGCGAGCCGATGATTGCCTCGATGGCATCGCGGTCGGTCGTGCAAAAGACGTTCGTCAGCGGCTCGTCCCCGCCGATCACCGCGTCACGATGCAGCACGAACACCGGCCCCTCACAGGGCCCGCCCGAGTGCAGCGGCGCCGCGCAGTCGACGGCAGCGGCGATGTGCTCGCCGATCGCCTCCGCGACGGTCACGCTCAGCGGGCGGTTGATGACCAGGCCGAACGCCCCGTCGTCGTCATGCCGCACGATCAACACGACACTTTTGGCGAAGTTCGGGTCGAGCAACGACGGCGAAGCGAGAAGGAACTGGCCCTTGAGGGATTCCACGGGGGCATTGAAGGCGCGGGCGGGCCGAGGATCAAGAGAAGGAATTAGGAGTTAGGAATTAGAAGTTAGCGATAGGCAGCATCATGCCTTCCTCTTAATTCCCAACTCCTCCGCCTAATCCATCCATTCCACTTCCGCCGCACGGCGAGCGCGTTTCTCGCGGATGCCGATCGTCTTCGACAGGCTGTCGCTGATCGTGAACTGCCGGTCGAGCTTGGTGATCTTCAGCACGTCCAGAACGTGCTTGCCGAGCTTGCAGAGCACGAGCGTGCCGTGGCGGCGGGTGACGGTCTCGCGCAGGCCCAGCAGCAGGCCGATGACTTGCGAGCTGACGAACTCCACGCCGCTGAAGCTCACCGCCACCTGGCAGCGCAGCGGCAGCGTCGCGGCGGCGCGCTCGAGCTGGGTGGTGATCTCGTTGACGGTGAACGGGTCGGTCAAACGGTCCGTCGAAAAGCGAATGACGGTCCATTGATTAACTTGGCTGACGGTGGCGAATGACATGGTGCCATTCGTATCGGCAAATAAAATGCCACGGATTCAATCAGGTTAACTTGTTTTCATGCCATTGCGTCGCATGCGGCAGGACGTGCAGGGCGACCAAGGATCGGCACCATTTGCAGTTACACGCACCGTCCGCCGTCGCCGGCCCATGGACGACGGCGTAATCGGACGTCAGCGGGCAGTGTTCGGTGGGGTCTTTGGCCTTTTCGCGGGTCGGGCAGCCGCAGCCGTCGACCGCCGCGTCGCGCACCGGCATGCGATTGAACGGCACGCCGCAATAGCTGCGGCCGCAGGAAATCACGCGCATTGCGCACCGCTCGCACGCCTCGGCCCGGGTTGTCCATTGGGGATGCACCCGGCCCACGCCCCGGGCCCGAAGCGTCGCTGCCGAGGCTTTCCACGCGGCGCGGGTGATAGAGACGAACGTGCGTGACAGTGAAGGCATCCCTGACATTATCGGTCGCACCCCCGGCGGCACTTCAATCCCGCGACCGTTCCGTCGTCCGGCCGCGGCCTGGCGGATCATCGTTTAATCAACAAACGCGCCTACGATCCGAGCGCGATGAAGCGCACCGACATCCAATGGCGCGTCGGCACGATCGGCTTTTCGTACCCGGAGTGGCGCAACGTCTTTTACCCGCGCGGCGTCGCTGCCGGCGATCAGCTCGCGTATTACGCCAAGGGGTTCGACACCGTCGAACTGGATACGACCTTTCATGCCATGCCCTCGGTTCACCGCGTTGAACGGTGGGCAGAACAGGTGCCCGACGGGTTTTGCTTCTCGGTCAAGACGCCCAAGCAGATCACGCACGAAAGCTCCCCCGCCGGGGCCGTGACGCTCATGCGCCTGTTCCTCGACACGCTGCGGCCGCTGCGCGGCAAGCTCGGCGTGGTGCTCGTGCAGTTCCCGCCGGCGATCGAGGCGGGCGACCGCGACGACGTCTTGCGCTTCTTCGACGCCACCCTGCACGGCGTGCCGGCGGCGGTGGAGTTCCGCCACCGAAGCTGGGCCGGGACGGACATCGTCGACCGCCTGCGCGACCGCGGCATCGCGCTGGTCGCCAACGATCTCAACGACCGCGCCCAGCCGGTGGCGGCGACGAGCCCCACGTTCTACCTGCGTTTCATCGGCCAGCACGAGCGCTTCGCGGCGCGCAACCGCGAAGAGTACGACACCACCGACCGCCTCGCGTGGTGGATCGAGCGCGTCGAGGCCGTCGCCCCCGCCGACGCGACGGTGTACGGCGTCTTCGCCAACGACTACGCCGGCTACGCGATCGCGACGGCCCAGCGGCTGCTGCGCCTCCTGGGCCGGCCGGTGCCGGAATTTCTCGCCCCGCCAAAGGTCGGCGAATTGACGTTGTTCGATTAAGCGGACACTTTTCCTGTTCGGACGACGCGGCGCATTTTCCGCTGCAAGTGCGTTGGATTCGTGGGCGATCAGAATGTGGGGCGAGCGTCCCGCCCCACGTTTTATTGCCGCGATCCAGAATCCGGCGCGGCTGCGGTGAGACGTCAGCGCCGCACGCGCGGGCGGGTGCGTTGGCGCAGGGCTTCGCCCAGCACGATCGCCCCCGCGTGTGAGAGCGAAAGCGAGCTGGCGTCGGCGAGCGAGGGGATAGTGATGAAGCGGTCGCAGATGTTCCGCACGGCCCCGCTCAGGCCGCGCTTTTCGCCGCCGATGGCGAGGATCACCGGGCGGTCGAGCCGCGTGCGGAACAGACTCCGCCGCACGCCGGCGAGACAGCCGTAGAGACGAAGGCCTTTTTTCTGGAGCTGCCGCAGCAGATCGATCGACTCGAACTGCACGAGCGGGATGTGTTCGAGCGCTCCGCTGGCGGCACGGGCGACTTCGGTTTCGTCGAAATCCCACAAATGCTTTTTGATCAGCACCGCCGTCACGCCCACGGCGTGGGCGGTGCGCAGGGTGAAGCCAAGATTACGCGCGTCGTCGACGCCTTCGAGCATGAGCAGCAGCGGCGGCCCGGACGCCGCGGCGACGAGATCGAGCAGTTCGTCCGGCGTCGTGCGCGGCATCGGTCCGCACACCGCCACCACGCCGCCGTGCGACGCGCCGTGCACCATCGCCGACAACTCGCCCCCCGCCACGCGCCGCACCGGCACGCCCGCGGCCTCGGCGGCGGTCAGCAGATCGGCGGCCTTGTCGGCGGCGAGATCACTTTTGACCAGCACCACCTGCACCCGCCTCCGCCGCGCGGCCAACGCGGCAAGCACACTGATACGCCCTTCAAGATGGAGCATGCGTACATCGTACGGGTTGAACCGAGTTTGACGCACCGCCCCGCACTTCCGGTTCCTCCCCCTCCTGGGGGAGGTTCGCTGGGCGGCCCAACAACATGCAATAGCGGCGAGCTGACCCAGAGAAGCAAACCCCTCGCCCGGTACTCCGGGAGAGGGTAGGGAGAGGGCAGAACGTCTAGGCGTTTGACTGCGATGAGGCGTCCGCCCGCCCCCACCTAACCTCCCCCGCAGGGGAGGGACCGGAAGCGGAGGCTGACATTGCGGGGCGTAGTCCCAGGTAGGGCATGGGATTCCACGGCCGCGCTTACTTCTTCCGGCAACTCCCCTTCGCGCCCGGCTTCTTACCCGGCACAGGCTCATAGCCCGTCCAGCAGCGGCTGGTTTTCTTGGTCGTCGATTTCTTCTTGCCCGTCGCCATGGTGTGCTCCTTTTGAGGGACTTCACACCGTATCCCCCGTGCGGCCTGCGCGAGGGCATTAAATCTATTTTCGTCGATAGGTCGCATCAGCCGACACGCGAAGGAATTAAACGCATATTCATAAGGGAGTTACCCCGGCGCGGCTTTCGTTCTCGAATAGTCTTACCAAAGGAGAAGGTTATGAAAACATTCCTTCAGACGGCAAAACGCACTGGCGCAGCGGGCAAAGCGCTGTTGGTCTATCTCGGCAGCGGCAGCATCGTGTTTGCGATCATCGCGTTCGTGGCATTCCGCATGATGGGCTGCTGACCGGCGATACCCCCACGGCACTCATCCAAAGACCAATCCCAAAGGAGCGACTGCGACCATGGCAGCGCAAGAGCAAACTTCGTCGGATCAGCAAAAGCATTTGTTCAAGATCGTCAACGACGCGCGCACCGCGTTCATGGTCACCCACCAGGCCGGCAGCCTGCACGGGCGGCCGATGGTCAACGCCGAGGTGAAGGAAGGCGACAGCGTCATCTACTTCGCCACGCAGCGGCGGTCGGGCAAGGTCGATGAACTCGATCACGACCCGCACGTCTGCCTCGGCTACACCAACAGCACCGGCAGCGAATGGGCCAGCCTCAACGGTCTTGCCCGCGTGATCGACAACCGCGCCAAGATCAAAGAGCTGTGGTCAGCGGTCTGGAAGAATTGGTTCGAAGGGCCGGACGACCCGAACCTCGTGCTGATCGAAGTCACCCCGGACCGCGGCGAGTACTGGGACGCTGGCAGCCGGGCGTTCCAGATGGTGAAG
>DASVSS010000309.1:0-1542 GCA_036387945.1 Tepidisphaeraceae bacterium | reverse complement strand
GTGCCGGCCGGCGATTCCTCGTCGAGCGTTTCCTGCGCCGCGGCGGGCCCCGCATAGGCGGCGCAAATGGCAAGCGCGGACACGACGGAAAGCGCGCGAACACGCGGCGAGACGGCGGCAAACTTCGTGCTGATGGCCTTCAAAACGACCTCCCCCTGTTGCGGCGGACATTTCGATGACCGCTCTTTGACCCCTGCATATGTCGGAATGTGAACGTTCACAAGTGGGAACGTTGCAGGGGTGTGACAAAGCTTTGGCTCTGGTCAGCGCGGCGCAAAAGTGCGATTCATTCTGCCCTATGGCAATCGAACGGATCGTGATCGTCGGCGGCGGAACGGCGGGCTGGATGGCCGCGGCCGCGCTTTCGCGCCTGAAATCAGCGCACAAGCTCGAGGTCGTGCTGATCGAATCGGAGCAGATTGGAACGGTCGGCGTCGGCGAAGCCACGATCCCGCCGTTCGTGCAGTTCAACAAACTGCTCGGCATCGACGAGCAGGAGATGCTCGCCGCCGCGCAGGGCGGCTTCAAGCTCGGCATCCAGTTCGTCAACTGGGGCAAAAAGGGCGACAGCTATTTCCACCCCTTCGGCGCCTATGGCTACGAGGTCGACGGCATTTCCTTTCACCAGCTTTGGCACAAGCTCCGCGAGGCGGGGGACAAGCGTCCGATCCAGGTCTTCAACGCCGAAACCATGGCCGCGATGTTCCAGCGCTTCGCCAAGACGCCCGCCGATCAGCCCGGCGACCTGCCGCCGATCAACTATGCCTACCACCTCGACGCCGGCCGTTATGCCCGCTTCCTGCGCACCTTCTCGGAAGCCGGCGGCGTGGAGCGCCGGGAAGGCCGGGTCACCGACGTCCGCCTCGACGGGGAGAGCGGCCATGTCGCCTCCGTTTCGCTCGACGACGGCAGCGAGATCGGCGGCGATCTGTTCATCGATTGCTCGGGCTTTCGCGGCCTGCTGATCGAAGGGGCGCTCAAAACAGGCTACGAGGACTGGACCCATTGGCTGCCCTGCGACCGCGCTGTGGCTTTGCCCTGCAACCGCGACGACGGCAGCCAGCCGCTGCCTTACACGCGCTGCACCGCGCATGACGCGGGCTGGCAATGGCAGGTGCCGCTGCAGCACCGCAACGGCAACGGCCACGTTTATTGCTCCGCTTTCATGGAGGACGGCGCCGCGCTCGACATCCTGGCCGGCAACTTGGCCGGCAAGCCCACCGCCGAGCCCAATTTCCTGCGCTTCGTCACCGGCCGCCGCAAGAAGTTCTGGAACGGCAACGTCGTCGCCATCGGCCTCGCGGCGGGGTTCATGGAGCCGCTCGAATCGACTTCCATCCACCTGATCAGCACCGGCATCACCAAGCTGGTTGCGCTGCTGTCCCTGTCCGGCATCACCCAGCCGCAGCAGGATGCCTACAACCGGCTGACGGCGCGCGAATATGCCCGCATCCGCGACTTCATCATTCTCCATTATAAAGCCACCGCGCGCGACGACAGCCCGTTCTGGAACCATTGCCGCACGATGAGCATCCCCGACAC
>DASVSS010000308.1:0-4741 GCA_036387945.1 Tepidisphaeraceae bacterium | reverse complement strand
CATTAGCACGCCGCTATTGCAGGTCGTTGGCCGCCCATACCTAGCCTCCCCCGGAGGGGAGAGGGACCAGAGGGGGCGCGACGATTTAAGCACAGGCGGATTTTCGCGCAAGCCGCAACACGTCATCACGGCTTATCAGCGCATCGACCCTTGCTATTGGACGGCTAAACTCGCCCTCCCCCTTGGACGATGATCTTCCACGTCAGGCATTTCCTGACCACGGGCATCGAATTTGCACATTCGAATTTGTTAACGCGGCGCTAAGAAAACGACTAAGATACGTGCTGTTCATGTGTTGAGACGTACTGGCCGCTGAAAAATGCGGCTTTCGGAGGCGATCCACCGGTGCTCCTGTTCTTTAATCTCCTCGGCGGCATCGCACTGGTTCTGTACGGCGTTCGGACGCTACGCAAAGGCCTTGATCGACTGCTCGGCGAGCGCCTTGGCGCTTTGCTCGAGCATGCGTCATGCACCCCGCCCCGGGCGCTGCTGACGGGTCTGGGCATCTCGTTCCTGGCCCCTTCAAGCACGAGCCTGTCAAACCTCGCCGTGCGGGCCGTGCAGGCGCGGCACGTCACGCCGCGGCAGATGCTGCTGGTGATGCTCGGCGCCGACATCGGCCTGACGGCGACCGTGCAACTGCTGTCGCTGAAGATCGAACACTTCGCGCCGATCTTCATCCTCTTCGGCGTCGCGTTCTACCAGTACGCCAAATCCGTCCGCTTGCGCGGGTTCGGGCAGATAGCCCTGAGCTTCGGGTTTTTGTTCCTCGGCGTCGGCTTCATCGGCCAGGCCGCTGCGGGGGTGAACCCCGGCGGCGACTTCGCGCGCGTGCTGCAGATCGTCAGCAATCACCCGGCGATCCTGGCGGCGGCAGCGGCGCTGATCGCCGTCGGGCTGCAGTCGAGCACGGCGACCGTGGGACTGATCGTCGGACTCAGCGGCGCCGCCGGCGGAAGCGGCGACGGCTTCGCCTTGCCCCTGGCCGCGGCAGTGGCGGCGGTGGCCGGGGCGAACGTCGGCGTGGCGCTGACGACCCTGATGATGGGCTGGGCACAGGTCGAAAGCCGGCGCCTGGCCCTGGGCATCCTGCTGAGCAAGATCGTTGTAGCCGCGTTGTTCCTGCTGGCGCTGCCGCTGGTGCTGCCGGCTCTGACGGCAACGTCGATGCAGATGCCGCGGCAGGTGGCCAACGCCCACACGGGCTTCAACGTCCTTAAGCTGCTGCTCGTACTGCCGTTCGTGCCGCTGCTGATCCGCGCGGTCGAAAACCTCGTCCCCGCCGGCACGCAGGCCAACGACGACCCGGCCCGCCCGCGGTACCTCGAGAACCAGCTCATCGACGGCAACACCCTTGCCTTAAGCCAGTCGCTCCGCGAAATCCTCCGCGTGGCCGAGATCGTGCGCGGCATGTGTGACGACGTGTGGCGCGCCCTCAAGAGTGACGACGAACAACTCGTCAAGGAGATCAGCGACCGCGATAACCAGGTCGATCAGCTCGATGCTCACATCAAACGGTTTCTCGCCCGTCTCGACGCCCACAGCCTCGACCCCGATCAGGCCGGCGAACGATTGCGGCAACTGACGTACCTGTCGGAACTCGAAACCATCGGCGACCTTGTCGACAAAAACCTTTGCGAGCTCGTGCGCAAGAAGATCCGCCGGCGCATCGCCTTCTCGCCGCAGGCGTGGGCGGTGCTGGACGATCTCGACCGGCGCGTGAGCGAGAACATGCTTATCGCCGACGCGGCGTTCCACACCCGCGACGCCGACTTGGCCGCCAAGCTGCTGCGTCACAAGGAGTACATCGACCGCGAAGTGCGCCAGCTGCGCGACACGCACTTCTACCAGCTCAACAGCTCCAGCGTCGCCGACGCCCACGACAGCAGCGCGGTGCACCTGGACCTCTTGACGAATCTTCGCCGCATCAACAGCCACGTCAGCCACGTCGCCTTCGGGCTAACCCAGGCGAACGCGACGCGACTGACGGGTGAGAGCGAGAACTAGTGCAGCGGTTGCCGTAATACGCGAACGAGACAGTAGCCACTTGGCCGACAATCCATCCGGTTCCTCCCCTCCGGGGGAGGCTAGGTGGGGGCGGGCGGACGCCTCATCGAAATAGAGTGCCTAGACGCTTGGCCCTCGCCCTACCCTCTCCCGGCTTACCGGGAGCGGGGTTTGCTTCTCGGGCGGCTGCGGTCCGCCATTGCATGGCCGCCCGCAACGTTTGCACGGCGCGAGCGCGACCACGCAACGCTTTCCCACTTACTCGAGAAACGACCCGTCCCCATAACTGAAAAAACGGTAGCGATGGGCGATCGCTTCGGCGTAAATGCGGCGCTGCGCGTCCAGCCCCACGAACGCCGCCACAAGCGCGATGAGGGTGCTGCGCGGCAGGTGGAAGTTCGTCACAAGCGCGTCGACGTGCCGCCATGCGTACGGCGGGTACAGGAAGATGCCCGTGTCGCCCGAACCCGGCTCGATCGTCTCCCCCGGCGGTTGGCTTTCGAGCACGCGGGCGGCGGTGGTACCGACGGCGATCACGCGCCGCCCGGCGGCCTTGGCGGCGCTGATCGCCGCCGCCGCCGCGGGGGCAATGTGATAGCGCTCGACGTGCATCGCATGGTCCGCCAACTCATCCACTTCCACCGGCTTGAACGTCCCCAGCCCGACCTCAAGCGTGACGGCCGCGGTCTCGATCCCGCGTGCCCGCACCTGCTGGAGCAGGTCGGCATCGAAGTGCAGCCCCGCCGTCGGGGCCGCTACGCTTCGGCCGCCTTGGCGCTCACCGGCGTAGACTGTCTGGTACCGCGCCCGGTCGTCAACGTCGCGCGGGTCGGCGGACTTGTCGCGGCGGATGTAGGGCGGCAAGGGCATTCGCCCGTAGCGCTCCAATACCTCGACCGCCGGCAGGTCGGTCGCCACGTCCAACGTATACCGCCCGCCGCCGGCGGCGCTGGCGATCGTCACCGCCAGCGGCGGCTGCCCCGTGGCGATCAGGTTATACCGCGAGGCCGAAGTGACCGGCCCGACGTTTTTCAGCAGCACGTCCCACCGCCCGACCGATTGCTCGCCGACGAACAGCCCCTCGACCCGCCCGCCGGTCGCTTTCACCAACGCCAGCCGTGCCGGCAGCACGCGCGTGTCGTTGAGCACGAGCAAATCCCCCGCCCGCAGCAACGACGGCAAGTCCGAGAACAGCCGGTGGGCAATCGATCGATCGGCGCGGCGGTAATGCAACAGTCGCGCCGCCGGCCGCCGCGCCGCAGGCACCTGCGCGATCAGTTCGGGCGGGAGTTCAAAATCGAGTTCGTCCGCGCGCATGCGACTCGGAATGGTAACACGGCGCGTCGCATCCCGAGGACAAGGGAACGTCCTGCTAAGATTCCCGCGCCGCTTACGTTCGGCGAAGCTTGGGTCCGGCTTCCAGCGCCATTATTGAGCGGGCTTCGAACTTCCCAGTCGCAGGCCCGTGATCTTCAGTGCCAATGTCGTCTGCCCCGGCGCCTCGGCCGGCAGCGTGACGTTCAGCCCCGCGGCATCCTGCGTGAACGAGACGGGGCCATGGCCGAGGAGTTCGATCTTTTCGATCTTCCCCGCCCCGCTGCCGAGCGAGTGGATGACCGCCGTCTCCTTCGGCCGGCTCATCAGGATCGCGTAGAGCGTGTCGCCGTTTGTCGTGAAGCGGACGTCCTGGGGCGTGTAGCCCCGGCGCGGCTGCCCGCCGCCGCCGACGTTGGCGTCGCCCTGGTTCTTTTCGTTCGCCCGTCCGGCAAAGCCGGCTTTGCGGATTGCGACCATCGCCGCCGCGGCGGCGTCGGCAGCGGGGCCTTCGCCGTACTTGGTCCACGGCCGCGTGCCGTAGATCGCTTCGCCGTTGGTCTCCAGCCAGCGCCCCACCGCCAGCAGAATGTCCTGCTACTCCTGCGGGATCGTGCCGTCGGCGCGGGGCGAGATGTTCAGCAGCAGGTTGCCGTTCTTGCTGGTGTTCTCGATCAGGCGATGGATGATCGAGTCGGGCGTCGTGTACTCAAGGTTCTCGGTATAGCCGAACTTGTTGGCGATAGGGTCGTCGGACTGCCAGACGTGATCCGTCAGCTCCATCGGCGCCCGGCCCTGCCGCTCGTAATCGGTGATGACCCCGGCAAGGAAGGCCGAGCCCTTGGCGCTGATCGCCACCTGCTTGTTCCACTCCGCGGCGCGGTTGAAGTAGTGGGCCGCGACCTTGGTGAACACCGGGTCGAGCGTCCGGCTGCTGCCGCCGATGTCGTACCACAGCATGTCAATCTGGTACTTATCGATCTGCTCGACGCTGCGCGCCACCCAGTCGGCGAGAAATTCTTCGTACCGCTTGTCGCTGTGATTGGCGACCCAGTAGAAGTCGTCATTGGCGGGGTCGAACAAATCGGTCGCCAGGCCGGTACTGGGCATGATGAAGTCGTAATGGTTGAGGCGGTGGTTCGAGACGCCGAACTTCAGCCCCTGCTTGCGCACGGCGACGGCCATGTCGCCGATGAGGTCGCGCTTCGGACCCATCTTGCCCGCGCACCATTTCGTCAACTCGCTGTCCCACAGCGCCCATCCGTCGTGGTGTTCGGCGGTGGGGACGACGTACTTCGCGCCGCTGCGCTTGAACAGCAAGGCCCAGGCGTCGGGGTCGTACTTGTCGGCCGTGAAAAGAGGGATGAAATCCTTGTAGCCGAACTTATCCGGCGGGCCGAACTTCTCCGTGTGCCACTTC
>DASVSS010000307.1:0-8516 GCA_036387945.1 Tepidisphaeraceae bacterium | reverse complement strand
ATGTCGATCGTGTTCACAGCGCCGATCCGCTCGGCGAGCGGCTCGACCGCCCATCCTTTTTCGCGCAGGTAGCGCAGCGCGTTCTCCTTGTGCGGGATCGTCACCGACAGCCCCGAGAGCGTCAGCGCCGGGCAGGCTAAGGCGTCTTCCATGAACGCCTTGAACGCCTCGTACGACGCTTCGACCAGCAGCGGGACGTAAACGCCGTCGTGCCCGGTGGCGTCGAACGCCGCGTTGTGGACCGCCGGCGACATCGTGTGCGCGATCGGCTGGCCGACGACGCCGTAGACGCGCGTGTTCTCGCCGATCGCGTCCCAGCGGTAGAGCCGCTTCATCTGCTCGATCGTCACCTGCCCCGGCGCGGTCGCCGACTGCGCGTCGAGTGAAGCGAAGCTGAGGAACGCACCGAACTTTTTCGCCAGCACGCGCGAGATGAGGCCGGCCTCGCCCATGCAGATCACGACCGTGGGCTTTTGTCGGCCGCGCATGATCTCGAAGGCTTCGAAGTTGTCGCGCACGCTGCGGGCGTTCCAGGCGATCTTCATCACGTCGCACGCGCTCTGTGCGAGGTCGATGCGGAGCTGGTTGAGCTGCGGCGGGCGCGAGACGAAGTTGTGAGACGAATAAATCCACCCCGGCCGCTGGCTGCGCGGCTTGGCGGGCCCGGCCCAGTGCTGGTCGACGACCGTGGCGTATTCAATGTCGAGATAACTGGCCCCCGCGGCGCCGGCTTCGATCAGCAGTGAAAGACGCGACACGTCATCGAGCGTGCCGTGGCCGCCTTCACTGGCGGCGCGGCAGGTGACGATCGTCGGCAACGCCGCGCCCTGCAGCAGCCGCCGCACGGCATCGACGTCGGTGAAGGTGTCGATCCGCAACTCCGCCAGGTCCGCGCCGCGCTCGGCGGCAAGGGCAAGATCGCGCTGCGCCGCGGCGGCGTCTTCGACGGTGATGGATACGCACAAATGCGTCATGTTGAAATGTCGAATCGTTTCGGTGCTACAGCCCCAAGTGCGGCCAACCGGGGCACCCAATCCTTGGCGCGTCAGCGCGCGCCGACAAGCTCGTCGGTCGCCGTTGTGATGCCAAGTCGGTGCATTTGCGACGCGATCGCCGCCCGCGTGGCGGCGCTCGCGGGAACGAGCGGCAAGCGCAGCTCGCCGCTGTCCAGGCCGGCGATGTTCATCGCCGCCTTGATGCCAGCGGGGTTGCCGTCGAGGAATAGCGATTTGGTCAGTTGGAACACGTCATGATGGATCTGCGCCGCCAGCATCGCGTCGCCGCGTGCGAACGCCGCGACGAGGTCGGCCACTTTGCGGGGCATCAGGTTCGACAGCACGCTGATGACGCCCGTGCCGCCAACGCTCATCAGCGGCAGGGTGAGCGAGTCGTCGCCGCTGACGACGCTGATGTCGCACAGTTGCATGATCTCGGTGGCGATGTCGAGCGAGCCGGTCGCTTCCTTGATGCACGGAAAATTTCCCGCAGCGTGCAGCTTCGCCACCGTCGCCGGCGTCATGGTAATGCCCGTGCGGCCGGGGATGTTGTACAGCACGATAGGCAGATCGACGGCTTCGGTGATGGCCATGAAGTGCGCCACCAACCCGTCCTGGCTGGGCTTGTTGTAATAGGGGTTGACCGACAGACACGCATCCGCCCCCGCGCCGCGGGCGCGACGGTGCAGCTCGATCGCTTCACTGGTGGCGTTGGCGCCGGTGCCGGCGATCACCGCCACCCGCCCCGCGGCGACTTCGACGGCCAACTCGATCACGCGGGCGTGCTCCTCGACCGAAACCGTCGGCGACTCGCCGGTCGTGCCCACCGGCACGATCGCACTCACGCCCCCTTCGATCTGCCGCTCGATCTGCTGGCGAAACCGCGCTTCGTCGAGCTTGTCGTCGCGGAAGGGGGTGATTAAGGCCGTCATCGCGCCGCTGAAATTCATCGCGTCCTCAGAAAAATTGAAGTCTGGTATTGTACGGCGGATCGCCCGGGTTGGGAATTTGACGGGGCGGGGCAGGTGATTTCGTTCCTGCCATTTTTTAGCGCGCAACAGCGACAAACGGCCTGCATCCTTCGAGCCGGCCATGACTTGGCCGGCAGGCGGCGCGTGCGCCAACGTCGCGCAGATGGCCCAGACCGCCGCATCGGTTTGAGGGCTGTGACGCTCGGGGAGTTAGGGCGTGCGGTGCGGAGTGCGTTCATCCGTATCTACCCGTCGCGCTGCGCGATCATGCAGACGGCAGCGCAGCACAGAGGCGATTCGCCCGGCCGCCGCGTCGAAAAAATTTTGGATTGTCCGCCGACGCGCTGCGCGACTCGGGCCGCCACAAGTGACAAGAAACTACGTCGCTCCGGTCCGTCCCCTGCAGGCGAGGCCAGTGGGAACGGGCGGACGCTTCATCGCTTTAGCCCGCCTAGACGCTCGGCCCTTTCCCTATCCTCTTCCGGAGTACCGGGCGAGGGGTTTGCTTCTTAGGCGTCAGCCAGCCGCCGTTGCATGCCGCACGCCGGTCCACTTGGCCTCCCCCGGAGGAGGACGGACCGGGAAGCGTCGTTGGCACCTCATTCCGCACGGACGATCTTCTCGACAATGGCCTGCGGCGCGCCGATGTCGGCCACCACCACGCGGCCCGTGAACTGCCCGGCCGCTGGTACGTCAAACCCGGTCTTCGATCGCACGAACGTCACCGTCACGTCGGCCCGCACGCAGGCACCGAGTGGCTGCCCGGTGTCGCAGTCCAGGCCGCTGGGCACGTCTGCGGCGACGACAGCGCAATCGACCACCGCGTTGATCGCTTCGATCGCCGCGCGGGCTTCGCCCTCCGGCGGACGCGACAGGCCGGTGCCGAAGATCGCGTCGACGATTACGTCCCATCCGCCGGCGGCGGTCGCGCTCACGTCGTCGGTCATCCCGATGCCGCAGCGGACGGCGATGTCGGCCATGGTGCGCGCGTCGCCGGTGAGGCGTTCGATCGGCATCAGTGAGAGGACGCGCACGGCGTGGCCGCGGAGGTCGAGGTGCCGCGCGGCGGCGTAGCCGTCGCCGCCGTTGTTGCCGGCGCCGCAAACGACCAGCACGCGCAATGAGGGCGCGCCGCCGGCGGCGACTGCGTCGGCGAGTTGGCGCGCGGCGTTTTCCATCAGCAGCACGCCCGGGATGCCGTAAACGTCGATCGCCATGCGATCGACTTGTCGCACCTGGTCGCGTGTGAGCCGCGGCGGCTGATTCTTCATGGCGTTGCCACTATACTCGCCGCACGCATGCTCATCCTGCTGACCAATGACGACGGCATCCACGCACCGGGCCTGCGCGCGATGTATCACGCCCTCAAAGACCTCGGCGACGTGCACGTCGTCGCCCCCGAGACGGTGCAGAGCGCCACCGGCCACGGCGTCACGATCAGCACGCCGCTGCTGACCAGCCAGGTGGAACTGGAAGAAAACGTCTTCGGCACCGCCGTCGACGGGCGGCCGGCGGACTGCGTGAAGCTGGCGGTCTCGCAGATCCTGCCGCGTGCGCCGGACCTGGTGGTCAGCGGCATTAACAGCGGGGCGAACGTCGGCATCAACGTGATCTATTCCGGCACGGTGGCCGCGGCGATCGAGGCGGCATTCCTGGGCCTGCCGGCGGTGGCGGTGTCGCTGCTGCTGAAAAACGACGTCACCCCGGACTACGACCGCGCCGCCGCCGAGCTGTTGCCGGTGATCGCCGGTCTGCAGCGCAAGGGCCTTAGCGCGGGGCAAGTGGCGAGCATCAATGTGCCCGCGCTGCGCGCGGGCGATCCGGCGCCGCAGGTGAAGGTGTGCCGCCAGTGCACCCGGCCGTGGACCGACACCTACGAGAAGCGCCTTGACCCGCGCGGGCGAGCCTACTTCTGGAACTCGTCGGTCTTTCGGCTCGGCGAAACCGAGTCCGACACCGACGTCGCCTACCTGCGCGACGGGTACATCACCGTCACGCCGCTGCAATACGACCTGACCCGCCACGACCTGCTGGCGCGGTTTGCCTGAATGAGTTTGCCTGAATGAGTTTGATCCGGCGCGAAGCGCGTACGGACAGTTACCCCGGAGAATGACGATGCCGATGACCGCGATTGTGATGGGCGTTTTGCTGGCCGTGCTTGGGCTGATCGGCGCGGCCAACGCCGCCAAGGTGGCGACGGCGCTGATCCCGCTCTATGTCGGCGTCATTTTCATTGTTCTCGGCGCCGCGTCGCTCGCCAAGCCGTCGATGCGCAAGCACTTCATGCACGCACTGGCGGCGGTCGCCCTGCTGGGCGTGCTGGCGGCGGTCGGGGCCGGGGCGGCGCGGTGGTCGAACATGTCGTCGCTGGCCCGCACGTCGGTGGGCGGGATGGGCGTGGTGTGCGCGATCACGGTCGCGCTTTGCATCCGCTCGTTCATCGCCGCACGGCGGGCGCGGGAACTGGCGTAGACGCACCCGGATCACGCGCGTGACGCCAGCGCGGCGATCATGCGATCCGTGAGGCGGGCTTCCCGCCCGCCGACTTAAAATCCATCTTGGCGGGCGGGCCGCCCGCCCTGCGACGTTCGCCCAGGCTGGCGCGCCGTAGGGCCACAGGCGCCTTGCGACCGCAATCACAGGGCACGCGCGTCGCCGATGCGCATCCCGGCGATGCGCTTTGACACCGACCGCCGCCGCCCTATTTTCGGCCGCGGGCGAAGGAGAACTCATGCGTGTGGCAGTCACCGGCGGCGGCGGATTCATCGGCTCGAACCTCGCGCGGCGGCTGGCGGCCGACGGGCACGACGTCACCGCGGTCGACACCTTCCAGGCCGCCGGCTGGCAGAACCTGGCCGATTTCGGCGGCGACGTGCTCACGCTGGCGCACCGGCTCGACATCGATTCAGTACGCGCCGTCGTCCGCACTGGCGGGGCCTTTGACGTGATCTTCCACCAGGCCGCCATCACCGGCGTGATCGCCTCCGACGGCTCGGCGGCGGCGGGGGACGACGTCAACGGATTTTTGCGCAACAACATCGAGCAGTTCCGGCAGGTCCTCGATCTGGCCGTCGACACCGCGGCGCGCGTGGTGTGGGCGAGCAGTTGCAGCGTGTACGGCCGCGCCACGCCGCCGATGCACGAAGGGCAGCCGTTCGATCCGCTCAACGTATACGCCTTCACGAAGGTGCAGCAGGAGCGACTCGCCGGCATCTATGCACGCCGGCTGAAGAAGCCCGTTGTCGGCCTGCGCTACAGCAACGTGTACGGCCCCGGCGAGGCACACAAGGGAAAGCTCGCGAGCATGATTCACCAGCTCGCCAGAACCATGCGCGCCGGCAACCGCCCGCGCGTGTTTGAGCACGGCGAGCAGCGGCGCGACTTCGTCTACATCGACGACGTGGTGGCCGCGAACCTGCGCGCGATGGAGGCCGGATCGAGCGGGAACTTCAACGCCGGCGCCGGCGCGAGCTGGAGTTTTAACGAAGTGATCGCCGAGCTCAACCGCGTGCTGGGCACGGACCTGCCGCCGGACTACTTCAAGAACCCGTACAGCTTTACGCAGGACTGGACCGAGACCGACCAAACGCAGGCCGCCGAGGCGATCGGCTACCGGCCGGCGTACGACCTGCGGCGCGGGATCGACGCGTACTTCGCGTCCGGCAAGCTTGGCGTGTGACGCCGGAAGTGCGCTTATCGGCACCGGGCGTGAAAACAAGGGTCTAAATCGGCATCACGAAGATGCTAGGCAGAATCGCCCGGGGCTTCGGCCTGGGCGACCGCATCGTCATTGCGCATGAGTTCGCGCAACAGAACCGTCGCGTACGCGCCGCGCGGGAGCGTGAAGCCGAGCGTGATGTATGGCCCGTGGGCGTCGACGCCGCTCTCGGCGCGAAGCTCGGTCGGGCGCACGCGCAGCGGGCGGCGCTCGCCGGGGGCTTGGTCACGGTCGTTTGCGGTGAACACCTCGGCCGACACGCCCGCCGCGGCGAGTGCGGCGGTTTCGATCTCCAATGCGCGGCCGTCCGGTCGCAGCATGGTGGCGCCGATCATCGGCCCCGTGGCGCTGATCTCGAACGCATCGGCCCGCGGCTGCTCCGCAGCCGCGAGGGGCACCGCGAAGCACGCGCCGTTCTCATGCTTGAAGGCGATGTCGCCGTCGATCAGCCGGTCGATATCCTTTACACGGGCGGCAAGCACGTCATTAAACATCCGCGACTGCAAGGCACTGACCCACAAGCGTCGCACCGCCGAATCGACCGCACGCACCGCGGCGGCGGCGTCGGCGGTGCGGATGAAGCGCGACAGCGCCGCCCGCTCGGAATGGGCCCAGTGCGGCAAGGCGCTCATCGACCGCTCGTGATCGCCGGCAGCGAACGCTTCGCGCGCTTCGAGTGATTGCGGCGCGTCGACTCCTGGCCGCGGCTCGCCAAGCAGCAGGCGCAGAACGGCGGCGTCGTCGCCGCGGAGGAAGGCTGCGCCGAGCAGGTCGTTCTCGTCGCGCACGCCGAAGCGCTGCTGTCCGAAATAGTTCGCCACGCCGCGGCGTTCGAGCACCGCCAGTGCCGGCAGGAGGGCGATCACCCGCATCGGGTCGACCTCCCGCACGCGGACGACGAACCGATTGCCCGCCAGATGCCCGAGGCGGATCTTGTTGCGGTGCCGCTCGGCCCACAGTACGGCCAGGCCATCGGTCTTCACTTCACGCACCTGCTCGGGCGTCACGCCGCTGATGGTCATGATCTGCCGAGTGACGGCGCGGGCATCCTTCATTCCCGCATAGCCGACGACGCGGCGCTCTACGCCGAGCTGCCTGGCGATCAGCCGCACGGCGTCGGGCGTGGTCATCCCGATCTTCTGCACCTCCACCATCACGTGCTCGCCTTCGCCGCTGGGCTCGTAGGCGGGAATCTCGGCGACGAAGAAATCTTCTGCCCGCTGCTTCAGCGCGCCGCCTATGCCGGGGAAATCGTCGAGAAAATAAGGCAGCGGAGAAGGCATGTGTTTTGAAGGCGGCCGGCGACGGACTACGCCTCGCTCCTGGTTGCTGCGCCGACCGTGCGGAGCACGCGCGGCGTGATGAACGCCAATGTCGCGGCGACCAGCGGCACGCCGGCGATGCGCGTCACGGCTTCGCCGTAGGCGGCGATCTGGCCTTCGTAGAACTCGGCCCGCGTGGCCACCGCCTCGGAGGAGACGCGGTCGGTTTTGTAATCGATGACGTGCACACCGTCAGGCCCGATGAGCATCGCGTCGAGTCGGCCGCGCACCATCACGCGGTCACGCGGGTCGCCGCCGGTGGGGTCGTCCTCGCGCGGGGCGGCGTAGACGACGTCGACTTCGCGCACGAGTGCGCCGGGCGCGGCGTCGCGCATGCGACGCCCCAGCTCCGTGCCCAGCAGCCACGCGACGCCGTCGTAATCGATCGCGCGAAGCAGGTCTTTGCGGATGAAGCGCTTGGCGACGAGCTCGACGGCCTGCTTATGCAGGTCCTCTACCGTTTGCGCGCGGGCGAAATCGAGGCGCTGCAGCAGGGCGTGCGTGGCGGTGCCCACGTCTTCCGGCCGGGTGCGGCCGGTCTGCTCGACGCAGCGGGGAAGGTGAAGCGACCCGGCGGCGACCTTCACCGCCGTGCGTCGGCCGGGGTCGCTGACGACGAACGACTTGCCGCGCTTGGTCAGGTTCGTCACCGACGCCGCCGCCGGCTCGCCGGTCATCTTGTCGAACGGGTACGCGAACGATAGCCGGTCGATCGCGCCTTTGGCGACGGCGTCGGCGCGGACGGGGCCCAGCAGCGGCTTGAGGTTTGCGATCAACCCCGCTGCCGCGTCGGGGGCGCGGCGCACGAGCAGGGCGTCGGCCCAGGCTTCGACGTCGGCGGCGGTGTGTTCGTGGCGGTCGAACGACCCCGGGGCGGTCGCCTCCACGACGCTCGACGCGGGCAGAATCCAGTCGAGCATGCACCCGCCAGCGAGCACGTCGCCGGCATCGATCGCGCCGCGGTGCGAGGACCACTCGGCGTCGGCGGCGTCGATCGAGCCCGCGACCCCCGTGCCGATGAGGATAAGGCATTCCTTGGCGCGCGTGGCCGCGACGTACAGCACGCGCAGCTCCTCGGCCAGGGCCTTGCGGCGCACCTCCGCCTGCGCCAGCACTGCGCCGATCGACGCATAATGCACTTCCTTGTCGGCATCGACGACCCGCGCCGCGATGCCGACGCAATCGTCGACGATGAGCTTCGTCTCGGCGTCGCGCAAGTTGAAGCCTTTGCCTAAGTCCGGCAGGATCACGACGGGGAACTCCAGGCCCTTGCTCTTGTGAATGCTCATGATCCGCACGGCGTTGGTCGCCGTGCCGGCGACGGCGGGCATGCCGATGTCGCCTTCGTCTTCGATGCCGCCCAGGAAGTGCAGGAAGCGCGCCACCGTCGGGCGGTTGAACGATTCGAACTGCCGGGCGCGGTCGTGCAGATGTCCAAGGTTGGCGACGCGCTGCGCCCCGTCGGGCAGGCCGCTGACGAACGCCAGCAGGGCAGTGTCGTGGTAGATCG
>DASVSS010000306.1:0-1730 GCA_036387945.1 Tepidisphaeraceae bacterium | reverse complement strand
ACTTCCCATCCGCCGCGCCGCGCGCCCGGAAACGTCATCGCGAAATGGACGCAGACGGCGAAGAACGCGGCGGCGAAGACGGCGTCGACGATCAGCAGCGGCGCGCGCAGGATCGCCGGCATGGCCGCGAGCACGACTCCGAAGCCGTACGCGCGGAACATGAACATGCTGCCGGCCCAGTAGACCTGCAGCATCGCCGCGAGCCGCGCGTCTTTGTTCCCCGGCCGCAGCACGAGCAGCGCGACGCCGAGGCCGAGCATCCAGAGGTGCAGCGGAAAGTTGAGGTAGGCCGCGACGGCGCCCGCCGCCACGACGCCGCCCGCGCGCAACTGCCCGCGGCGGATCTGTTCCTGCGTCACCGGCACCAGCGCCAACGTCTGCTGCACGCCGTCCCGCTCGATGACGACGGGCACCCGCTCCCCCGCCCGCACGAAAAAGAACGGATAAACCTCCGGGCCGACGGCGTGGCCGCGGATGGTGAGCACGCGGTCGCCGGCGCGAATCCCGGCCTGTTCCGCCGGCCCGCCGCCGAGCACGCGCAGCACCGTACCGCCGCGGCGCGAGTACTCGAGCCCGGCCGCGGGACGGGTCACCTGGTTATGGAGGTTGAGGAACACCGTCAGCGCGGCGATGACGACCTGCACCCAGCACAGCAGGACCAGCGGCTTCGTTTTCATCCCGGGGATGTCGGGATTGTACGACGTTCGTCATGGCCGTCCGCCAACGAGAAAAAACAACCGGGAGGCCTCCGGCGGGCCGGTACGACCGGCAGCGCTTAGTGAGCCCAACCGTTGCGCAAACACGTGTTTGGTAGACAGGCGTGCGTTCAGGCTAGGCCATGCAGCGCTGCCGGTCGTACCGGCCCGCCGGAGGCCTCCACGTCGTCTTTCACGTGGGCCGTGACGGCGAGGCGCTGGCGCGCGCCTCGCCGGGAGTGCGATTACGTCGGGATCTTGAGGCGCTGGCCGACCTTGATCTGGTCGGGGTCGTGGAGCTGGTCGCGATTCGCTTCGAAGATGCGGTTGTACTTCGAGGCGTCGCCGTAATACTTCTTGGCGATCGCGCTGAGCGTGTCGCCGGAGGCGACGTCGTGCATACGATGCTCGCTGGTGGTGCCGAGCGGCGTGCCGGCGGCGTGCGGCACGCTGGAGAACTGCGTCCCCGCGGCGTGCGAGGTCGGGGTGTCGACGGCGATCTGATTGATCGTGTTCTTCGTCTCCACCGCACCGTTGAAGGCGGCCATGATCTGCCCCTTCGTGTTGATGTCGTTCGTGCGTCCGGTGAGGGTGACGACCTCGTCGTTCACCTTCGCGTCGATCTGTGACCCGGGGAACTGGCCACGCACGGTCTCCAGCGCCTTCTCCACTTTTTCTTCAAAAGACTTTCCGAAAAGTCCCATATATGCTTTCCTCCTGCCGGCGGAAGCGGATCACAATCCGTGCCCTTGCATGCGGGGTTAGCTCAGCGGTAGAGCGTCTCCTTTACACGGAGAGGGTCGGGGGTTCGATCCCCTCACCCCGCACCAGCCGATCAGGCAGCGCGGTTGCACTGGTTCATGTGCGAAAGGAGATCCTCACAATGTCGAAACGTGAGTTGATCGAGCCGCACAAAGGAGACAAACGCTACGCCCGCCGCGACGAGAACGGGCGCTTCACCGAGATGGACGACGTGGGACGCTCGCTGTCGCAGGACCAGAAGCGTCAGGCCAAGACCACCGCCAAGCCGGGACA
>DASVSS010000305.1:0-17923 GCA_036387945.1 Tepidisphaeraceae bacterium | reverse complement strand
GACATCATCGAGGTGCGTCTCGATCAGGCGGCCAACAAGGTGCGGGGTCAAGGTGAACGGGACGGAAGCGCTCGCGGTCACCAACCCGTCGGCGGCCCCGACGACGGCGACCGTCAAAACCCAATCGATCGGCATCTTCGGATTGGCCGGTAGTGACAGCATTATCGTCTATGACGACGCGAGCGACACGACCGACGACATCAACTTCTCAATGTACATCGATGGCGGCCGGGGGGCGGATTCCATCAAAGGTTCACACCACACGGATACCCTATTGGGGGGCGACGGCACCGACACCATCTACGGGATGCACCGCGCCGACAACATCTACGGTGAACTCGGCGATGACCTGCTGTACGGTGATGACGGCGGCACGGCTGTCCTTGGAAACGACACGATGTTCGGCGGCGACGGTGACGACACCATGTTCGGTGACCGCGGGGCCGACGAAATCCGCGGCGAAGTCGGCAACGATTCGTTGCAGGGCGGCCTCGATGCCGACCTGATCCGTGGTTGGACCGGCAATGACACCATCTACGGCAACGCCGGCACCGACGTGTTGTACGGCGATGACAACAACGACAAATTCTTCACCCAGGACAACGAAGTCGATTCGGTCTACGGCGGCAACGGCACGGACTACGCTCGGCTGGCCGCACCCTACAACGAGCGGGATTCGAACGACGTGCTCAATTCGATCGAAAATTCGTAACGTGACTTCGCACGCCGTTGACGTTTTGAAGTGAAGGTAGGCCATCATGTACTTTGTTCCGATGGAGACGTTGGAAGGTCGGCGTCACCTCGCCGGCGTCGTCGCGTCACTCGACCAAGGCGTCCTGACCATCCAAGGAACCTCGCGCGACGACGCGATTTCCGTCGCCGCGGGGGCGCGGCAGTTCACGGTCTTTATCTCGGGGCAAGCCGGGCCGACGTACGCGAACTCGGCCGTGCGATTGGTACGAATCAACGCCGGCCGCGGCAATGATTCGATCTTGCTGAGTTCCAGGTTGCGCGTGCGCGCGAGCGTGGAGGCGGGCCCCGGCAACGATCGGGTCGGGGGCGGCGGCCAGTCGGACACGTTGTTCGGCCAACAGGGCAACGACACCCTCGTCTCGAACGGGGGCGCCGACTATCTCGATGGTGGCTCCGAGGACGACTACCTCGAAGGGTTTTCCGTTCTGCACGGCGGCGGCGGCGACGACACCGCGCGCATGGCGTTGGCGACCTACCGCAGCGGCATCGAGCACGAGACGGTCGTTGATGCCAACGACCAAGCCGACCAACGCATATTCCCGTCCGCCGGACGTCTCAAGTTCGCGTTGACAGTCAGGAAGAACCCGGCCGACCTCGTGACGATCACGGGCCCGACCGCCCGTGACGACGGGACACGGGAAATCGTGTTCTCGGTCGAAACCCGTCCCGGTGGTGACACGGAAGATTACTTCACGCGCGAAATCGACATCACCGGCAGCGATCAAACCGGACTACTATTAACCCGCCTTCAGCCCGACGGCAGCAGGGTGACCATTCCCATTTTCCTACCGCGTGGACGCCGGTAAGTCCGTAGGGTGGGCACTGCCCGCCACCGTTTGAAATCCGTGGGACGTGCCTCCTTACGAGGGGTTACGGGATGCGTTACGGGGGCGACGGGCAGTCGGCGAGGTCGACCCCATCCGCCCGTTGTAGCGAGGGCGGAAAGGCGATCGCAACGAATTGGCGGGTGCGGTGTGAGGACGACGTCCGGAGAAAGTCGGGAACTTGACGGGGGCGTTTGACGAGCCGGAAGCGTAAGCGACGGGTGTACGGGTGCGAAAACCGTCGCTTACGCTTCCGACTCGTTGTTGGTGTCGTTGATTCGTCCGTCGTGCGCGGCCATGCGGGGGCCTTGTCCGTCGAGGGTGTAGGTGATGGCGGCTTCGACGGACGCGGGGGTGTTGCAATAGCGGGTGCTGCCGTGCTGGGTCCAGCGGTCGCGGTCGGCGGGTTCGGCGGACGCCTCGCGCAGTCGGCGGCTGGCCCAGGCCTTGAGGTCGGCCATGACCTTTTCGGGCGTGACCGCCGGGGCGGCGACCACGACGTGGACGTGGTCGGAACGGACGTGGGCCGCCAGCAGAATCCACTGGCGATGACGGCACACCTCTCGCACGGTGCGCAGCACGACCGCGCGGCGGGCCGCGTCGAGCGCGTACGGCGGCTGCCGCATCGCGCGTCGCTCGGCCGCCTCACGGTTAGGGTTTGCCGGGAGGGTTGGGGTGCCCGGGGCGTTGTGTTGACGGTCGACCGACCCTTCCTCGCGGCCGTGCAGGCGGGTGCCGTACGTCGTGAAGGTGATGAAGTACGCCAGCGCGGGTTTCATGCCATTCACGAGCCGGAAGCGTAAGCGACGGGGGTACGCATGCAAAAACCGTCGCTTACGCTTCCGGCTCGTTTTTGGGGCGTTTACTCGGCCGGGCGGGTGGTGGGGTTGTCGGTGGCGTTTTGCAGGGTCTGGCCGGTTCGCTCCATCGCGTTGCCGACGTTCTCGGCGGCGGTGCGGGAGGCTTCGCCGGCGGTGGTGATGGCCTTTTCGACGTTGTCGCCGGCGGTTTTGGCGGCGTCGCGGGTTTCGGACTCGTCGCAGCCGAAGGCGACGAGGGCGGCGAGCAAGGCAGTTATGAGGACACGGGAGTGGGGCTGGATCACGGATCGCTCCTTTGCCTTTTGCCGGCCGCGCGGGTCGGTCGCCCGATGATAGGCGGCTAGGATAGCTGCGATCGGTCGGATACCCGGCTTCACGCCGTGCGTCGTACGTAGACCGTACCGTGCTTGGCGAGTTCGTCGATTTGGCCTGCGTTGGCCAAGGATTGGAGCGAATCCAAAAAGCGCACGATGGGCGGGGTCAGCAGCGGTTCCCGCGGCTCGAAGTCGGGAATGACGGCTTCGACTTCGACGTGCAAGACGCAAAGGTCGCTGTGAATCCACTTGTGGACGCGGGTTGGTTTGCCTGGAATCGTCATGGCCAATCGTCCAAATAGTGTACCGTCACGAGCAACGCGAGGCGATGGATTTCGACCCACGCCCAGATGACTTTAACGGGCGTGCCGTCCGGCAAGCTCAGCTGGAGTTCGACGCTCGGATTGGGCAAGTCGGCGGGTCGCTCGGCGATCAACCAGGCGTTGTCGATCTCGCCGATGACCTGCCACAGTTCGATGTTCCGCTCGCGCAGGCGGTTATCGGCATGGTCGGTTAGCGCGAATTGTTCGGCCGCTACGGCAGACCGGATGGCGTCGAATAGATGCGGCACGGCTCAAATCACCCGGTCGTTCGTCTTGATGCCGATGCCGAGGGGGACGAGCTTTTCCTGTTGTTTGGCTTTGGCGGTGTCGGGGTCGACGTAGTCGCTGTGGCAGGTGGCTTTGTCCTTGTCGGCACCGACGGCCTTCTTGGTCTTGTTGGCGAGCTTGTGGATCTCTTCGGGGCTGAGGACGCCGCGTTGTTCGAGGATCTTCTGCTGCTCGGGGGTGAGGGCGGCGCTTTTGACGGGCTTGCCGCCCCCCTGGCGTTGCATTTCTTCGTCTTTGCCGCTGAGGAATTCGTTGATTTCCTTGCTGATGCGGACGCTGCACCAGTCGTGGCCGCACATGGCGCAGAAATCGGTGTCGACGTCGAGGTCTTCGTCGTGGTAGGCCCGGGCGGTGTCGGGGTCGAAGGAGAGCTCGAAGTGCTTTTCCCAGTTGAGGGCGGCGCGGGCCTTGGTGAGTTCGTCGTCGCGGTCGCGGGTTTTGGGGATGCCCAGGGCGATGTCGGCGGCGTGGGCGGCGATCTTGTAGGCGATTACGCCCTGCTTGACGTCGTCCTTCTTCGGCAGGCCCAAATGCTCTTTGGGCGTAACGTAGCAGAGCATGCTGGCGCCGTGGTAGGCGGCGTTGGTAGCGCCGATGC
This sequence comes from Tepidisphaeraceae bacterium, assembly GCA_036387945.1. GTDB lineage: Bacteria > Planctomycetota > Phycisphaerae > Tepidisphaerales > Tepidisphaeraceae > DASVSS01. Next base: position 14,002 of record DASVSS010000305.1, on the reverse strand, counting down.
AGCTGGTGATGTGGTCGTAGCCGGGGAAGATGTCGGTGACGAGGGGGCCGAGGACGTAGAAGGGCGCGCCGTGACAGAGGGTGCGCTGGAGCTTCATGTTGTACTCAATCTGGTCGAGCGGGACGTGGCCGGGGCCTTCGATCATCACCTGCACGCCGCACCGCCAGGCGCGCTCGGTCAATTCCCCGAGCGTGGCCAATTCCGCCAGCTGCGCCGCGTCGGTGGCGTCGGCCAGCCCGCCGGGGCGCAGGCCGTCGCCGATGCTGAAGGTGACGTCGTACTGTCGGAGGATGGCGCAGATCTCCTCCCAATAGGTGTACATGGGGTTTTGCTTGCTGTGGTGGAGCATCCACTTCGCCAGCAGGCTGCCGCCGCGGCTGACGATGCCGATGAGGCGCTTGCGTACGAACGGCAGGTGTTCGCGCAGCACGCCGGCGTGGATCGTGAAGTAATCGACGCCCTGCTCGGCCTGATTGATGAGCTCGGCCTCGATCATGGGCCAGTCGAGGTCTTCGATCTTTTTGCCGACGATCATCGAATAAATCGGCACCGTGCCGATCGGCGCGGTGCTGTGCTGGCAGAACGCTGTACGACATTTATTGAGATCGCCACCAGTCGATAAATCCATCAATGTGTCACTGCCGAATTTCAGGGCCCAGTCGACCTTCTCGATCTCCTCGTCGATCGACGACGACACCGGCGACGCGCCGAGATTGGCATTGATCTTCGTCTTGCTCGCCCGGCCGATGCACATCGGGTCGAGCTTCCACTTGAGGTGATTGACGTTGGCCGGGATGACCATCCGCCCCGCCGCCACTTCGTCGCGCACCTGCTCGGCAGTGAGGTGCGGCTCGCGCTCGGCGACACGGCGCATCTGCGCAGTGACGATGCCCAGGCGCGCCGATTCCAATTGCGTCACCGGCGCGAAGTTGACGGGATGACTCACCTCCCACACTTCGCCGTTGGCGGCGGTGAACGTGACCGACGGGTGGTCGCCACCGGCGCAGGAAAAGGGATTATACGACTCGATCGGCGCGTCATCGGCGACGCGCCGCGCCTTCCACCCCGCGGGAAGAAAATCCCACGCCGTCTTATCGCTCGGGGCCGGCATGCCGGGGGTGTCGGGGCTGCTGTAGGTCAGTGCCCCCGCCGCCCCGGGGGCGATGCGCCCTCGGTTGGCGAACGAGCCGGGATTGGTCGTGTTGGCGGTGCTGGCCGGGTTGCCGCCGACGGGGGGAAGCGTGTACGTGGGGGTGTGCTTATCCATGGGCGGTCTCCTGCAAAAAGGCGCGGGCTGGCGACGAATCGTGCGCCGAGGGCGGAGCAATTCGTTCGCGTTCCCTACGCCGGTGTCAGCCGGATCAGGTTCATCGGGTTTGATCTCAGTCGTCCTGGCAACGGCCGGTGCGACACCCCGAGCGAACGCAAGGAGTGTAGCGTCAATCCCACGGCCGGGGGAGTCGGCGCGTCCGTCGCCGAAAATTTGCTCAACTCGCCGTGGGCTCCGCCGGGTCGCTGCGGCGTCCGCCGTCGATCTGATTGAGCTGGTCGAGAATCGTGCGCATGCGGGCGCGCCGCTTGTAGTTCTTATCGATGCTGCGGAAGCGCAGCTTCAGGTCGGCGTCGAAGATGAACACCGCCGGGTGCGGCAGCAGCGCGGTCACGGCGCGGAACCCGCTGCGCACGCCGTAGCGCAGGATCACCTCGCCGCTCGTATCGCTCAGCAGCGGGTAAGTAAGGTCGAGCAGATGGGCCAGGGCCGAGCAAGTGTGGACTGGCTCAGGGCAGATGGCGACGAGTTGGCGGTTGCCTTCGTTTAAGTTCTTCGATTGCCGCTGCAGGCGGGTGAGATAATGCCGGCAATACGGGCACCAATGCCCGCGGAAAAAGACGACCGTCGTCGGCCCGATCCCGCGGCGGGCGGCAAGGTTGAAGGTCGAGCCGTCGTGCGCCGGCAACTCAATGGCCAGCGGGTCGGCGGAGACTGAGAACTCGGATTCCATGTGGGCCCGCATGGTATCCGCCCCCAGGCGGCGCGGCCAATGACGCCGTGCCGTCGGCATCACAGGGCATCGGCGGAGTCAATCTGTGGATGCCCTGCCGGATAGGCCGGGAGAGCAGATCAAGCGCTCGCGTGACCACGCCATCATTCGGCGGCCGGGGCCGGCGCTTCTGGGGGGGCTGTCGGCGCCGCTGGCGCTTCGGGCGCCGCCGGTGCGCCGGGGACCGGGGTCGGGCCGCCGGGGGGGGGCGTCACGGTGCCGGGCGCCGGGGCGGGCGCGCCGGGCAGCGGAGCAGGGCCAGCGGCCGGGGCAGCGGCGGGCGCGGGCGGCGGCGATTTGCCAAGCTCGCCGGGGACGGCCGGCAACGGCAGCTTTCGTTCGATGAGCTGGTTCCGCAGGTCGATCCCTTCGGTGGTCAACTGCTGCGCCTTCGCGGCCGCGTCGGCCTCTCCCATCATCTGGCGGACGTTCTGCAATTGGATCATCGCGCTGTACGTCGCCAGACGTGATGCCATCGCGCTGTCTTTGACGTCTTTGGGCGCGTCCCCGGACTCGCAGCTCTGCAGGATGCTCATCGACAAATCGAAATTGTCCGACGCCCCGCCGATGATTTCGGTCAAACGCTGCTTATCGACCGCCGCCCCTTCCGCCGGTGCGGGAAGCCCGGCGGCGTCGAGCACCGTTTTCACAAGCGCCCGCGTGCTTTCGATCTCGCTCAGCAACGACGCCTCGGCGAGCCCGAGCGTGCCGAGCTCGCGCCGTACGGCACCCTGGTGCAGGAGAAATCCGTTGGGATGTACTCCCGCCCGCAACGCATTCCAGTTCTTCAGGTCCTCGGGCTTGGCGCCGCTGTGCTCGGCGATCTCCGTGCCGATGAGCTTGCCGGCCTGCGACGCACCGACGTAGTTCTTGTCGGCCTTGATGAGATCTTCATTGGTGCTCGCACGCAGCGCGGCGGCCTGGTTCGAAAGGTCATTAACGGTTGTCAGCAATGCGTCGATCGTCGGACCGGACTTGGCGTCGCGGTAGATTTCGCCGGAGAGCTTACGGTGGGCCGCGGTGCGCTCGCCGAGCGATTTCCAGCCCTGCTGGTACGCGCCGGATTGGGTTTCGAGGGTCGTCACGCCTGCCTGCAGCGCCGCGAGATTGCCCTTGGCGATTTCGAGATCGGCCTGTGCGCGGGTGAGTGCTTCGGTGACGAGGTCGCCTTTGATGACAAGCTCGTCGCCCCGGCGGCGGGCCTCGGCGCTTTCCTTGAACACCGCGACCGCGGCGGCTCCCTTGGCGGCATCGGCGGCCTTAAGTTTTTCATCCGCCTCGGCGACAGCGGCGGTGCGCTCGGCGGTGAGTTTTTCGATCTCTTCGCTGCGCGACTTCACTTCCGATTCCAGCCGGGCGACGTCCTTGGCGGCGGCGGCGGCGGTGAGCATCTCCACGTCGCCGCTGGGCGTCCAGGTGGCAGCGCCGCCCGCGCCCTTGATGGCCGAGATGATGGCGTTGATCTTCGCCAGCGCTTCGGCCGGGTCGCGCTTGGCGTAGCCGGCGACGAGATAATTGGACAAGGCGATCTGCGTGGACATCGCCCGCAGCGCCGTCAGATGGTCCCGGATCTGCTGCTCGAGGGCGATGAGCTTGCCCCGGTTGAGGCGCGCGGCCTGCAGGTCGAGGTCGGCGGCGGTGGAACTGGCGACAGCCAGCAATGCCGGGTCGGCGGTGGTCTGCGTCAGGGCCGGGGCGATCGCCTGGCGGGCAGGGTCGAGGGCGGCGGACTCATTGGCGAGCACCAGCTTGCCCGGCTCAGCCGACGGATCGACGGGGACCTGGTCCGCGGCGAACGATTTCTGCTGCGCGTCTTCCAGCGCCTTGCGCACGGCCTGGTTCGCCGGCTCGCGCACGTCGCAACCGATGCCGACAATGCCCGCCACCGCCAGCGCCAGAACCGAACGACGCGCCCGCGAAGGGGCGTTTGTGCTGAAAATCAAAGGTGTGCTCCGCGTGAGTGTATCGCGCTCCCGACCGCCGACGCCATCGACGCTTCATTGTGACGCCCGCCCGAAATGCTGTCAATTTCAGGCCCCCCTCACGACGCACCGCACTCCAGCCCCCGCACGCCCCACTTACGCCCGCCGCCGGGGCGGCTATGATTCTTTTCCGAAGGAGAACCGCATGACAGTGGATTTGGCGATCGACCCCCCGTTCGGCAGCGTCGGCCGGGCGTTCCGCCGGGCCGGCGAGCCACACAAAGGGTATTACGGCTTTGCCCCCGCCGACACTTGGACGCCGAACGTGAACCTGTACGAATCCGAGGTGTGCTATCTCGTGTGCGTCGATCTTGCCGGGATCGAGAAAAGCGAGATCGACGTGGTCGTCCACGAGCAACGGCTGCGCCTGACCGGCCGCCGCGAAGTGCCCATCCGCGACGCCCCCGACGAGTGTCGGCCGCGCGTGCGGATCCACCTGATGGAGATCGACCACGGCGCTTTCAGCCGTGAAGTCGAACTGCCGGCCGACGTCAACAAAGAACAGATCACCGCAACGCAGAAGAACGGATTGCTCTGGATCGAACTGCCTAAGACAGAGGGGTAAGGGACGAGGGACGAGGGTTGAGCGAGCCCGCTCACCCTCGCAATCCTGCGCATCTCCCTTACCCCTGACTCCTCACCCCTGACCCCTCATTCCCCCATGGCCGACACCCAGATCATCGCCCGTACGCCGACGCATACCGTGCTCAAAACGCCGGGCAACACGCAGTTGACCGTTCCGCACAAGCTGCCGATCCTGCCGATCCGCAATCTCGTGGTCTTTCCGACCACCGCCATGCCGCTGAACATCGGCCGGCCGCGCAGCAAGGCGGTGCTCGACGAAGTGATGCCCGGCGACAAGCTCATCGCCGTCATCACCCAGCGCGACGGCAGCGTCGACGACCCGACCGCCGAACAGCTTTACACCACTGGCGTGATTTGCGTGATCCTGAAGCTGTTCAAGCTGCCGGACCAGAACCAGTCGATCCTCGTCCACGGGCTGACGCGTTTCCGCCTGCGCGGCGTGGTGCAGACGGATCCGTACCTGATCGGCGATATCGAATTGGTCGAGGACATGATCGAAGACGGCAAGGAGATCGAAGCCCTTGCCGCGAGCGTGCGCCAGCAGGCGGCCCGCGTGATCGAGCTGTCGCCGAACACCCCCGACGAGGCCCAGCAGGTGCTCGCCGGCATCACCGACCCGGGCAGCCTGGCGGATTTCCTGGGCGCCAACGTCAACGCCGCGACGCACGAGAAGCAGGCGATGCTCGAAGAACTGAACGTCGGCGCGCGCCTGCGCCTGGTGGCGGCCAAGCTCGGTACGCAGCTCGACGTGCTCGAGCTGCAGTCGAAGATCCAGTCGCAGGTGAAGGAGACGATCGACAAGAACCAGCGGCGATACTTCCTGCAGGAGCAGCTCAAGGCCATCCGCAAGGAGCTCGGCGAAGGCGACGCCGCCGGCGGGAGCGACACCGACGCGCTGCGCGAGAAGATCATCGCCGCCAAGCCGCCCGAAGCGGTGATGGCCGAGGCCGAGCGCGAGCTCGCTCGGCTGGAATCGGTGCCGTCGGCCTCGCCGGAGTACAGCGTGATCCGGACGCACCTGCAGATCCTCAGCGAACTGCCGTGGTCGGTATTGAGCGACGACCGGCTGGAACTGACCGAAGCCCGGGCCGTGCTGGACCGTGACCACCACGATCTCGATAAGGTCAAGCGGCGCATCCTCGAGTACCTCGCGGTGCGCAAGCTCAAGCAGGACGTCGAACAGGCCGCGGCGGCGAAGGCGAAGAAGCCGGGCCGGAACAAAGCCGCCGTTGCGCAAGCAGCGCTGGCTGCCAAGGGCGGCCAGGGCGCTGGCAAGAGCGACGCGAGGAACGACGCAAGAAACGATACAAAGGCCATTCAAACCGACGGCGGCGGCGGCGCGATCCTTTGTCTCGTCGGCCCGCCGGGCGTGGGCAAGACGTCGCTCGGCAAGAGCATCGCCGAAGCCATGGGCCGCAAGTTCGTGCGCGTCGCCCTCGGCGGCGTGCGCGACGAGGCCGACATCCGCGGCCACCGCCGCACCTACATCGGCTCGATGCCCGGGCGGATCATCAGCGAGCTGCGCAAGATCGGCACGCGCAACCCCGTCATGATGCTCGACGAGATCGACAAGATGAGCAGCGACTTCCGCGGCGACCCCGCCTCGGCGATGCTCGAAGTGCTCGACCCGGCACAGAACCACACCTTCACCGATCACTATCTGGATCTGCCCTTCGATCTGTCGCAGGTGCTGTTCATCGCCACCGCCAACACGATGGACAGCGTGCCCGGGCCGCTGCGCGACCGCATGGAAGTCATCGACATCCCCGGCTACACCCAGACCGACAAGCTGTTCATCGCCAAGCGATACCTCGTGCCCCGGCAGCTGCGGGCCAACGGCTTATCGACGAAGCAGGCGGGCTTCCTCGACGCGGCCTTGCGGGAAATCATCGACAGCTACACCCGCGAGGCGGGCGTGCGCAATCTCGAGCGGCAGATCGGCGCGGTGGCGCGCTCCATCGCCGCTGACGTGGTCGGCGGCAACGGGAAGAAGACCAGCGTGGACGTGGACCGCGTGCGCACGGTCCTCGGGGCCCACCGCTTCGAGCCCGAACTCGCCAGCCGCACGTCCGTTCCCGGCGTCGCCACCGGCATGGCGTACACGCCCTACGGCGGGGAGATCCTGTTTATCGAGGCCACCCGCATGCCCGGCAAAGGCGCCATCACCCTCACCGGCCAGATCGGCGACGTGATGAAGGAATCGGCGACGGCGGCGTTCTCGCTCCTGCGCTCGCGGGCGGAATCGATGGGCATCGACGGCAAGCGCCTTGCCGAAAGCGACATCCACATCCACGTCCCCGCCGGCGCGGTGCCGAAGGACGGGCCCAGCGCCGGCGTCGCGATGTTCACGGCCCTGGCAAGCTTGCTGACCGACCGATCGGTGAAGGCGGACGTCGCGATGACCGGCGAAATCACCCTGCGCGGGCTTGTGCTTCCGATCGGCGGCCTGAAGGAAAAGACCCTCGCGGCCAAGCGGGCGGGCATCCGCGAAGTGATCGTGCCCAAGCGCAATGAAAAGGACCTGATCGACGTCCCCGATGAAGTGAAGAAGACGCTGAAGTTCCACTTCGTGGAGACGGTCGACGAGGCGCTGGAAAAAGCGCTGACCTCCGTCAAAGGCGCCCGTCGCCCGGGCCTGCGCTGAAGCGGCCCGGCACCCGCAAAATCCGATTCGCCACGCCGCGGCGGTGCCAGGGGCGCTATCATTTTGCAGTCAATCGCAAGGAAGGTTTTTATGCTCGGACAGCACGGGATTCGTGACGAAGTCAACAAGCTCATCCGTTTCTATTTCGACGGCAAAGAGGACTACCGCCTCGCCGCCAAGCGGGCGACCGACGACGAGACGCGCTTGCGCCTGGAAACCCTGTGCGCCGAACGCGAACGGTTCCATCACGAGGTGCAGGGGGCCGTCACGGACCTTGCCGTTGAGATGAGCGACAACGGCACGATGGGGGCGGATTTCAAGCGCGACTGGGAACGCCTCCGCGGCGGCGTCGGCGGCCACGGCCTCGACAGCGCGTTGCAGCTCGCGGCCAAGAGCGACGCCCACGCCGCCGAGCAGGCCCAGCGCCTGCTGCAGGTGGGGCTGCCGGAAAAATTGCAGTCGGTGATTCAGAGTCAGTTACCCGCCCTGCAGGCGTCGGTCACGGCGATCAACGACGGCTCGGCGTCGGGCGCTCGTTAGTAATCGCGGGCGGTGGCTGCGAGCGTGCTTTTATAGTTCTCGATTGCACACCCCGTTCGATTTCGCCACAATTGCCCGCGATGAATCCCCCCACGCCCGTCGAAATGCCTTTCCTGCTGAGCAACATCGAAGGGTGGACGGTCGTGGAATTCCGTACCGCGTCGCTGATGGATCCGGTCCAGCTCGAGCGCGTCGGCGAAGCGCTTTACCGGCTCGTCGACGCCGAAGACCGCCGGCTGGTCATCATGGATTTTGCCAACGTGCAATACATCAGCTCCCAGGCGATCGGCATCGTGCTGACGATGAACAAGAAGCTGTCGTCGCTCAAACGCAGCAAGCTCGTGCTCTGCGGCGTGGGCGCGAAGCTAATGGAACTCATCAAGATCACGCGCCTCGACCGCATCCTTACGATCAAGCCCACGCAGCGCGAAGCGGTGAAAGTGCAGAACGCGCTGTAAGCAGTGCAATCGCAACCGGAGCACAAGCCATGAACGGTGTCGGAATCCTCGCGGTCCTTGTCGGCGTCGCGGTCATTTTCGTGGTCATGTTCTCGATCGGCGGCAAAGGCTCGGTCGGCACGGCGCTGGACGTCAAGAAGCAGGCCGAGAGCGAGATCGGCCAGGTCTCGGGGCGCGACGCCTCGGGCAAGCCGTTGACCGACACAATCGCTTTCGAAAGCACCCCCGGCGGCGCAGTTGTCACGGCGATTGACGCCGGCGGGGCACTGCAGACGCAGTACGGCCTGATGCCCGGCGACGTCCTCGTCGAGATCGGCCCGGTCGGCCGCGAGCAGATCAACTCCGACAGCGACGCCAAGGCGTTCCTCAGCCAAGGGGCCGGCCGACGCGACCCGCTTAAGATCATCCGCAACGGCCAGCGCCTGACGCTGCCCGACCAGCGCGACGTCGGCCTGGCCGCCGCGCCGCAGGCCGTGCCGCCCCCGCCGTCGACCGACACCCCGCCCTCGGCCACGCCGCCGGCGGTGCAGCCGCGCACTACGCCCAAGGGGCAGGCGCTGGATTTGGTGAACAAGATCGAATCGCACTAACGCCTTCGACGGTTCCACCGCAGCACGGACGTCTTGGCCGTGTCCCGCTTGTGTCTTTGTGATGAGATCGGACGCGACGGCCGCACGCCGGAACCGGCAGCCCTGCCATGCGCTTGCCCGCCGCCGGGCGTTCCCCGATAACGCGGCCGTGCCCGTTCGCCCCGCCCCGCCACGGTCGATCCGCCTGCGGTTTGTCGCGTGGATCGGGATCATCGTCGCCTTGCTCGTCGGTATGCCCGCCTGGTTCTTCCTGCTGCGCGGCCAGCGGATTCTCCATCAGGACGCGCTGCTCATCGGCGGCTGGGCAATCGCCGCGGGGTTGATCCTTTGCCTGTGGGGGCTGCTGCGCTCCACACCGCCAACGGCAATCCGTCTGCGGGAGAAGACCTCCTTCTGGTGCGTGCTGCTCGGCGCCGCATGGCTGCACCTGCACGCGCTGCTGTGGCTCGCGCCGGCACTATCGGACGACGTGCTGCGTTACCGTTTGGACGGGCTGCAGTGGAACGGGGGCCGATCGCCTTACCTCGGCGACCCGTCAGGCGTCGCCGTCGCCGCCGCGCCGCCCAACGCCGTTGACGTCATCGACTTCGCCACGCCCTTCGCCGACGTGCCGACGATCTATCTGCCGGTGTCGCAAGCGGTGTTTGCGGCGCTGCGCCGTATCGACATGGCGTTCCCGCCCGCGCCTTGGCCGGCCGGCGAGCGGGAAGAATGGTCGCTACGCGAATTGATCGGTCTGCAAACGCCGATGCCTCGCTTGTACGTCTGGCGGGTGGCGTTCGCCGGGGCGATGCTCGCCGCGACGGCGGCGCTGATGGGGTTGCTGCGGCGACGGGGGCGCAGTCTTTGGTATGCCGCACTCTTCGCATGGCACCCCCTGGCCGTGATCGAAACCGCCGGCATGGCGCACCAGGACGCGGTGGGCATTCTTCTCGCGGCGGCAGCGTGGTTGGCTTGGGACGCCGCCGGGCGCGTCGAGGCGGGTCCAGCCGAGCCGCCGCAGCCGGCCGCGGTCAACGGGAAGCGGCCTCGTGCCCGTCCGGCCGCCTTGGCGCGCGTGGGCGGCGGATTCGCCTTGCCGGCCGCGGGCGTTCTTCTCGCACTCGCCGTTGGCGTGAAGCCGATCGCCGGGATCGTCGCGGCATTCTGGTTCATTGCCCGCCCGCGGGCGGCGTGGGTCGTGCCGATGCTCGTCACGCTGGCGCTGGTGATGTCGCCGCTGCTTTATCAGCAGGGCTACGTCGGATTTCTGGAAACACTTCGCTCGTACACACGGACGTGGGAAGCTAACGGATCGATCTACGAGCTTATTCTCACGCAGGTGAAGCCGGTCTGGACGTGGGGCTTTGAGCTGTTCATCGACACGTCGGAACTCGGCCGCATGGTCGCGGCGATTGGCTCGGCGGCAGTGGGGATCGCGTGCGTGCGCCGCCGTGCGACTTGGGAAAGTGCGTACTATGCACTTTGTCTCGCCGGGCTTTTGCTCGGACCGATCGCGTACCCGTGGTATCTGCTCTGGCCGCTCGCCGTCGTGCCACTCTTGCCCAGGGGCGGCCTGACACTATTGGTCTTCAGCACCACCGTCGGCATCAGCTACGCACTGTGGCACACGCCAGACTGGAAGCTGCCTGCGTGGATGTCGCTACTGGAATATCTGCCGGTCTACCTCGCGCTGCTGATCGAATGGCGATGGTTCGCAACGGCAAGCGCGCCGTCGGCGCGGGGGGCATAAGCCTTTTCCGTAGTCGCTCCCGGCCCTCGCTTTGGGCGTTTTTGGAGTCCTATAGTGACGCAAAAGGCGAGGTGCGAGATGGGGATGCTGAACGATAAAGTCGCGTTCGTGACCGGGGCCGCCAGCGGCATTGGCGAGTCGACGGCGCTTCGGTTCGCCGGCGAAGGCGCTAAGCTCGTGATCGCTGACGTCAAAGAAGACGAGCTGCGGCGCGTCGGACACGCCATCAAACAGGCCGGCGGAGAGGCGCTGGCCGTGACGTGTGACGTGAGCGACGCCGACTCGGTCAAGAATGCCTTGGCCGAGGCCGCGGCGAAGTGGTCCCGCCTGGACGTGGTCTACGCGAATGCCGGCGTCGGCGGCGTGTGGGCGCCGATCGAAGACCTGCAGCCCGAAGAATGGGACCGCACGATCGGCATCAACCTGCGCGGCGCGTTCCTCACCCTGCACTTTGCCATCCCGCACCTAAAGCAGTCCGGGGGCAGCATCATCTTCACCAGCAGCGTGAGCGGCAACCGCACCTTCGCCCAATCCGGCGCAGCGGCCTACAGCACGTCTAAAGGCGCAGAGGTCGCGCTGATGAAAATGGCGGCGATCGAACTGGCCCGCTATGGCATCCGCGTAAACGCCGTCTGCCCCGGCGCGATCCCCACCAACATCGGCCAAAGCCTGCAATCGCGCAATACAGAAAAAGTGTCCCTGCCCGAGTTGCCGCACGGCGACCAAAACCCCGCACTCCACGGCGGCGTGGGCGAGCCGCGCGATGTCGCGGACGTGTGTCTGTTTCTCGCGTCCGATCTCAGCCGACACGTTACGGGTGTCGAAATCTACGTCGACGGCGGCGAATCATTGCTGCGATAACAGCACGTCCCCATCCGCATCGATATCGCACCGTCCACCCCCGCATTGCATCTCTGCAGGGACGGAGTCGTAGAGTGCCCGGGCGGAGTAAAAATCTAAGCCGCTGCCGCGACGGTTTCCGAACGGCTTGCCGCCTCGGCTGCCAGTCGTTCCACGAAGCCTGCCAAGTCCCCGAGCGACACCGCCGAGCGCCATGCGACGGGCCCGATCTGCGCCCCCCGGCAGGGTTCGCACGCCAGGGCGATTTGGTCGATGGTCTTTCCCGCACGCTTGACGCCCGTCACGGCGGCGAGGATGTCCGCGGCGGTGAAACCTGTCGTCTCCGGCGAGGGCGCGAGGACCACGATCCCGTCGATACTGGCCGATTCGGCCACCGCGGGCAGCCGGGGGTGCACCTCGACTGTCGCCAGTGAGCCGATCGCGATTTCGATCGCGTCGAATTCCGAAACCCCCGGGTGCCGGGCGATCCAAATTCGGGCAGCCAAGGGTTTGAACATCGGGTCGACCAGCTTCACCTGGTCGGCCCGCGACAGGCCGGCCAGCGTGACCGTGGCGGCCAGCACCTCAGAGCGCAGCACCTGCGGGTCAGGGCGGGCGGGTTTCCCGTCGCCGACCACCGTGCGCCACGTCGCAAGCGACAACGGCGCGACATCGGCGCCTGGCCCCGACGCGAGCATGGCACCGTTGGCGTAGTTGTCCGCCGCCCACAGAACGCGCGCCAAGGCGTGGTCCGACTTCGAGCCGCCGGGCGAATGCAACAGTTCGATCGGCTCGCGAATAGCCTCGGGCAATCCCATGCACTTGAATATCGATTTGATCATCTGTGCGTGCGACATGCCGAGCATTTCACGATGAATCTCGGCCAGCGGCCTGCCGGTTTGCGCGGTGACGTCAAGAACGCTCTGGAACTCTTTTGCAAACAGTGTGCGAATGAAGATCTCGCCGAGGTCGTGGCACAGCCCGACGACGTACGCCAGTCCTGCCGACTCGGGGGATTTGACGCCGGCCAGCCACTCACACAATTGCGCGACGGCAAAGCTGTGCTGCCAGCACCAGATCGGGTTGAAGCCGTCGGCCGATGCCTCGGGCATGCAGTCGAAGACGCCCAGCGCCGCGGCGATATTCCGCACCTTTGCGCAGCCGATCTTACGGATAGCGTCGGCGACGGACGTGACGACCGCGCCCGGCGTCGAATACGCCGCGCTGTTGGCGGCCTGCAGCACGCGGGCCGACAGCATCGCGTCGCGCGAGATCAAGGCAGCGAGCTGCGACGTATCACCGCGCGGCGAATTCGCCAGTGAGATCACCTGCGTCACTACGCCCGACATCGCCTTGGCCTGAAGCGCCCCTTCGATCTTTTCCTGGAAGCTTTCCGCGCTCATCACGACCGAGACCTGCACGTTCTTTGACAGCGGTTTCGACGCCGGGGCAGCCGGCGGCGGTGTAACGGCATCAACGGGGTTCGAAACCCAGGGCGCAGCGCGCGTCACCGCCGGGCGCGCCGCCTGACCGATGCGCTCGAGCAGCTCGTTGAGCTTGAAACGCGACTTGAGCAGGTAATCCCGCACCCCCAGCGCGCCCGCGGCCAGGACGTGCTTTTTCTCACTCAAGGCCGTCAGCAGGATGACCCGCGTGCCCGCGACCGCCGGATCGGCGCGCAGGTGCTTCAGAAAGGTAATTCCGTCCATCTGCGGCATGGACAGATCAAGCAAAATCACGTCAGGGTGCTCGGCCGATGTGATTCGCAATGCCTCGACGCCGTCCGCGGCGCAGAACGTCTTGTGCCCCGCCAGCCGAAGACTCGCCGCGATCGGCTCGCGAAAAACCGCCATGTCGTCAACGACGAGAATAGAACTCATCATTCCTCCCTCGATTGGTCATTGCGGTGTAGAGAAACGGCGGCCGCGTCCGTCGCGGAGCACCCCATGCGGACATCGGCAGACTCTCGGCCCGCCTGTCGCTCCCCCGCGTCAAGCGCGGTGCTCGCAGCCCAAGCCGCTGTCGAAATCCGACAATGGCCCACGCCCCGCCCCACTGGCGGCCTGCACGGCACAACATGAAATGGCAAGAAAAAGTACTCTGCCGTCGCGCGCTGAATCGGCGCGAACGGTGCGTCGCCCTCCCCACACCCGGGGATTCCCACTGACGCGGCACGGTCAGACATAAGCCTAGTCCGAATATGAACCCGACCAAGGGATCACACCGACACACCGTTCGTCGGCCATCTCACGGACCAGCGTAATCAAAAAAGCGAGGCGTTCCGACCGCGTGCCTGGCACGCCATCAGAACGCCTCGCGGATAAAAGTGGAGGCGGAGGGAATTGAACCTTCACACTCTCTTCAGAATATGCCGATTTCCAAGCTTTTCTGCTGTGGTCGAAAACATTTCGTCCACCATTTCGTCCACTACTTCAGAACACGTCCCACTAAAATCCCAGCGACATCTGGGCCTCAAAAGTGATACACATGCTGTCGTCGCTGAACGTACCCGCTCTACGTCCCGCCGGTGGATTTGGCACCCGGGCCAGCTTTTTTCGCTCCATGTCAGCTAGGGCAGTCCGAAACTTG
>DASVSS010000304.1:0-4812 GCA_036387945.1 Tepidisphaeraceae bacterium | reverse complement strand
TGCGCTTGACCGCCAACTGCACCACACGCTCGGGGTGCAGTTCGTTCATCCGGCGGTAGCTCGTGATGCGCCGGCCGCCGGGGTAGCGGCTGTAATTGTCGTACTCGAGCACCTCGGCCTTGCGGCCGGTGACGCGCACCTGCCCGGCGTTGAGCACGATAACGTGATCGCCCGACAACACGTGCGGCGTGTAAGTGGGCTTGTGCTTGCCTTGGATGACCGTCGCCAGCCGCGAGGCCAGGCGACCGAGGACTTGATCCTTGGCGTCGATTACGAACCATTTCGATTCGATCTCGCCGGGTTTTGACGTATACGTGCTCATCGATTCACCTTGCCGAAACCTTAGACAAAAACGCCCCGTCCGGCGTAACCGGGCGTGGCGAGTCGGGTAATGTAGCGAGTGGACGTGCGGGTGTAAAGGGATGTGAAGGTGACAAGGAAGAGGTCGCCTTCGGTCTAATTCCCCGGTTCACCTTTTCACACCCCGCCGAGTCATTTTTTGACCGCCGCCAACAACCCCGCCCCGCGCAGCCAAGCCGACAGCAGGTCCGGCCAGCCAGCGACGGCCGGGTCGCTGTGGGGCTTGCCGGGCTGGTCGAAGCCGAAGCCATGGCCGCCGTGCTGAAGATAATGCACCGTGTGCGGCACGCCGCTCTTGAGCAGGGCCTCGCTATAAAGCGCGCTGTTCTGCGGCGGGACGGCCTTGTCGTCGAGGGCGTGCAGCAGGAACGTCGGCGGGGTTTGCGGGGTGACGCGGGTGTGGCTCGACATCGATGCAACGAGATCATCCGCCGGCGATTCGCCGAGCAGGTTGGTGCGCGATCCGGCATGGGCGTGGGGCCCACTGAGCGTGATGACCGGGTAGATCAGCATCGCAAAATCGGGACGGCTGCTGACGGCGTTGATCGGGTCCGGGGCGTCGACGCTGCCGGCGTCGAACTGCGTGCTGATCGTCGACGCCAGGTGCCCGCCGGCGGAGTAGCCCATCACGCCGACGCGCGCCGCGTCGATCTGCCATTCCCTGGCCCGGGCGCGCACCGTGCGGATCGCCCGCGCCGCGTCGCCGAGCATGACGGGATGGCGGTACTTCGGCCCCAGGCGGTAGTGCAGCACGAACGCATCGACGCCAAGCTTATTGAAAAACAGTGCCGGCAGCCGGCCTTCGTGATCGACCGCCAGCCTGCCATACCCGCCCCCGGGGCAGACGACCACGGCCGCGGCGTTGCGGGCCTTGGCGCGATAGTAGTCGAGGCGCGGAGAATCGTCGTCCTTGTCGCCCATCGCCCCCGGCGCCCCGGCCTGCCAGAGGTGGAAGGATTCGACACGCTCGGTGTGGGGAAGGTTCTCGTCGGGCATAGAGCGCCGAGTATAAGCACCGCCCCCGCCCCGGCACACGATGCGGATCGCCTGCCTACGGTTCCTCCCCCGATTGGGAGCCTAAGTATGGGCGCCTTCCACCTGCAACAGCGGCTCGATGCTGCCAGAGAACCAAACCCCTCGCCCGGTACTCCGGGAGAGGGCAGGGAGAGGGCCAAGGACGCCGGGTCACTTCGTCGTGGCGAATTGCTCGCAGCTCGCATGCAGACGAAGCACGAATGTCCACGACTGGGCACGAAAGAAGAAAAGGACAGCGGCAATGGGGTGTGTTCCGACTGACGTTCATCGCGGTTCTGCTGCCCGTTCTTTGTGTCTATTCGTGTTCATCCGTGGACATTCGTGTTTCTCAGAAAAGGTCGATGCCAGAAGCCTGACCGGTGGAACGGGCAATGAGGCGCGCAAGGCCCTCTCCCTACCTTCTCCCGGAGTATCGGGCGAGGGGTTTGGTCTCTGGCAGCATCAAGCCGCTGTTGCATAGCGGGGCCGCCGCTACCTAGCTTCCCCCGGCTGGGGAGGAACCAAGAGCGCAATCAAACCCCGCTGGCGGCGGTCGGACTGGGCGGGGCGGGGGCCAGGCGGATGGGCATCGTGCGCACGCGCTCGCCGGTGGCCATGAAGACGGCGTTGGCGATCGCCGGGGCGACGACGATGATCGGCGTTTCGCTGCCGCCGACGCTCGGCAGGTCGGGGCGGTCGAGCAGCTTCACGTCGATGCGGGGCAGATCAGTGAAGTGCGGGACGTAGTAACGGCCGAAGCTGTTCGTCGTCACCCGGCCGTCGTCGAGCAGGATTTCTTCCCACAGCGCCGGGCCCAGGCCCTGCACGATCGCGCCCTGCACCTGCGCGAGCAGGTTGCCGGGGTTCATGATCTTGCCGCACTCGTAGGCCTGGCAGACGTCGGTGACGGTGATCTTGCGCGACCTCGGGTCGACCTGCACGCGCACGGCGGCGGCGACGAACGACGCCTTCTCCGTGCCGCAGGCCAGGCCGTACCCCACGCCGGGCATGAGCGAGCGCGGCGCGTTCCAACCAATCCCGTCGGCGGCGGCCTTGAGCACGTCGACCATCCGTCCGGCGTCCAGATTCTTCAGACGGAATGTCAGCGGATCGACGCCGGCGGCATGAGCGAGCTCGTCGATGAAGACTTCGCGCGCGAAGTGGTTCGCCGTCGCCGCCAGCGCCCGGTAAGAGCCGTGCCGCAGCGGGGCGGCGGTGCTTTCGACGAACGGGGCGTACTTCTTGCTGCCGTGGTACGGCGACTCAAGCCCTTGTCCGCCGCTGTTGACGTTGACGTGCGACCAGTTCGTGATCTTGCCGGCCGCGTCGAGGCCGGCCTCAGTCAGGATCAGCGCCGCGGGGCGGAAGTAGGCCCAGGTGAATTCTTCCTCGCGCGTCCACTGCAATTTCACCGGCCGCCCGGCGGCCTTGGCGAGGCGGGCGGCTTCGACGGCGTGCTCGCCGGTATGCTTGCCGCCGAACCCGCCGCCGAAATCGGGGACGATTACGCGCACGTTCGCGGCGCTGATTTTGAACGCTTCCTGCAACTGCGATTTCACGCGCGACGGGATTTGCGTGCCCGTCCAGACGGTGACCTTATCCCCTTCCCATTCCGCGACGGCGGCGCGGGGCTCGAGCGGGGCGTGCTGCACATACGCGACGCGGTACTCGGCCCGCAGCGATTTGGCCGCGCCTTTCATTTCCTCGGCGTAAGGACTGCTGAGCTTTGCCGGCTCCTTGGCCGTGCGGCGCAAGTGCTCGAACAAAGCCGGGCTGCTCACCTGCGGCACATGCTCGTACTTGGCCGTGGCGCGCAGCAACTCGACGGCGCGGCGAGCGGTGTGGGCCTTGGGCGCGGCCACGCCGACGAAATCGCCGCTGCGGGTGACGACCACGTCCTTGAGTTTTTCCGCCGCGGTGAGGTCAATGTCGATGAGCTTCGATCCGATCGCCGGGGCGCGCAGGATTTTGCCGACAAGCATGTTCGGCCGCACGATGTCCGACGGGTAGCGGTGGGTGCCGACGACGATGTCGCGGCCGTTCGGCCGCGGCTCGGTCGTGCCGAGCACGCGCCAGTTCTCGACCGCAGTGACGTGGACGTTCGACGGCGGGGTGATGGCGGCGGTCCTGGCCCAGTCGTCGCCGGCGAGATCGGCGTACGTCGCCTGGCGGCCGCTGGCGGGGTGGACGACCTTGCCGTCGCGCGCCTCCAGCAGGTCCTTGCCCACGTCCCAGCGCACAGCCGCCAGGCCCAACAGCAGGTCGCGCGCCGCACCGGCGGCGGCGCGGACGGCGGGGATCGTGCGCGGGGTGGTGAAGGAGCCGACCGTGGGGCCGTCGTCGGGGCAGAGCTCGGTGTCGCCGAGGATCACGCGGATCGAAGTTGTCGGCACGTGCAGCTCTTCGGCCGCCGCCTGGGTGATCTGCGCGCGAGCGCCCTGGCCGCACTCGACTTTTCCGCTCATGACGGTGATGAGCCCGTCGCGGCCGATGTGCAGGCGCGCCGCGATCGTGATCTGCTGGCTGTTGCGTCCGGTGCCGCCGCCCTGGCCGGTGCGGCGCTCCTGGGCGTCGGCGTCGTCGGGCCCCGTTACGGCGATCACCAGGCCGGCTCCGAGCATTTGCAGCATCTCCCGCCGGCTGAGGCCGGCGTCGGGCGGGGTTTGCGCTGGCGCCAGTGGAGTGGTCATTTGGCCTCCCGGCGCATCGCCTCGGCGGCACGTTGGATGGCGCCGCTGATTCGCACGTACCCGCAGCAGCGGCAGATATTGTTGTTCATCTTTTCGATCAGCGCCGCGCCTGCGATGGCGGGGCTTTCGTTCACGCACCCGATGACGCCGATCACCATGCCGGCGGTGCAGTAGCCGCACTGGAACGCGCCTTCGTCGAGGAACACCCTCTGCACCGGGTGCAGGGTGTCGCCGTCGGCGAGCCCTTCGATCGTGGTCACGCTTTTGCCGGCCACGTCGCTCGCCGGCATGACGCACGAGAGGACGCGCCGCCCGTCGACGAGCACGCCGCACGCCCCGCAAGTGCCGTCGCCGCACCCGTAGCGCGTGCCGGTGAGGGCGAGGTCTTCGCGCAACACTTCCAGCAGCGGCCGGCCGGGCTCGACCGAGAGCCGCTGCGGCTTTTTATTGATCGTCGTTTCGATGACGACCGGGTCGTCATTGCTGGTGATCGGGTCCACGCGAATCTCCTCCGTGTGCGTGCGGATTGTAGCTGGATCGTGCGCCCGAAGCGCGTTCGAGAGCGGAGATCATGCACTTATCGCACACTGAATATTCATGGACGATCCTGGCGAATGATGGCCAAAAGCAAGGTCGTTTCCACGCGGCCATTTCCGGTCCCCTCGCCCGGTATTCCGGGAGAGGATTATGGGGCAATAACATACTTGACGCACCCCTGTCGCGCGACGGTGAGTTCATCGGGAGGGCG
>DASVSS010000303.1:0-5441 GCA_036387945.1 Tepidisphaeraceae bacterium | reverse complement strand
ATCTGGGCCGAGCCGACGGACGGCTCGAATCTGTCCCTGGAAGTGCGCGGGCCCGGGGACGAGAACGTCAAAACGACGCCCATTCCCGCCGCGTCTCCGACCGATCCGACCCGTCACGTCGTCAACGGGCTGAAGTCGCAAGCGCAATACGATTTCAAGCTCCGGGCCGAGAAAGACGGCGAGATCGCATACGACGAAGCGGGCAAGCGGACGGGCAAGAACCTCCCGTGGTCGATCGGGCACGCCATGCCGACGATCCTCAGCGTCACGCCCTCGCTCTATCAGTCGCAGCAGCCGTGGTACGACGGCGTCTACTACGACGTCATTTACGACTCGACCGAGCCCGAAGGCACGCTGTTCGAAGCGCTGGTCTATCCTGTCTGGGACACCTTCAACGTGCACCGCGACCGCACGTACACCTTCCACGGCACGCCCGAAGCCGACGGCCACTACCGGGCGACGATCGCGGTCCTCGCCGCCAACGGTGAGGTCGATCTTATGTTCGGACACGGCGACACGGTGTCCGGCCCTTCTTCGTTGCTCACCGACGCCGTCCGCGTCAGGGTCAATAACCCGAACCTGCCCGACTTTCCGATAGCCGAACTGAGCGCCTCCCCCGCGCTGGACGCCAACGGCGACCCGACCGGCGAGGTCGATCTCGACTGGGAAATCGACTCCTTCCCCGGCGGGCTCTACCTCAACTTCTTCGGCGTCGATCCCGCGGGTAACATCACCTACCTCGATCCCGTATCGGTCGACGCCAGCACTGAAACTTCCGGCACGTCCACCGTGCCCGCGGGCACGACCGGCACCCGCTATTTCTCTACGACGTCTTATTCCTACGCCTGCGGGTATTCCAACTTCGCCGCCGACGGCGCGGCCGCCCTCCCGATAGCGCCGACGGGGTTCAAAGCCACGCTCAAAGACGGCACGACGAACCAGGTCAACGTCATCTGGGACAACAAGCCCAACAACGAAGAAAACTTCAAGGTCAAGCTTCGCCTGACGGGCAGCAACGGCCCGTGGACCGACGCCCCGATGGTCGCCGCCGACGTCACGACGACCACGATCACCCTGCCGGACGCGACGAAGATCTACGACCTCTGCGTCGTCGCGGTCAACGCCGCCGGCCCTTCGCCCGAAAGCAACGTCGTCCAACAATCCGGCCGGATTCTGCAGTCGGTGTCCTTCGGCGGGCAATCCATTCTGCGCGACAACGGCAACGGCGCGTATGCCGGCGCCCAGTGGCTCGACACCAACGGCGACGGCACGATCGATCTATCCCAAGGCGTCAACGAGTACTCCAACGGCACCATCGACAACCCCGACGCCCCCGCCGGCCAGCCCGTGACCGAGCAGCGCCATCCGGTCAGCTACGTCCGTTCGATCCCCGGCACCCCGAGTTACGTCTCAGCCAGCCCAACCTTGCTCTACACCGGCGCAGTCGGCGCAGGCTGGGCGCTTGAAGGCGACGGCGGGGCGGGACTGAAGTTTAACACGACGGCCACCCCCTCCGGCGGCGGGTACGTCTGGTCTACGATCGTCAGCAATCAAGAATTGCCCGATACGATCGATAGCAGAGAGATCACCATCACATGGAAACTCTCGACCGGCGGCACGGCGTTCGAAATCGGCCAGAGCAAGAACTGGCTGTATGTGACCGGGGCGGCGGCAACCGATACCTTTGAGACGGTTCTCCAACTTAGTGGTAACGATCAAACGAGAGGAATACGGCCAGCGAATCCTGGCGAGAATGCAACAACTTCAAAGGAAAAGAATCTAGCAGTCATCAATGCTGTATGGAGCAGTTTCAGTGGCCGCCAGACAAAACGTATCGGGGCTGCTGCGTCAATGACTTACTACGGCGACAGTGCACGCAATATGACGCGGCCTGACACGTTGGAAGAGCTTCTCAAAACTGGTGACGGTCGATGTGAAGGATGGGCCGCCTTAATGCAGGCAGCGATCGTCGCTCAAGCTGGAAATGTGACGCGCATATCCCTTGTTTCGCCACAGCATGGATATCTAGGCACGCCAGAGGCTGGTTGGGTTGCGAAAGCGAGAGTGATAAGATTTGACCCTTCGCTGCGGGCTCAAGGAGATGAGGACATCCCATTCACTTCCCGATTTGCGAACCACGTTGTTATTGTTTTTGGACAGTTTAATACGACGGGGATCGGAGGCGGCGCAACAATCTACGATCCTTCGTATGGATTAAAATCCAGTTCCAAGTTGGTCTTCGAGCAGACACATTTTGGGACAGCTCCGGAGACTGGATTCGGGACGCGCTACAACGTGGATGACTATCTGTATACAGCAGACGACAGGTTCGTTGTCGAGATGGATTGGACCTAAATCAACCACCGCAAGGTTAAATATCATGAATTGTTTGTCATCTTTCGTGTGCGGCTGGATGTTAATACAGGCTCCGGTTTTCGCTCAAACCTCACGGCCCGCACCAGCAGCCGCGAATTGGACGAACGAGGAGGAATTTCAACTGGGCGACGGAAAGACGTTCAAGGCCGAGCGTCGGCGTTTAGCCGAGGACGATACTTATGTCCGGTGGCAGCGCATGGTCTACGCTACTTCCCGCGGCAAAGGCGTGCTTGACCATGTGATCGAGCATAGGTTTTCGGTCGTGCAGCAGGACGGCTCCGAACTCGTTGTTGATTACCTGGTGGATCGCCGGACTCGAGAATCACCGACAGGATATCGGATCGACACTGCCTTGCTGGTAGGCGACGGTGAGCTATTTGTGGTATACGACGACTTCTCGTCGGCGATCAATATCGTTTGGTATAAGATTGAGAACGGCAAAGTGAGGCGGCTGACAGGCGAGAACAGCTTCTTCACGATCCGGTTGCCACAAAGCATTTATACGAGCCAATACAAAGTCACCAGCGTTTTGGCGGAGCGAGGAAACGAGAATTGGGTCCCACTCACCGTTGATGTTATGGCACCGTCTCTGGTCATTCGATACAAAGTTAATATGGTTAGAACGCCGGATGGTCAGGTGATTGTCGATGTCGGAGACTATTATCCACTGTCTGCGAAAGACCAGAGCGGTCGTTGGGTGAACTTGCGCCGGCCGAATGACGTGAATCCATAGCCTGTTGCGATAAAAAAGGTGAAGGGGGCATCACTGATTTCGACGGAAATCAGTGATGCTGTCTTTTCTCGCCCCAGCGAACTGGACAACGGGGAACATAAATCGGTCCGCCAATGACCTCCACTGGCGTCGGCTTCAATCACTCCCGCGGTCGTACATCTCCGTCAACGCCTTCAACCGCTTGACCACTGCCGCAGCGAACTCGCCGTCGCGCAGGCGCCAGCCCCAGTTGCCTTCGGCGCGGCCGGGGGTGTTGAAGCGCGAGCGGGCGTCGAGGCCGAGCAAATCCTGCATGGGGAAGACCGCGGTGTTGGCGGGGCTGGCCATCACGCCGCGGATCAAATCCCAGTGCGGGGCGCGGCCGTCGGAGCCGGCGTAGGCCAGCACGCGGCGGCGCAGGTTCGCCGGGAGCGATTTCAGGAAGCCCGCGATCGTGTCGTTGTCGTGCGTGCCGGTGTACGCGACGCTGCTGAGCGGGTAGGCGTACGGGCGGTGGTACTCGCCGTGGCCCTGCGGGTCGACGAAGCCGAACTGCAGCACGCGCATGCCGGGCAGGGCGAACTGGTCGCGCAAGGCCGACGCCTCGGGCGTCAACAGGCCCAGATCCTCGGCGATGATCGGCAGCTTGCCGAGCGCGGTTTCGATCGCCTTCAGCAGCGCCTCGCCCGGAACTTTTGCCCACTTGCCGTTGGCCGCCGTAGAGGCGCCGGCGGGGATCGCCCACATGCGCACCATGCCCAGGAAGTGGTCGATCCGCAGCCCGTCGAACCGCTCGAACGCCCCCGCGAGCCGCTGCACCCACCACGCGAAACTTTCGCGTTCGTGGGCGGCCCAGTCGTAGATGGGGTGGCCCCAGTGCTGGCCGTCGGCGCAGAATGCGTCCGGCGGCGTGCCGCTGACGAGCTTGGGGCGGCGCTGGCGGTCGAGCTGCCACAAATCCGGCTGCACCCACACGGGCACCGAATCGTGGTCGACGAAGATCGGCATGTCACCGATCAGCCCCACGCCGCGCGCCCGCGCGTGACCGCGCAGCGCCCGCCACTGCCGGTCGAACAGGTATTGGAGGAAGCTGTGGAACTCGATCGCCCCCGCCAGCCGCTGGCGAATCCCGGCGATCGCCGACGGCTCGCGGTCGCGCAAGGCCCGCGGCCACTCGAACCACGGCCGCTCGTCGAACGCGCCCTTGAGGGCCCCGTACAGCGCGTCGTCCGCCAGCCACCCGGCTTCCCGCTCGCAGTACGCTTCGAACCGCCGCCGCTCGGCCCGCGGGGCCGAGGCGAAGTTCTCGTACGCCCGCTTCAGCAGCGCCCACCGCACCGCCCGCACCCGTCGGAAGTTGACGCGATCCGCCCGCCCGCCCGGCGCGGCCCGCGCGCTTTTCAAGTCCGCCCGGTCCAGCAGCCCGTCCTCGACGAGCCGCTCCGGCGAGATCAAGAACGGCGACCCCGCGAACGCCGACGGCGAGCTGTACGGCGAATTCCCCGGCGGCGCACTCGGCGGCCCGACCGGCAGCATCTGCCACCACGTCTGCTTCGCCTCGGCAAGCCTGTCGACGAAGTCGAACGCCTCGGCGGACAAATCCCCCGACCCCATCGCCCCCGGCAACGACGTCACGTGCATCAGCACGCCACTGGACCGCCCGTCGAATGAAAACCGATCACGCTTTGCCAAAGCATATTCCTTTCAAAGAGCCCCCATTCATCGCCGCCCCATTCATCGCCGACTGTATGCCGCCGGCCATCGGCGATTCCCCTTAATGCAGTCAGGATTTCGGCCCCCGGCCCCCGGCCGTCTGTGACGTGCCCTAACCCAACCCCCGCCCGTTGATCGGTCCCGTCATCCGCCACCCGGGACGTCGCCCCGGCGTGAACGATGCCTTCGTCGTGGAGAGTCGGTTTCTAATCCCGATCGCGGCCAGCGTTCAGGCCCGGCATTGGGTTCGTTTGTTCATTTACAATGCGCGCCGTCTGTTTCCCTGTCCGATTCCCGCCGGTGCGATCGTCCGATTGCCGTCCAAAGAACCAGCCCGCGCCAGACGTCTGCACCCTAATGGCAGCGGCTTTCCCACAAGTGGCAGGAACCGCTTCATCCTCGCGAAAGTGTTCTCCAGGCCGGGGTAACGTCTCGATTGCCTTCAGACTTCTCGACGCTGTAAGCGTCCGCTTTCGGTCGTCTTGGCCCTTACCCTCAGTTGTATCGCCGGCCGCCTGTTCGCACGATTCGCACTCTAGGCTCCGCCTTCATAGCGTGGAAGGGGGCCTACCACACCCACAAAGGGCGAACCGCTATGACCGACGACGCGGTCAACTTCGCGGCCGGGTGCCACAGGTCG
>DASVSS010000302.1:0-11177 GCA_036387945.1 Tepidisphaeraceae bacterium | reverse complement strand
CGACCAGCGCGATCAGAAGTGGCGCTACCTGCCGCTGCGCGCCCAATCCACGATCCTCGGCGGACAGAAGACGCTCGTCGTCGGCTACGGCGCGATTGCCCGGCGACTCATCGAACTGCTGCAGCCGTTCCATCTGAACGTCACCGCCTTCCGTCGCAAGCCGCGCGGCGACGAGGCAGCGCCGACGCTGCCGATCGACGAACTCGATGCGCACCTCGGCGACGCGCGGATCGTCATCAACATCCTTCCATTGAGCGACGAGACGAGCGGATTCTTCGACGCCGGGCGGTTCGCCCGTTTTCATCCCGGTGCGTTTTATCTCAACGTCGGGCGCGGCGACACGAATGACCAGGACGCGCTGGCGGACGCGCTCGAAAGCGGACTCGTCGCCGCGGCGTACCTTGACGTCACCTCGCCCGAGCCGTTGCCGACTGATCACCGTCTGTGGCACTTGCCGACGTGCCACATCACGCCGCACACCGCGGGCGGCAGCCACGACGAGCCGCGCCGGATGATCGCGCACTTTGTCGAAAATCTGGAGCGATTCACGAGTGGGAAAGAACCGATCGACCGAATCGCGTGATGATCCGGTCCCGTCTCCCGTGTACTCCCGGGGGGCCAGGGAGGTGGCCTTCTGGCGACCCGGCAATTTTAAGCTCCAGCCCTCTCCCTAACCCTCTCCCTAACCCTCTCCCGGAATATGTGGTGACGGAACCAGAAGAGATCATGCGTGCGCGTTCATCGATCGAACTGCGCATCAAACGCGATCGCCGACGGTTTGAAGTCGATCTTTTTCACGAACGCCGCGGCCTCGGTCGCGCCGTGTTCGCGGTCCATGCGGCTGTCTTCCCATTCGACGCTCAGCGGGCCTTGGTACTTGATGTCGTTCAGCGCGACGATGATGTCCTCGAACACCACGTCGCCGTGACCGAGGGAGCGAAAATCCCAGTAGCGGCGCGCGTCCGCGAAATTCGTGTGCCCGCCGAACACGCCGACCGTGCCGTCGCCGTGGCCGAGCCAGGCGTCTTTCATGTGCACATGGTAAATGCGGTCGGCGAAGGTGCGGATGAATTTGACGTAGTCGACGTGCTGATAAATCAGGTGAGACGGATCGAAGTTGAATCCGAACCGCTTGTGCCCGTGCACGGCCTTGATCGCGCGGACGGCGGTGGCGATGTCGAAGGCGATCTCCGTCGGGTGAACCTCGAGCCCGAAATTCACGTCGACCTTGTCGAAGGCGTCGAGGATCGGCCCGAACCGCTTGCCGAAATCGTCGAAGCCCTTTTGCCAGTACGCCTGGCTCGTCGGCGGAAAGGCGTAAATGCTGTGCCAGATGCTGCTGCCGGTGAAGCCGTTCACGACCGCGGGGAAGTCGATCTTGGTCGGCGCCGCGTCGCGGAACTTGCGCGCCGCCTGGGCCGTCTCGATCATGCGCTTCGCGGCGCGGCCGCGCACGCCTTCGGGGTCGCCGTCTCCCCACACTTCCGGCGGGAGGATCGCCTTGTGTCGTTCGTCGATCAGATCACATACGGCCTGGCCAACGAGGTGGGCGCTGAGGGCGTGGCAGGTGAGCTGGAAATCCTTGAGGATCTCCCAACGCTCTTTGACGTAATCCGGCTCCGACAGCGCGCGGGGGACGTCGAAATGATCGCCCCAGCAGGCGAGCTCAACGCCGTCGTATCCGAACGCCTTGGCCTTGCGGCAGATCTCTTCGAACGGCAGGTCGGCCCACTGGCCCGTGAACAGCGTTACGGTGCGCGCCATGTGCTGGCTCCTTATATCCCCGGGCCTTCGTTCCGGCCCTTTGTTTCGAATCCTCGTGCGGCGATCAAAATAGGAACTGCCGCCGCCGCGTCAATGCAGACGGGCGCCGTCCGGGCCAATCGACCGCGATGCCATGCGGCCCCCGGCGCGGTCGTCGCGCGGCGCTACACGCGCGCCACGACGAAGTTTTGATGCAGCCGCATCGCGCCGGTCTGAAGTGCGACGGTGTAGAACTGTGCCGCCGGCGTCGTCACGATCCAGCCGGCCTTGGCTTCGAGGCCGACGCGGTAGGTTCCCGCCGCCAGCCCGGTGAGGGCATACGTCGTGTCGGGATTGACCTGCGTGGAGCGTTCGCCGGTGTCGCGCCGGCCGTTGGCGTTGGCGTCGACGTAGGCCGTCCACGCCAGGCCCGCCATCATGGCTTGGTAGCCGGAAGAGACGGCGAACATCTTGCCCACGATCGCGCCCGTTGCGGCGGTGGGCGTTGCCGGGCGCATGGTCATGTTCGCCGTCAGGCTCTTGCCGTCCGCGACGTCCACCGCCACGCGCCCGGTCACCGGCTGCCAGCCGGCCGGGGCGACGAGTCGCACGTCGTATTGCCCGGTGGTGACCGCTACGATCGCCCCGCCGTAGGCGAAGGTGTACGCCCCGTTATTGCCGGTCATGGCAGTGGGCTCGCCGGGGTCAAATACCGCGTCGCGGTCGAGATCGAGATACACCCGCGTCGCCGGCACGGCCAGCGCGCTGTCGCCGGGAGGGACGCTGACCACGCCCGAGACGCGGCCGCTCACGCCCACGGCCGCCTCGCCCGCACTCCAGCTTTTGAACGTGCCATAGAACGGCTCGGCCGGGACGAGCGGCGAGACGTAAAACGCCTTTTTCACTTCCACCGACGACGTGGGGGAGACATGTGCCGTGCTCGTGTGCTTGAGCAGCCCCGCCGGCCGAACACCGCCGCTTGCGCCGCGGGCGGCGTCGTTGTTCACGAGCGCGAAGTAAAACGCCAGTTCGTACTCTGGCAGGATGGTGTTACGGTAAACGTCGTCAAGGGCTTTTGCCCAGGCCGTGTTCTGTGAGCCGTTGATGGCAAACCCGGTGACGTTCCACTCCGTTGCCATCACCTTTTTGCCGTAGTTGCCGGCGATCGAAATCACTGACGCCGTGCGGTCGCGCACCTGGTCGATCTTGCGCGTCGGGTCGTAAGCGCCGTAGGGGTGAAAGCCCGCGTAATCCACCGCGTCCAGCCGCCCCTTGGCCTTGAGTTCGCCAAGGGCCGTATTCACGTCGGCGGGGTTCCAGCTCATGCCTGCGGAGACCACCTTCTCCCACTCCGCGGGCGCACCGGCGTGGAGTACGTCCGCGGCGGGAATCAGCAGCTTGTTGACGTAAGCCCTGATGGCCTCCGACCGATTGGTCATCGCCGGCGCCCAGTAGAACGGCTGATCGACTTCGTTACCGATCTCCCAATAGTCGACGACGTCCTTCAAAGGCACCGTGCTCGTCGGCGTCTCGGTCGTGGTCATGAGATGGCCGAAAAGGGCGCGCGCCTGCTCCGTCGTGGCCGGCACCGCGCCCGTGCGCTCGTTGACGATCAGCATCACCGAGAACCCAAGCTGGTCGAGCTCGAACGCCCGCTTGACCGCCGCCGACGGTGCGTTCGTGCCCGGCCCGCTGCCGAACGCACGCGGCGGGTCGTACGCGCGCGGCCGTTGGTCGTACCCCTCAAGGCCGATCCAGATCCGCACCGTCTTGACGCCCAGCGCCTTCGCGTGCGACACCGCCGTCGAGAAATTTTCTTCCCACAACGCTTCGTCGTTGAAGTTCATCGACAAAGGCGCACCGACGGCCATCAGCCGCCGGTCTTCGAGTTGTTCAAACATCGGTTCAAGAGCAGCTGATTTGGTCATCTTTGTCATCGTTGTTCCGAAAAAGATTGACCCCTTCGAGGCGCCTCCATCGAATCGGCAGACGCGGATACCGGAAATGGGGCCGCCCGGCAAGACTTTTCCGCCACTGGGGCGGCCCGTCCCTTCCAAAGCCGCGTTGACACATTGCACCTCGATCGATGTAATCGGACCACCCCCGCAGGAGTGGCGGAATTGGCAGACGCGCAGGACTTAGGATCCTGTACCGCAAGGTGTAGGGGTTCGACCCCCCTCTCCTGCATGATTGATTGACCGGTTTCCTGGCCGGTCCTTCCCGAGCCCGCCGTGACGCCTGTGCGTCACGTCCCGCAAAACGTCCTGTAGCAGGCGTCACCCGCCGGGGGCGGCGATCGGAACTCGGGCGGCGGCGCGGCATAGTCGAACGGTTTTGCGAGAACCGTCAGCAGGCGCTCGAAGGGGCCGAGATCGTCTTCCTCGACGGCGGCGAGTGCGGCTTCGACCAGGTGGTTGCGTGGGATCACCGCGGGGTTGCTGGCCATCCGCAGCCGGGCTGATTCCGCCGGTAGATGCGGTTGTCGGCCGAGCCGGGCGTGCCAGCGGTCGTGCCAAGCGCTGAACGCGGCGTCGGCGTGCGGCGCAGCACCGGCCGGGGTGGGCTGCGAGAGTTCAGCGAAGGTGTTGGTGAAGTCGGCCTTTGTGCGTTGCATCCAGCCGAGCAGGTCTTCGACGAGCGCGGAATCGTCGGGCTCTTCGGTCAGCAGGCCCAGCTTTCGTCGCATGCCGGCGAGCCAGTGTCGCTGGAACTGGGGCGCGAAATCTTCAATGATCGGCGTGGCGATTGCGACCGCCGATTCGGCGTCGGCGTGCAGCGCCGGCAGCAGCGCTTCGGCGAGGCGGGCGAGGTTCCACTGGGCAATCCGCGGCTGATTGGCGTAGGCGTAGCGGCCGGATTCGTCGATCGAGCTGAAGACCGTTGCCGGGTCGTAGGCGTCCATGAAGGCACACGGGCCGTAGTCGATCGTCTCGCCCGACAGCGCCATGTTGTCGGTGTTCATCACGCCGTGCACGAACCCCACGAGCTGCCACTGCGCCAGCAGCGCCGCCTGCCGCCCGATCACCGCCGCCAGCAGCTCGCGTGCCGGCTCCGCCGATCCGGCAAGGTGCGGGTAGTGCCGCCGAAGGGTGTAATCGACAAGAGCGCGGAGGCCCGCGTCGTCGCGCCGCGCAGCGGCCCACTCAAAAGTCCCCACCCGGATGTGGCTCGCGGCCACGCGCGTGAGCACCGCCCCGGCCAGCGGGCGCTGGCGTCGAACGATCTCTCCCGTGGCCGCGACCGCGAGACTGCGCGTCGTCGGGATGCCCAGCGCGTGCATCGCCTCGCTGATGAGGTATTCGCGCAGCATCGGTCCCACCGCGGCGCGGCCGTCGCCCCGGCGCGAGTACGGCGTCGGACCCGATCCTTTGAGCTGCACGTCGAACCGCTCACCCCGCGGCGTGACCTGCTCCCCGAGCAGAACGGCCCGCCCGTCGCCCAGCGCCGTGAAGTGCCCGAACTGATGCCCCGCGTAAGCCTGCGCGATCGGCGTCGCGCCCGGCGGCAGGCGGTTGCCGGCGAAGATCGCCGCACCCTCCTCGCCCGCAAGCGCATCCGGTGACAGGCCCAGCGATTCTGCCAGGCCGCGGTTGAACGCCAGGAGCCGCGGCGCAAGCACCGTCGTCGGCGCCGCCGGCGAGTGCAGCGTCGACGGCAGGCCGGCGTAAGTGTGCTCCAGCCGCCACCCGGCAGCGTTGGCGGGATAAGATGGCTCGGCTGACCCAGTCAGGGATTGAGGCATGGACAATGATAGGTCTCGTTCGCGCCAAATGGCTTTCGCAGCCGGCGTCGGCGTTGATAATGTGCCTGCGGTAAACCAACGAAGCCGGCGGGCGCGAGGGATACCTGTTTGATCTGCCGGGGCGCGGGTTGTTACGCCGTTGCGGGGATGTGAGTCATTTCGGGAGATAATCCATGACGCAGCAACTTCATTCGCTGGTTCATTCACCGACCGACTCCGAGGTCGCCGCCTACCGGCGCGACGGTTTCGTCGTCATGCGCGGCTTGTTCGACGATGGCGAAGTGGAATCCATCCGTCGCGCGTTTATGGACCAGAACAAGGACGGACCGACCCCGGGTCTTTCAGAAATCAAACACCAGCACGCCGGCGGGGCCAGCGGCTACGACCCGGGCGATCCGCTGAGCTTTTACCCGCGGATGATGAACCCGCACGAGCACGCAACAAAGGAAGTCGGACAAATCGCGCGGCGGTTCATGCTCGATGGGCGGATCAAAGCCGTGCTCGAACACTTGTTCGGGGAAACGCCCTGCGCGGCCCAGAGCATGTTCTATTTCAAGCCGCCCGGGGCACGCGGGCAGGACTTTCACCAGGACAATTTTTATCTCAAGGTCAAGCCGGGCAATTGCGTGGCGGCCTGGATCGCCGTCGACCGGTGCGACGAAGGCAACGGCGGCATGATGTGCGTGCCGGAGACCGGCGACTACCCGGTCCAGTGCCCCGAAAAGGCCGACCCGCGGCTTTATTTCACCACCGAGCACGTCCCCATCCCGGCGGGGAAAGTCGCCGTCCTGCCGGTGATGGAGCCGGGCGACGTGCTTTTCTTCAACGGCAGCACCGTCCACGGCAGCGGCCCGAACGCTAGCGCCGACCGTTTCCGTCGGTCACTGATTTTCCACTACGTCCCGGCCAGTGCCACCGAGATCAGCCACTGGTACACCGTGCTGGATTTCGACGGCCGGCCGGTGACGCACATCAAAGTCAGCCAGGACGGCGGCCCGTGCGGCACGCCGCACGAAACGGCCGCGCCGCACTGAAGCGCGTTCGCAATGACAGGCAGAGCGATCACGTCAACGATGTCCCGGGGTTCGCTTACGCTGGTTCCTCGCCCGCCCCGGGGCCGGATTGGGGCATATCCCTGATCGCGATAAAACGCCTAGACGCGCAGAATGGCCAAGATTCGCTCCCGTCGCACAGCATACGCCGTGTCGTCCAACGCCGGCGTCGCGCCGGAGACATCGATCGGTTTCTCGAACGGCACCCAGCTTTTGCAGCCGGCGTAAAGGGGCGTGTTTTGGACGCGCTGCGGGCGGGCAAGAGTAAAGGCGCGCACGAGCAGAATGAACAGCGGGTTGTGCGGCTTGTACGCAAATCGCATGTCGATCAAAGGCGGAAGATAGATCATCTCGTCGGCCAGCGCGTCGACCTGCGTTCGGCCGGGGACGCGGACGATGTCGTTGACTTCGGCGTAGACGCTCAGGCCGATCTCGTCCGGCTCGGACGTGCGCGGGTGCACGCCGACGCGGTCGGCCTCGCGGACCCAGTCGACGCGCTGGTGCAACCAGGTGGGGAAGAGCACGAACCGACGGTGCTCGATTTCGAAACGGCCTTCCGTCTCGTGAATGCCGCCTTTGCGGATCAGCAGCATCTGCCTGCCGCCGCCGAGGGCGCGGACGACGGCGTCCCATTCCTTCAGGCCATGATCAACGGGCAAGGAGAGCGCGGGTGACATGTTGCCGATGATAGGGCCCGTGTCTGAATCGTTTACTGCTCGCGCGGGTGCAGGAGAGTCCAAGTCGCTTCGAGCAGCTCGGCCAGGCCGGCGCGTGTCGCGCCGGACATGGCCATAACGGTCTTGTTCGGCATTTCGGCGCGCAGGGCGTCGAGGGCGTCGGAGTCGGGCGACAGATCGGTCTTGTTGGCGACGACGATCTCGGGCTTGGACGCGAGGTTGCCGCTGAAGGCTTCGAGCTCGTCGCGGACCTTGCGGTAGTTCTGGGCCGGGGTGCTGCCGTCGACGGGGAAGAGGTCGACGAGGTGGATGATCGCCTTCGTGCGCTCGATGTGCCGCAGGAACGCATGGCCGAGGCCGGCGCCGTGCTGGGCTCCTTCGATCAGGCCGGGGATGTCGGCCATGACGATGCGGCGCTCGCCGACGAGTTCGACGATGCCCAGTTGCGGCTCGAGCGTGGTGAACGGGTAGTCCGCGACCTTCGGCCGCGCCGCCGAGCAGGCGGCGAGGAGCGTGCTTTTGCCGGCGTTGGGCATGCCGACGAGGCCGATGTCAGCGATGAGCTTGAGTTCGAGCTTGAGGCTGCGCTCCTGCCCTTCGGTGCCGGGCTCGGCGTAGCGCGGGGCCTGGTTCGACGGGGTGCGGAAGTGGAAGTTCCCTCGTCCGCCGTGCCCGCCCTTGGCGATGCGCACCTTTTTGCCCGCCGCGTCGAGGTCGGCAAGAGTCACGCCGTGTTCGGTGTCGTGGATGAGCGTGCCGACCGGCACGGGGATGACGAGGTCTTCGCCGGCCTTGCCGTAGCACTTTTTGCCCATGCCGTGCTCACCGCGCTGGGCGTTCCAGTGGTGCCGGCCGGCGAAGTCGAGAAGGGTGTTCTTGCTTTCGTCGGCGACGAAGATCACCGACCCACCGTTCCCGCCGTCGCCGCCGTCGGGGCCGCCTTTGGGGACGTACTTTTCGCGGCGGAACGAAACGCACCCGCGCCCGCCGTCGCCGGCCTTTACGTGGATGATTGCTTCGTCGATGAACATGGTTGCTCTATAAAACGTCGATCGGTTGACGTGTCGCCGGACCGACCGACGCCCCGCCGACGCCCGGGCGTGCCGGGTACAGCAGGTGCCGTCGATCACCGGATCAACGCATCAACCGATCGACTCATCTGATGACGGACGCCAAGTGCCGGGCGCTGCCGGCGGAAGACTCAGGCCGTCGCGGCTTCGCGGACGTGGACCTTGCTGCCCTGGAACTCGACGGTGCCGTCGATCAGGCTGAAGATCGTGTCGTCCTTGCCCGAGCCGGCGTTGAAGCCGGGGACGAACTTCGTGCCCCGCTGGCGCAGGATGATCGAGCCGGCCTTGACGCTCTGGCCGCCGTAGACCTTAACGCCGAGGTATTGCGGGTTGCTGTCGCGGCCGTTCTTGCTGCTGCCGCCGCCCTTTTTATGTGCCATGTCGTTGCCTCAAAATGGACTTCGTCTGCGAAAAATCGAGCCCGACAGTGTACCCGCGGCGACAGCGGCGTCAAGTCGGCGCGGGGCGGGGCGGGAAGGAACGCCCGCGGCTATGATGCGGCGGTGGTGTGGTCTTTATCGCTCGTGCTCTGCGGAGTTTACCTGCTGCTGCCGGCGGCGGGGATCGGCCTTTTCGCCCTGCGTGGACGCGGGCGGCTCAAACGGCAGATCGCCGGCGGGTTCGTCAGCGGAATGCTCCTGGCGTCGTCGCTGCTGGTGATCTACACCCTTTCGGTCGGCGGGCGCATCCCGCTGGGCGACGTGCTGTTGACGCTTTATCTGGGCGTCGGGCTGATGCTGATGCTGCGCCTGTTCGACGCGGGGATTCACTACGGCGTCTTTCGGTTGCTCCGCGCCGGCGACGCGGCCGATCCGCCGCGCTGGCGCGTCGGCATCGCAGCGGCGCTGCGCGTGGCGCTGTTCGCGCTTATCGGCTTGCCGTGGGTGATGGCGGCGTTGATGACGTACCGTCCGCACGTGCTGCCGCTGGAGACGCCGCGGACGATGCTCGCCGCCTCGTTCGAGCGCGTCGAGTTCCACACCGCCGACGGCGTCCGTGTGGCGGCGTGGTACGTCCCGGCGGCAGAGACGTCGGACGTCACTGTCCTTCTCTGCCATGGCCTGGGCGCCAGCAAGGACGGCATGTGGCCATTGGCCCAGAAGCTGCGCGACAGCGGCGCGAACCTGCTGGCAATCGACTTGCGTGCCCACGGCGAAAGCGGCGGCCGGGTGACGAGCTACGGCGCGGGCGAATCCAACGACGCCGTCGCTGCGGCCGACTGGCTTAAGGCCCACCGCTCTGCGGCGGCACGTCGGGTGATCGGCGTCGGCGCGAGCCTCGGCGGCGCGGCGCTGGTGCGGGCGGCGGCAGCGTCGCCGGAGATAGACGCCGTTGCGGTGCTCGGGTCTTACGACGATCTCGGCCGGCTGGCGGTCGATCTATCGGCCAACCAGTTCGTCCGGCCGCTCGGCTGGCTCGTCCGCAAGATCGCCCTGCCGATCGCGTCGCTGCATGCCGGGCATGATCTGCGCAGCGTCCGCCCCGCCGCCGAGGTCGCCCGGATCTGGCCGCGGCCGGTGCTGGTCGTACACGGCACGGGCGATGAGATCATCCCCTTCGACCGCGGCCGAGCGCTGTTCGATGCCGCCACGCCCCCACGCCGGCATCTGTGGATCGATAGCACCCACAACGGCGTACTGGACGACCCACGCACAATCGAGGCGGTGGTTGACTTTGCGAAGTCGGCCGAAAGTGTCCCGGTGATTTGACGATGAGAAAACGCGAAACGCCGCTCCGGTTTCCCCCTCCGGGGGAGGAACCAGATGGGCAATTTGACGTCGGTGTCGCGCCGCCGCCCCATTCGACGCCGCATCGAGATTCCATCAGCGTTGTGCAGCCGTCCCGTGCCGGTCACACCGTCACCGGCGACTCCCGTCGTCGCAGGGCGAATGATAGCGCCGCCCCGGCGAGGACCACTGCCCCGCCGATCAGGGCGATCGCCATCTGTCGATGCACGAACGCGATCCAATAGGCCGGCGCGGCGATGCCGGCGATCACCGCCACCCACGCCCAGCGTCCGCGGCGGCGCGAGAGGGAGACGAGAACGTACGCCGGGGCGATCAGGCCATAAAACGCCATGAAGCAGCGGTACAGGATCTCGCCTGGCGTCAGGCCGATGGACGTCACGTCCGGCGACAACCGCCCAACGGTGCCGGCGGCGAGGCCGATCGCCAAGGCCAATGCCAGCAGCGTGCGCCCCGAGCCGCCCTCGGCGGTGGCGGCGGAATCGGCGGTGTCATCGGCGAGGGTGGCCGCGTGCACGTTCACCGTAAAGCAGATTTGCAGGCCCATATGCACGAGCATTGCCCAGGCCGCCGCGGCAGGCAGGGTTGTGAAACGCGACGCATAGAGCAGCGTCAGCACGATCATGGCCGCAAAGAACAGGCAAAACCCCGCGCCGAACGCAAGTCGTCCGCCCGCGGGCGACGTCGATTGCCGGGCGCGGTGAAACGTGAGATCGAGATAGGGGCTGCAAAAGAAGCCCAGCAGGCACACGAGCGAAAGCCCCGCGAGATCACCGGCCGAGAAGGCCTTCATCGCCGGGACCGTTAGCGCGCCGCTGTAGGCCATCACCGAGGCCGCCACCACCGACACCGCGAACACCCCGACCGCCGCCGCCGCCGCGGTGCGCTTCAGTACCGGCGTGAACGCCAGTTGCACCGCCGCCACCGCCACCACCCACCCCGCCGGGCCGACAAATCCCGGCAGCATCCACACCGCAAAGAAAAGGTGAAACGCGATCGTCACGAGCGAAAACAGCCGGCACGCCGCCGCGTGCCGCCGGACGTAGGCCGAACTGTCCTCGGCCGTGCGCAGGGCCCACCCCATCGCCGCGGCGCCGATGCAGTTGGGGACGGCGAAGATCCACCACGCGAGTTGCCCGTAATCGCGC
>DASVSS010000301.1:0-2891 GCA_036387945.1 Tepidisphaeraceae bacterium | reverse complement strand
GACGTCCAGCACAGGCCGGCCGGTATCGGCGCCGAAGACCGAATCGCCGATCACCAGCAGCCTTCCGCCGCGTTCGACATACGCCTTCACCTGTGCAACGTCAGCGCGCTCGAGGCACCGGCCGCCGGTAAGAATGACAGTTTCGAACCGCGACCAGTCCGCCCCGCGATGGGCGGCGTCGAAATCGACGTGTGCTTCCAGCAGCATCGTGCACACGCCGTTGTCGTGCCCGTCGCCGCCCGATGCGTACTGCACCCCGCCGGTCGGCCGCTGGCTGAAGAAGACGCCGAGGTTCGCCGTCGGCTGCGCGACCACGCCGTAGTCTTCGATCCGCTCGACGTATTCGTAAGCGGCGCCGATGTTGGCGTAAGTGGAAAGGTCCATCTCGCCCGAGGGGTGGAGTTGATCGCCGAAGCAGCACATCCCACCGTACGCGACCATGCTCGCGGCTTCGAAACGGATCGCGTCGGGGTGCTTGAACCCGCCGAACTCGCCCCAACTCGTATGGAACTTCCCGCTCATGGCGATGACGGGCTTTTTGTACGCGCCATTCTCGTCCACGCCCCCGCCGCCGCCGAGTTTTTCGGGCAGGCCCAGCATGTAGCGCGCCCGGGGCGGAAACTTGTCGTACCCGCCCCAGGTGGTGGGCAAATCTTCGAGCTCGAAGTGCGACTGCTGTGCGTGGATCTCGCCGGGCGTGGTGGGAAACGCCACGCCGTTGAAGAAGATTGTGCCGTCGGGCACGCGCTCCCGCATCGCCGTGTTGGCGGCGGCCATGAACGTCACCCATTTCCGAACGGCGTACCGCTTGGCGTCAACGTCATCTTCAGGGTCGAGGCCCGCTTCACGCATGCCGCGTCGGCAGTTGTCGCACCAGCAGGATTCGGTATTGCAGATGTCGTACCACATGCCGTCAACGTCGTATCGCTGGCAGATTTCCCGGGTCTGATCGAGCATCAGCCCCAGGTACCCGCCGCTGGGGCACAGAAACTGCCACGACACGGCCGGCCTCGGCTCATCGGGCCGCGCGGTCGGGTCGAAGTTAAAGGAATGAATCGACCCGTCCCGCCGGCGCACCGTCCATTCAGGGTGCTGCGCCGCGTCCGTGGCGCTCCATCCCACGGTGTAGTAAATCGGGCAGCGCACGCCGATCGCGTGGCACGCTTCGATTTGTTCACCGAGCAGGTCGTCGATGGCAAGGCGCGGGTGCGGGCCGCACCCGAACTGCGTGGGGTAGTACGACCAGGAATGGTGGCACTTGGCGAAGAGGTTGATCGCGTTCACGCGCCCGAGCCGGAGCGCTTTCTGGAACTGGCGACGGGAGAATCGAGCGCCCACATCGGGAACGTGCTCAGAGGTATGAAAGTCCAGGTGCACCTGCCGCGCCGGCCAGCGCCCGATCGGAGGACGGGCCGCGGACGAAGGCCGCGCGACAGCGGGGCCGGCGTCGGTCTTTTTCGATGATTTGGCCATATTCGCTCGTGATGACGGGTAAATTTTATGGTTCGGACCGCGTGAATGCCGACGGTGATCGATTGGTCGCCAACGTGATACGGGCGAACCTTACCACGGCACTGTCAATCGAAAAACGGCCGCGGCCGCGCGAGAAGCGCGCGGCGTTCCGGCCGTTGTCAGGTTCTTCGGCGTTGCCTCAAATCGACGGCAGCAGTCGCTGCCATCGCACTTGCGGCATGCACTGCTGCCGGAACGCCGTGGGCGTCTGGCCGGCCATGCGCAGGAAGCTCGTCGCCATGTGCTCCGGCGTGCTGAAGCCGCAGCGGCTGGCGACTTCGTAGATCGGCATGTCCGTCTGCAGCAGTGCTTTGACGCGCTCGAGCCGCACGCGGTGGATCTCCTCCAGCGGCGTATGCCCGAGCAGGCTCACGAACCGCCGCTCAAGCGTGCGCCGGTTCACGGTGATCTCGCCGAGCAGTTGCTTCACGCTCAGGCCCCCGGCCGCGTGCTCGCGGATGTAGCGCAGCGCCGCGGCGACATCGGCGTCTTCCACCGCGAGGATGTCGGTTGATTGCCGGGTCACTACGTCCAGCGGCGGCACGCGCGACACCTCGGTTGCCGGCGGCAGCCCCAGGAGCATCCGCTCGAGCGTGGCGACCGCGGCGTGGCCGATCTGCTCAGAGCCCATGCGAATGCTCGACAGCGGCGGATACGCGATCTCGCAGAGCAACTCTTCATTGTCCACGCCGAGGATCGCCACCTCTGCCGGAACGTGCAGACCCACTTCGCGGGCGGCCTGCACGAGTTCGAAGCCCCATGAGTCGTTGGCGACAAAGACCGCCAGCGGTCTCGGCAGTGACTTGAGCCACGTTCCCATCGCCGCCCCCCGCCGCCGCTGCGGGCCGCGCAACACGCGCTCGTCGGCGCCGCTGGCTGTGAAGGTGAACGTGCTGTCGGCGACACGATGATTCGCCGCTCGCGCCGCGAACGCCCGGCCGATCTCGGCCTCGAAGCCCTGCTGCCGTTCGTGCGACCACAACATCCACGGCGCGCCGAAGAACGCGAAGTGTCGGAAGCCCCGCTCGATGAAATGCTGCGCTGCCATCGCGCCAGTGGCCGTGTCGTCAGGAAGCACACGCGGGAACTCCGACTTGCCGCGGCTCTCGAAGAGTTCGACCACGGGCTTGCCCGTCTCGCGGTACACCTTCGCCAAGCGATCGTCGTAGATCTGGCAGATGATGCCGTCCGGCTCCCAGTCCTTGAACCACTTCGCAAGGTACTTGCTCGAATGCCCGTAGATGCCGCGGTAGACACGAAACAGCCACGGCGAATCCTTGTGCCGCGTGCGACGGGGCACCTCGTCGGCGTACAGGTTCCGCGCGCGTGTGGCGGCAATGATCCCCCGCAGCACGCCGCGCGCGTAGGCGAACTCCGTC
>DASVSS010000300.1:0-4162 GCA_036387945.1 Tepidisphaeraceae bacterium | reverse complement strand
CTGAAGATCAGTTCCACGCGGTCGAGCAGGGCGGGATTCGCCGCGATCGATTCGCGGGTCTGCGGCGGGGCGTAAAAGTCGACCAGGGCCGCCAGATCCGCACGCTCGTCGGGGCCGTAGATGAGCCCGAGGCTGGATTCTTCGAGGATGAACAGTCCCTTCGCCCGCGCCATCATGGTCTCCGCTCAGGTGTGATTAATCCCCCGCATGCCCAAGGTGGCGAGGCGTAGGCGCCAGACTAGCGGGTTTCGGGAGCGCATGGCAGCCGTATCCGCGTTATCTTTGTATTAGAATGCGACAGCATCGTCCGGCTACCCACCGCCTTGCGCCTCACCGGCATCCGCTCGTGGGCATCGTCGTCGACGGCACTGGAAGCTTCGGGCGGGGTGTCCTGCGCGGGGTTGCCGCTTACGCGAATCTGCAGCGGCAATGGAATCTGCACATGGAGATCTGGCCGATCGAGCACCGGCTCGACCAGCTCCCCGATTGCGACGGCGTGATCTTCGCCGGCCAGCGGCCGGCGGTGCTCGACGCGATCCGCAAGCGCGTGAAGCATATCGTCACCTGCTCGGGCAACGGCGACCCGTCGTTGTCGCCAGTGGTGTCGCTCGACGATTTCGCCGCCGGCGCGATGGCGGCGGCGCATCTGATCGAATGCCGCCTTGAACGCTTCGCCTTCTGCGGGCCGGCGTACAAAGGCACGGGCGAGAATCGGTTCATCGGGTTCAGGCGCGCCTTGGAGGAACGCGGGTTCACATGCATCCAGTCCCCCCCGGAACTTGCCGCCGACACCGGATGGCAGCTCGAAGGCAACCAGGACCGCATCGCTGCGTGGGCCGCTTCGCTTCCGACACCGATCGGCGTGATGACGTTTGACGACGCCGCCGCTCACGCCCTCGCCCGGGCGTGCCTCGCTGCCAATATCGGCGTGCCCGACCGCATCGCGATCATCGGGGTCAATAACGACGACCTGCTGTGCGAATGCTCGTGGCCGCCGATGACAAGCATCGATTGCGCCTGGACGCGGCTAGGGCAAAAGGCCGCGATGGTGATGGAAAAGCTTCTTGCCGGGCAGGCGCTGAGCGCCGAGGAATGGTGCACACGGCTGCCGCCCATCGGCGTCGTTCGCCGCCAGAGCACGGACGTGCTTGCGGTCGACGATCCTAATCTCGCTGACGCGATCCGATACATTCGAGAGCATGC
Organism: Tepidisphaeraceae bacterium; assembly: GCA_036387945.1. Lineage (GTDB taxonomy): Bacteria > Planctomycetota > Phycisphaerae > Tepidisphaerales > Tepidisphaeraceae > DASVSS01. Next base: position 2,959 of record DASVSS010000300.1, on the reverse strand, counting down.
GTGCGACCCCTGCACGGTCGAGGACGTGCTGGAGCACGTTCCGGTCGGGCGGCGCTGGCTCGAGCGGCAATTCCAGAAGACCCTCGGCCGCACGCCGCATGACGAGATGATGCGCGTGCGGATCGAAACCGCCCAACGACTACTGACCCACGCGACGTTGGCGCTCCCGGATATTGCCGCCAAATGCGGTTTCTCGAAGAGCACCCATTTCCACGCCGCCTTCCGCCGGCTCAGCGGCACCACGCCGGCGGTTTACCGGCGAAACGCATTCGATCGCGCCAGCGGCGTCAGGCAAACCCCGAGAGTCCTCTAAGGGTTCTTTCGCCATTGGACCCCGGAAATCCCGCCCGGTTGAGCCCATTGTGCAGTCGCAGCCGCCGTACGCCTGCTCGCCGGCTCTGTCGCAATTGAGTACAAAATGGACGCATTGTGGGGACGGACAGGGACAAAAGTGGGTGTATCTTCCCGCATCGGTCGATCCGGGTTGCACGATTCGGCGTCCGGAGTGTCGAGACAGCCGACATGCCGGCCCTCATTAGGCCCGGCGGCAATGCCGATCACGGGTGTCTGCCTTGTGCGGGCCCGTCGGTGGGTGCTGGTCACGTCGAGGGTTCGTTGATTCGGGTCATCGGTTACGGAGAGTTCGGTTGTCCCCTAGCGGGGCGGAGGAAAATGCTCATGTCGAAGAAAATGCTTTCGCGTCGTTCATTACCGTTCGGGCCGGTCGCAATGGCTGCCGCGGCGGTGTTGATGGCCCTCCCGTCGGCCCAAGCCGCCAATAAGGCGCTCAACACCGATGCCGTCGGCCCAACCGCGAACTTCACCGACCCCATCTTTTCGATCAATACCGTAGGCACGGCCGGCGGCACCTCGCCGGTCGCCACGACCGACGCCCTATTCTTCAACACCTCGGGCGTGACGACGCTCAACAACGATCTCACCAACGCAAGCTTCGCAGGCTTCACGTTCAATGCCGACGCCATCCCCTACACCATCGGCGGCAACGCCTTCACGCTGACCGGCGGCATCACGAACAGCAGTACCAGCACGCAGACGTTCAACAACGTCATCACCCTGAGCGATACGACGCACACGTTCACGACGACCGGCGATTTGCTGCTGAACAACTCACTGGTCGTCAGCACTGCTTTCGCACCGCCATCCGGCCAAGGTGCGAATGGAACGCTCGAGTTCCGCGGCCCGGGCACGACGACGCTGGGGGGAACGAACAACTACACGTTCCGCAATGGCAGGGGCCTGTCAGTCGGAACGAACAACGGCGTAGGTGGCAACGTCAATATCACCGGCGCCTCGAGCTTCGGTGCGGGTGCGACGCTCAACAACTTTTCCGGCGGCCTTCAGGTTAGTTCGTCTTCGGCAGCCAACAGCTCGATCGTCAAAGTCACCGGCTCGGGTAGCTTGAACCTCTTTGGCAACCCCACCACCGGTGCCCCGGGCAATACTGGCATCATCGTCGGACAGAACTCGCTCGGTGGAACGTCCACGTTGCAAGTCGACGACGGCAGCCTCACGATCGGCGGCGATTTCAATTTGATCGCATTCGGCAACAACGCGGCCACGGCGACAGGCCTTCTGAACGTGAACGGCGGCACGGCGACGATCGCCGCCGCCGGCACGACTGCAAACGCGACGCAGGTCGTCGCGCTGGGCCGCGACCTCGGCACTGGCATCGTCAACCTCAACGGCGGCACACTCCAGACCGCCCGCTTTTTCGCTCGTGACACCAGCACCGGTCAGGGCGGCGCGACGGGCGGCACGGCCAACTTCAACTTCAACGGAGGCACGCTCAGGCTCCTTGCCAACCAGGCCGACCTGCTGCAATCGGCCACCGCCGGGAACAACCTCGCCCTCACGTCGGTGACGACGGGCGCGACGTCCGGCAATCTGTCCACGCTCGACGCCAATGGCTTCAACGTCGGCATCAACAACGCCATCACGGGCCTTGGCGGCTTCAATATCAACAGCAGCAGCGCTAACAGCGACGGCGTCGTCACGTTTGGCGGCACCGGCGCCAAGACCTACGCCGGCGCGACCAATTTGCAGGATTCGACGCTGTCGATCGCCTTCACCGACGCCCTCACCGGCGCCAGCGGTACGGGCGGCGTGAATGTCTCCGGCGGCACGCTCACCAGCACCGTCGCCGCCGCGGGCCTGGGCGGTGACCTGAACGTCTCTGGCGGCACCGTCAGCGCCAACGGCGACGCCGCTGTCGGCGCGTTCACCCTGGCGGGCGCTAAGAATTTCGCCCTTTCCGGCGGCACGCTGCGGACGAACCTTGCCAGCACTTCTTCGTTCGACCAGATCTTCGGCACCGGCGCGTTCAACGTCACCGGCGGCACGCTCGATCTGCTGAACTTCGTGCCCGATTACGCCGCGATGTACGACCTTCTCGAAGGCTTCGCCAGCGGCTCGGTCGCCAATCTCGCGATCGTGAACTACGACACCGCGAACTACACCGCGTCACTCAACAACGAGGGCGTGTTGTCCTTCACGGAAGTCCCCGAGCCGTCGGCCCTCACGCTGCTCGGCTTGGCCGGGTTGGGTCTTCTGCGTCGCAGCCGGGCGGCATCGCGGTAACGCGCGTAGGCAGTCTTCGGCTGCCACCATGTCGACTTCATATTGGAGGCCCAATCCGCATTCGCAAGATCGGATTGGGCTTCCTGTTTTTGGGTGACGCGTCGCTCTACAGCGTGGTGTGGGTCCTCATTCAAAAGTGCGTCGGATGACGGGGGCGTCAACACGCAGCTGCGACACGCGTACTTCTGATTGTTCGCTCTGCCGACTAGGGCGCAGCGTCTTCATGCCGTCCGAGATTGGCCCCAATCCGCGGCCGCCATACGGCGGCGCGACGCACTCCCGCCTTTGGAACGAACTATTTGCCAATCCCCTCCATAACCTCTCGAGGTGCCTATGAATCGATTCCTCCTGCGTATCCTGC
>DASVSS010000299.1:0-2178 GCA_036387945.1 Tepidisphaeraceae bacterium | reverse complement strand
TTGGCGTAGCGGCCAAGGTACTTCGGGCTGACGCTGACGTGCATGCCCCTTGGATTGACCACTTCAAATGCCGCCAGAAGCTCTCGATCGCGTTCACGCTTGCACCCTGGTAGCCGATATATTCGCCCGCGCCGTGGTTCACCGCCATGTGGCGATAACCCTGCGTATGAAGGCCGACGTAGCTACGCAGTTCGTCGGTGTGCAGTTGCCCACCCGGCACCACGTTGGCGGTCACGAAGGGCTGTAGGGTGTCGCCGCGTTGGTTCGGCACAACCTGCGTCACTATTTCACCACCGCGCTCCATAGCGCCCACGACGACCGTTTTGCCCGCTGCACCGCGCATATGCTTGCCGCGCTGGACGCCGCTGACCAGCGTTTCGGCTACTTCAAGCGCCGTGCCGACGCCGCCGATGGGGTCGTCACCGTCCACAGTCGCCATATGCTCGCGGATCAGGCACGCCATGCGCCATGCGGTTTTGTAGGTCACGCCAAGCTGGCGCTCCAATTCCTTGGCGCTGACACCGTGGCGCGTCGTTGTGAACAGGTGGATCGCGTAGAACCAGAGCTGCAACGGCGTGCGGGTCTGCTGAAAGGGCGTGCCGACCGTGGGGTGCAGGTGATGGCCGCACCACTGACACGAGTAAGCGCGTTCCGCCTTGATCCGATACCATTTCGACGGGCGCTCGCACGACGGGCACTCGAAGCCCTGCCCGAACCGGACATTGAACAAGTGGTTGAGGCAGGTTTCGTCGTCAGGAAACTGGCTAAAGAACTGCGTCGTGGTGAGTGGCTTCGTGCTCATGCCCCACTATACACACGTTCCGTTCTACGTATGCAAGGGGGATAAACTCTTTCCCTTATAGGGAGAGGGAACGTCTCACCGAGCTTGACCCTCTCCGTATTCCCCTCTCCCGACCTCGCTTCGCTCGGCCACCCTCTCCCCGGGCGGGGAGAGGGCTTTTGTAGGTCAGAAGTTCACCCGACCCGTGACGCCGTAGTAGCGATCCGCCTCGCGCGGGATGATGTAGCGAAAGCCGCCGCCCGGCCCGCCGCTGGTGATCGATGCGGCGAAGCTCTGGTCGAACAGGTTCTTGACCTGGAAGGTCAGCTTGTACCGGTCGTCCTTGTCGAGCACGGCGGCTTGGAGGTCGACCAGGCCATAGGCCTTGATCGTCGTTGCCGCCCGGATCGCCGGACTGGCGTCGAACTGCGAGATCTGGCTCGACTGGTACGACCCCTGGGTGCCGATCTCGAAGTCCACCGCGCCGCCGGTGCGCACGCGGTAGTTGGCGGTCAGCGACCCCTTCCATTCGGGTGCGTAGCCCAGCCGCGTGCCGCTGGCGATCACGCCGGTCGTCACGCCGTTGGTCGGCACCTTGAACTGGTCGACGTGCGCGTCGGTGTAGGCGACGCCGCCCGAGATGTTGAGATCGGGTGCGGGCCGCCAGATCATGTCGAGCTCGACGCCGCGCGTCGAAATCTCGCCCGCGTTGGTGAACCGCGTCACCAGCACGCCGGCGATCACGTCTGGGTTGTTCGCCTGGTAATTGTCGTACTTGGCGTAGAAGCCGGCGAGGTTGAGGACGAGCGCGCCGTCGAACAGCGTGTTCTTCAGGCCGACCTCATACGCATCGGCCGTCTCGGGCTCGATGACGTTGGTGCCGGTGGCGTTGAGGTTGAAGAAGACGTTGAACGCCGGCCCCTTATAGCCGCGCGTGTAGGTCGCGTAGAGCGTCGATTGCGGCACGATGTCGTACTGTAGCCCGGCGCGGCCCGACCAGTTGCTGTTGGTCGTCTTCGACTGGAAGGGGATGCCGTTGGTGCGCACCACCGCGTTGTTTGCGGCGACCGTCGGCGACTGGCCCAGGGCGACGAGACGGAGGTATTCGGCGTAGACCCCCTGGTCGAAGTTCGGCTGGATGCCGGGTGCCGCCTGCGGGATGCCGGCGGCGTTGACGGCAAGCCCCGTCGCGACGCGGCTGTGGAACACCTCGAGCTGGTCATGAGTGAAGCGGAAGCCGCCGATGACGCGGAACCTGTCGCTCACGTTGAACGTCGCCTGCCCGAAGGCGGCGAGGTTCTGGAAGGTCGAGCCGAAGGTGGCGACGCCGAACGGCCGAGTGACGACCGTGCCGGCCGCCGAGCAGGGGACGGGCGCGGTCGTGCTGGGCGTGGCGG
>DASVSS010000298.1:0-12078 GCA_036387945.1 Tepidisphaeraceae bacterium | reverse complement strand
AACCCCGGCCTGCTCGGCACGCCGGCGCAGTTCCGTGAGCGCTTCGTGCTGCCGGTGGAGAAGATGAACGACCACCGGCGTGGGCAGCTTCTGCGGGAGATGATCCGGCCGTTCGTCCTGCGCCGCACGAAGCAGGACCCGGAAGTCGCGGTCAATCTGCCGGCGAAAATGGAGATGCGCGTGTTCACGTCGCTCACCCCCGAGCAGGCGGCGATGTACGAGCGCATCACCTCGCAGATGCTCGCCGGCGTCGAGAACGCCAGCGGCATCCGCCGCCGCGGCCTGATCCTCGCCGGCCTGACGCGGCTCAAGCAGATCTGCGATCACCCGGCGCTGATTACCGACGACAAGTCGATCGACCACCGCAGCGGCAAGTGCGAGCGACTCGTCGAGATGCTCGAAGAAGTGCTTGCCGCCGACGATGCGGCGCTGATCTTCACGCAGTACCGCGAGATGGGCGTGATTCTGGAAAAAGTCATCCGCACGAAGCTGCACGTCGAGCCGTTGTTCCTCCACGGCGGCGTGCCGGTGAAGGACCGCGACACGATGATCCAGGAATTCCAGCGCCCGGGGACGCCCCATCGCATTTTCCTGCTGAGCCTGCGTGCCGGCGGCCTGGGTCTGAACCTCACGGCGGCCAATCACGTCTTCCACTTCGACCGCTGGTGGAACCCCGCCGTCGAAGCCCAAGCCACCGACCGCGCCCACCGCATCGGGCAGAACAAGGTCGTGCAGGTGCACAAGTTCGTCTCCATCGGCACGGTCGAAGAACGCATCGACAAGCTGCTGGCCGAGAAGACGGCGCTGGCGGACAACATCGTCACCAGCGGCGATCAATGGCTCACCAACATGAGCACCGAAGATTTGCGAAGCTACCTGTCGTTGTCGTCGGGCGCGATCGAAGATTCGGTGGCCGACGAAGCCGAGGACGCCGAAGACGACCAGCAGGTCGAAGCCGCCCGGGAGAGCTAGGCGATGGACGAACTCGAACAGAACCTGGACTTTCTCGACGCCGGCGTCGACCTCACGGCCCTTGCCGACGTCCGGCCGGCGGCACAAACCGCCGTCCTCGAGCGCCTCGGCCCGGCGCATTTTCGCAGCAAAGGCTTTTCGTTCATGGGATTTCTGCAGACGGTGTACGATCACGTCGCGCAGACCGCAGGGCCTGTGCCCGAGGCGGTCGCCGAGGATGTCGCGCTGGCTTCGGAACAGACCACGACCGAGGTCGAAGTCGCCGCGCCGGCCGCGCTGCCGGCTGGGCTAATGGAAGGTGAGTTGCCAGACTTGACCGACCTTCCCGACGTAAGCGCCGAATTCGACTCATTGCTCGCGTCGGCGGTAACCCCGTCCGATCCGGCCGCCACGGACGAGCCGTCTGTCGCCCCCGAGACCGACGCCCCGCAATCGGCGGCGTCGGACAACGGCGAGCCCACGGACGAGGCGTTGGGCGAAGCGCCGCCCGGCCGCGATTCACCACAGTAGTTGTGTGGCCTCGAAGATCGGCCCGTCAGTGCAGGCGAGGCGATAGCACCAATCGCTCCCCGCCAGCGGCGGGCTCTGCGGCTGGTCTTTTTTGACACGGATCACACAACTCTGACAGGTACCCATCCCGCAGGCCATTGCCCGCTCGACGCACACCTGGCAGGCGATCTGCCGCGGCTGCGCGATGGAAGCGACGGCACGCATCATGCCTTCGGGCCCGCAGGTGTAGATGACCGTGCGTCGCCGAACCGTCGCGTCAGAGATGTGGCGATCCAGATAAGCTTCGAGCGATTGCGTCACGAGCCCGCGGAAGCCGTAGCTGCCGTCGTCGGTGCTGATGACGGCGGGAACGTCCGACCGCGCGAACTCGGCGACATTGTAGAGGGGATCGATCGATGCCGCGGCAGGAAGGGGCGCGCTATTGGTGATCGTCAACGCCAGCAGGCTGCGCCGCAGCGCACCGCAGAAGGCAATGGCCCGGCGACGACCACCGTCCGGCGACGACGCGTTCGCCTCCGCCACCGCCGCGGCCAGATAAATCATCGGCGGGATTCCGACGCCGCCGCCGACCATGAGCGCGATCCCCCCAGGCGGAGGCAGCGTGAAGGCGTTGCCGAGCGGGCCGATAAGGTCGACGGCGTCGCCCTCACGCAGGCGCGACAGCCAAGCCGTCCCCACACCCACGTCGCGGCCGACGATGTCCAGTTCCACACCGCCAGCGACGTCGCGCCGCCCCGCCAGCGAAAACGGTCGCCGCAAAAACGCCGCGCGCTCCGGTAGATCGGCCTGCGCAAGCTTCGGCCACTCCGATCCGTCCCAATCGTGCTCGGCGTCGACCGGCGCCACGGGTGCCGCACACCCGATCTGCACGAACTGGCCCGCGCGGGTCGGCGGAAACGCGGCGCAGCGGAGCGTGAGCGCGAAGTGCTCGTCGCACACTTTTCGGTTAAGGGAAACGGTCGTCGTAAACAGGCCGCGCTGGCGGTCGGGCATGGCCGGAAGTCTACTAACTGGCGGGGCAAAAAAAACTTCCGGAGGGGTGGCTCCGATCCACCTCCGGAAGTGCGCCACGGCTGTGAAGCCGCGAAAACCAAAGTTGGGGCCGACCCTTCAGCCAGCAGTGCGACTATAACGGTGGCCAGGGGGGGTGTCAATCGTGACTTTCAAAGCAAGAGAACCCGCTTCCTCGAATATAAGTCTTTTAATACACATATCTTGCGAATAATCCCCGGCGGCCGGAATGGGCGGATTCCGCCCGGTGTCGCCGATGCCCCGATTCGTCAAGGTCACCCCATTTATCATCCAACGGCTGCTTGCTGGGCGGCAGGCGGGGATGCCGCTACCGGCTTGCAATCCGCAAAATTGCGGGCGCTTTTGGCAGTGCGGTGTCGCCCTTTTTCGCCAGTGTCCAAGTCGCTCGCGATCGAGTCGTCTTACCCCACCGCAGCCGTATTGAGCGAAGTTGAATCCGAAGCCGTCAGCCGCTATCCTCGCCGCCGCGGGCGATTAGCTCAGTTGGCTAGAGCGCAGGTATCACACACCTGAGGTCACAGGTTCGAGCCCTGTATCGCCCATTTCATTTGCTTCAAGATTGCGCCCGCCTTTGAATGGGTTCGTCCCTTCAGAAATCCCAACGCAGATCGGGAAGGGCTTTCCGTCTGTTGCGTTGCTGCCGCGCTGGGTTATGTATCACGTCGGCAGGCAGCGAAAGGTCGACAATGGTCAAGCGTAACGTATGGATGGCCGCGATGTTGGTTGTTGCGTCGGCCTTCTCGCCGGCTTCGGCGGCAGAGGATGCGGGGACGCGGGCACAGCGAGTCATCGACAAGGGGCTCGCTTATCTCCAGGCCCAGCAGCAGCCCGACGGCGGGTGGCAGAAAAGCGACAAAGAACCGCTGGCCATTACGGCGATCGCTTTGCGCACGTTCGTGCAGGACGCGAAATTCAACAGCAAAACGGACTTCGTTGCACGAGGCTTCGCGAAGTTGCTAGCCAATCAGACGGCAGACGGCGGGATCTATAAGGATCTGATGGCCAGTTACAACACGGCGATCGCTGTCAGCACGATCAGCGCCGCCGCCGACCCCTCAATGAAGCCGCAGCTCGATAAGGCGGTGGATTACCTCAAGCGCCTGCAATGGACAGAGGACACCCGCCCAGAGTTTGCCGATGACAAAGAGGCCAATACCGGCCGGCAGGTCGTGAAGGATAACAGCGACCCGTTCTACGGCGGCTGGGGATACGGTGGGCGTTCGCGCGGGGCGGGCCGGCCGGACCTGTCGAACACGCAATTGGCGATCGAGGCGCTGAAAGATTCAGGCCTGCCCGCGGACGACCCGACCATGGTGCGGGCCATCGCCTTTGTCACCCGATGCCAGAACAACAGCGAGACGAACGTCACTTCGGCGTGGGCGGGTGACGACGGGGGCTTTATCTACGGCCCCAGTGCCGATCGCAGCGGCGAAAGCTTTGCCGGCAAAACGACTGACGCAAGCGGGCACACGCGGCTCAAATCCATGGGCACGATGACTTACGCCGGCCTGAAGAGCTTCATCTACGCCGGCGTGAAAAAGGACGACCCGCGCGTAAAGGCGGCCTGGCGGTGGGCGAACGAGAACTTCACGCTCGACGTACATCCCGGCATGGCCGAACAGGGGGCCGAGCAGGGCAGGTGGGGACTGTTCTATTACTACATGACGCTGGGCAAAGCCCTGCACGCCTACGGCGAGCCGACAATCAAATCCGGCGCCGCCACCCCGAGCGACTGGCGCGTGGCGCTGGTCGACAAGGCGCTTGAGCTGCAACAGCCGGACGGCAGCTGGATTGGCGTCAACAAGTACATGGAAAACAATCCGGTGCTCGTAACGTCGTACGTCCTGCTGGCGCTGCAGGAAGCGCAAAAGGATCTGAAAGAACGCCCCGCACGGTGACGGATCTGGCCCCAGCCCCGGTGGCCGGTTGCGGCGCGGCTCGACACCTATTGCACGCCCATCGCCCTTAAGTTCTCAAGGCTCGTCTTAAGGCAATCGAACGGGTCGGCGCCGTTGCAGTTGTCCTGCTCGATGATGTGCCACTCCACGCCTGCCTTCCGACACGCAGCCAGCACGCCGGGCCAGTTGAGGTTACCTTCGCCGACTTCGCGCATCTGCTGCACACGCTCCGCGGTGATGCCCATGTCCTTCAGGTGCACGCACGGGATCCGGCCGGCGCATTTCTCAATCCACGCCGCCGGGTCGCCGCCGCCGTGGGTGATCCAGTAGGTGTCGATCTCGAACCACACGTCGCTCGAAAGTCCGTTGAACAGCATGTCCATGGCCGTCGTGCCGTTGTATTTCACGAGTTCGTGGCTGTGATTGTGATAGCCGAGCGACACGCCGCTGCCGGCGTACCTGGCGGCGACGGCGTTGAAATCCGAGACGGCCGCCTGCCACTTGTCGGCGGTCATCTCCTTCCAGCCGAGCCCACCGAGCGCGGTATAACGGCAGCCCCAAAGCGCGTGCTCTTCGATCACCTTCTGCGGCTCGTCGCGCAGCTTGTCGAGACTGGTATGCGTCACGCAGCAAGTCAGACCTTCGCCGTGCAAGATGCCGGCGAGTTCCTTCGCCTCGATCGGTCCCAGGGCGGAACACTGCACGGCGTCGAACCCCAGGCGCTTGACCTTCTTCAGCGTCGCAGCAATGTCGGCGGGCGTCTTCAGAAACTCTCGCAGCGTGTAAAGCTGGGCAGCGATGGTCGATGGCATAAGGCTCCTGGTAGGCGACACGGATTCGTCGCAAATTAGTCCATCCCGCGGCGTTGGCAACACGCGACGCGGCGCCGGAGCCGACGCGGGCTACTCCGGGCGCTTCTGCAGCCACGCCGCCAGGAGGTCGATGGCCGCCTGCAGGTCGCGCCCGTGGATCGTCTCGGTCACGGTATGGATGTAGCGCGTGGGCACGCTCAATGTCATTGCTCGCACGCCGCCGGCCGAGCGCTGCATCGGCGCGGTGTCCGTGCCGCCGCGCGGAAGGATGCTGAGCTGGAATGGGATCGATTTCGCGGCCGCAACGGCGGCGAAGGAATCGATCAACCCGCGGTCGGAAATGACCGTCCCGTCCATGACCGTCAGCGCCACGCCGTCGCCCTGCTTGGTGACGCGCTCGTCCTCGGGCACGCCGGGGGTGTCGCAGCACAAGGTGGTGTCGATCCCGATGGCGATGTCCGGCTTGGCCGCGAAGGCCGCCGGGCCCGCGCCGCGGCAACCGACCTCTTCCTGCACCGTGGCCACGAAGATCACGTCACAGGCGAGCTTTTTGGATTTGCGCAGCGCCTCGATCGCGACAAACCCTGCCACGCGGTTGTCCAGCGCCTTGCCGGTGACGCAGTCCCCGAGTTGCAACAGCGGCTGGACGAGCGTGACCGGGTCGCCGACGCGCACACGGCGTTTCACGTCGTCGGCCGGCAGGCACAAGTCGACGTAAAACTCGCCCACTTCCGGGATCTTCTTCCGGTCTTCTTCTTTGGCGATGTGCACCGGCCGCCCGCCAGGCGTCAGCAGGCCGACGATGTCACCGCCTTCGTTCGCCTGCACGAGCACGCGCCGCGCGAACAAATTGCGGGTGTCGAACCCGCCGACGCTGTTGAGCTTGAGGAAGCCCTCGGTCGTGACGTGCTTGACGTAAAACCCGATCTCGTCCATGTGGCAGGCGAGCAGCACGCGCTTGGGGCTTTTCAGCCCGCACTTGCGCGTGGCGATCAGGTTGCCCATCGCGTCGGTCGTGATCGAATCGACCATCGGCCGCAGTTCATCGCGCAGCACTTCGCGGACGCGCTCCTCCCGGCCAGGCACGCCGGGGGTCTCACTCAGGATTTTCAGAAGGTCAAAGTTCATGGAAACCGCAGCAGAGATTATCGGACGCGAGCGCCGTACGGCGGTCGATCCGAGACTATAGGAACTAGGGCGGGTAGTCGATACTGATTGGCACACGTCATGTGAGAGAGGATTCGTCGATGCAGGTTTTGCTGGTGCAGCCGGACCGTTCCGCCGCACTGCGGTTCGAGCAACAGTTGCTCGCGCAGCAGCACGTCGTCACGATCGCCACCCGTGCGTTCGAAGCGATCGAGCTTCTCCGCACCGGCCGCTTCGGCATGATGATCGCGGACCAGGCGCTGACCGATCTCGAGATCACCGACTTGGCACGGATCGCCCGGAAGATGGGTCTTGCCCAGTACCTTTACATCATGGTGCTGGCGACCCAGCACGACCAGAAGAACATCAACGCCGCCCTCGCCGCCGGGGCCGATGACTACATGCTCAAGCCGGTCGACCCGGTGGAGCTTTCGCTGCGGGTGCGCAACGCCGAGCGCATCGTCTCGATCGACACGCGCGACGACGCGATCATCGCCATGGCCAAGCTGGCCGAGTCCCGTGACGCCACGACCGGACGCCACGTGGAGCGCGTGCGGCTCTACTCGCGTGAGCTGGCCCAGGCCGTCTGGGAAATGGGTTTCTACTTCGGCCAGATCGACAGCACCTTCGTCGAGTTGATCTACCGCACGGCGGCTTTGCACGACCTGGGCAAGGTGGCCATCCCCGACGCGATTCTCACCAAACCGGGCAAGCTGACGGAGGCGGAGTTCGCGGCGATGCAGCGGCACACCGAGATCGGCGCCGCCGCGCTGGCGTCGGTGGAGACGGATCATTCGAGGTGTCAGTTCCTGCAAATGGGCCGCGAGATCGCTCTGAGCCACCACGAACGTTGGGACGGCCGTGGCTACCCCCGCGGGCTCGCTGGCGAAAACATCCCCCTGTCGGCCCGGATCGTGTCGGTCGCCGACGTGTACGACGCGCTGACAAGTCAGCGCTCGTACAAACCGGCCTTCACCCACGACGCGGCCATGCGCAGCGTGATCGAAAACGCCGGCACGCAGTTCGACCCCCTCGTTGTTGAAGCGATGGCGGCGATCGAATCAAGCATCGACCGCTACCGCAAGCAAGAAGCGGACGTCATGGCCCCGCCGTCACAGGCGGCGTAAGAACGGAAATTGCTCCGTCGCTTTCGGCGATCTTACGAGGGACTTCAATACGCAGTCACGACGTCCGCCTGCGGATAGGCGTCGAGGGCGATCTGCCGCGCCGGGCGGCCGGCGAGGGCTTTGGCTTGCATGCACCACTGGCAAGCGCCAACGCCATGGCCGAAGCCGTGGCCGTCGGCGAAGGTGATGGCGTCGCCGGCGTCCGCCGGGCGGAAGTAGTTGCTGAACACCGTCGTCCCCGGTTTGGCGTCGGTGTTGATCGCCCAGCGCAGTTGCTCGCCGACTAAGTTGAACCGTTTGCCGTCGCCATCGATCACGACGAAGCCACGCGGCCGGCCGGCGGCATTGGTCGCCGCGACTTCAATCCGGGCGACATCGCCAGCCCCGGCCAGGCCATGATTCTGCTTGATCGCCCACAGCTTGAACCGCCGCGACAGCTCGGCCTTGGACACCGTCACCGCCGGCCAGTTGTAGCGGCTGGAGATGGCGCAGGTCGTCCCGCGATCGACGCTCGTCAGCGGCGGGATGTTCGGCTCGCCGAACGCATCCGCGGCGTCGGCCGACACGCCGCCGCAACAACTGCTGAAGTAGGTTTTGAAAATCTTCTCACGCCCGGGCGGCCCCCACACCACGACCTCGCCGCGCGTGGCATTGACGGCATCGATCGCCTTGGCGGTTTCGCCCTTCATCCCGCCGTACACCTGGCTGCGCTCGTCGGGGTGCAGATCCCAGTGCCTGCCGGTCGGCACGTTGGCGGCTTCGTACAGCGCGTACGTGCGCGCGATCATCGCCTGGGCCTTGTACGCCTCGGGTTTCCAATCGGGCAGCAGCTCGCGGGCCAGGACGCCCATCAGATAGGACTCGACGTCGACGTCGTTCACCACGTCGAACCGTCCCCCCGCCGCAGGCACGAGACGAAAGCTGCCCCGGTAAGCGATACCGTTGATCCGGACCGTACCGACGTCCGCGGGCTGGATCTCCAGCGCGCCGCCTTGGACTTCGCCGGAGCCGATATTCCAACCTTCGTCACGGCGCGTGACCACGACCGACTGTCCGGCGGCGCCGGAAATGCGCCGGCGTTTTTGGCCGTCATCGGAGATGAGGACCGGCGTCGCGTCGAGCGTGAGCGTCGCCTGGTCCACCCCCGCAAGCAACCGCACGCGCACGACCGGGGCGACCCTGTCGACGCGCTGAACCGGCCGCGGGCTGCACGATACCGCCGTCAGCGCCGATACGAGGACCGCTATCCGGACCCATAGCGTTTTCATCGGCATCCTTGCCAAACCACGCCCGACCGGCCATCACCCGCCGCTCCGCGGCTAAGTTCCAAGTCAATTACCGGTGCCCGCGTCACACCTCGAGTTTCCGAAGCCCGACCCCGTTTTGCGCCAGGATCTGCTTGATCTCGTTGAGCGACGTGTGCCCGAAGTTCTTGCAGCCGAGCAACTCTTCCTCGGTGCGCTGTGCGAGGTCGCCCAGCGTCTGGATGTTCAACCGCTGCAGCGCCTTGCGGCTGCGGACCGACAGTTCCATGTCGTTGACCGACTTGGCATACACCTCGGCGGCGAAATCCGTCCCGCCCGTCGCCCGGCGCGGCGCCGCGGCCACGCCTGCGGTGGTGGCCGCGCCCATGCTGCTGCTGCCGCTGGTGAGGCTGTTAAGCGCCATCTCCGCGGCCTGCCCCAGCCGCAGGCCCTTGGCCTGTAGAAGCTGCTTGATCTCGTTCAAGCTCGTCTCGCCGAAGTTCTTGAAGCTCAGCAACTCCTGCTCGCTGACGCGCAGCAGGTCGCCGAGGGATTTGATGTCCATCTTCTTCAGGCAGTTACGGCTCCTTACGCTCAGCTCGAAATCGCTGATCGGGATGTCGAGCGTGATGTTGCGGTTGTTCTTCGACCGCTCGTCCTCGTCGAAGAACATCGACCGAGCCGACTCGACGTCCTTCATGTACAGGCCGGCGCGCGGGTGGTTGTAATTCGTCCGCAGGACCGCGTTCAGGCACCGACGGGCGTCGTCGTACAGATTGTTGTCTTCGTACAGCACCGCGAGGTTCATCAGCGCGTTGACGTGGACCGGCTCGGAGGTGCAGATGCGCTCGTACAACTCAATGGCCTTGGAGTCTTCCGACCGGCGGTCGTACAGCACCGCGAGTTGGAAACAGGCGATCTCGTGATCGGGATTCTCCGACAGCGCTCGCTCGTAGAAGTCGATCGCCTTCTCCTGATTTCCGTCCTTCTCAGACTCCTGCGCCTTGCGGAAAAATTCCTCGGCGGCCCGTTCGTTGATTGATGCAGCTGTGCTCTGATTCATGCGCGAAATACTCCGTACAAAGTGGCCAAAAAGGCCGGAGTGGGATTCGAACCCACGAATACGGGATTTGCAATCCCGCCCCTTAAACCACTTGGGTATCCGGCCGATTGGAAGCCCAGCACTCTAACCGCGCCCGAAAAATCTGTCAAAACGCCCCCGCCACCACGGGCGCGCCCCGACGGCATCGCCGTACGTCTCATCTCGACACCTTGACGAACCCCGCGCTCCCGCTATACTCGCCCCTTCAATCGCGGGGTAGAGCAGCCTGGTAGCTCGTCGGGCTCATAACCCGGAGGTCGGAGGTTCGAATCCTCCCCCCGCTACTTAAAGCCCTTGATTTCCTTAGGAAATCAGGGGCTTTTTTGTTGGCCAAACGCGGCCACACCCCCGAAACCGGGACAATCAACGCCTTTAACCGGGACAAAACCGGGACACCACAAGGTGGCAGTGGCTGAGTGAAAATCGCTCGGTACGCTGGCAGGCGAAAGGTTGACCGATGGCCCGCCCGTCCAAACAGCAGACACACCGACTTCCTGTATACCACGCCGGCCGGCAGTGCTGGCGTCTTCGGATCCATCACGCTCACGGCGAAAAGACGTTCGAATGGTCTGCCCCGTTTACCCCCACATGCCCGCCCGCAATCATCGCGGCAGCCGTGGCTGTTCAAGACCAGTGGCAACAACTAATCCGGGAGTGGCCGCTGTGGATTCGGGACACAATGGAGCGGGAGCAGCCCGGCAAGGACTGGACGCGTCCGGTGTGGGTCCATCTTGAGGCCATCGAGGCGAAGCACAGCCAAGTCGTAGAGGCCGCTCGTGCGGCCGAAGTAGCCGATTACCGCAGTGCCGTAGCCACCGTCGCCCGCGTCGGCATGACACAGTTTTTGGCTACGCTCCGCCAGCCTGACTTGACGAACTTCCCAGACGACGTGGTGGCGGCAATGTTCCCCGACCGTGGCGAGGCGTTCCAACGCATCTCTGCCCGGCGGGAGCAAGCACGCTTACAGATGGTTGAAGACTTGACTCTAACCCGTGCCACGACTGTGTACGTTACCGTCCGGGACGCCATGACCGCTTACCTTGCCAAGCACGAGCAGCGTGTCGAGCTCAAAACCGGCGATTGGATTGACCGCGAGACTTACAAACAGATGCGCAAGACGCTTCTGGCCGTATTCGGGCTTTCCAGCAGCGAAAAGATGCAGCCCGTCCGAGACGACGTGCCGCTTGACCTTGACGCAAAGCTCGCCTCACTGGATGACGAGACACTCGAAGGCTTTGCCCGCTTCTGGCATCGGATGCCGGCTGGTGTGAACAGCCCCCGCACCGTTCGAAACCGTCTTCAAGCCGCGCGAGACTTCTTCAAGTGGTGCGACCGCAAGCCCTACGGCTTCTCGCTGGATCCCGACACCGCAAAGCTCCTCACCGCTGAGGACGTTGAGACGCCTGCGCAGCCGTATGACGCCGACCAGATCAAACGCATTCTCGCCAAAGGAAAAACACGCGGCGGCACACGCTTGAGGATGTACGTCCTGTGCGGGCTTCTGTGCGGGTACACGCAGGTGGATTGTGCCGAGATCGCAGAGGCGGATTACCTTGACGAGAACGGCGTCCGGTACGTTCACCGTTACCGCTCCAAAGAGGCTCGCCCGAAGCGCGGCAGCCGGCCGATCAAAATCAAGCACTGGATTCCACCCGAACTCGCCGCCCTGTTCGACCAGCACCGCGCCACCAATGCGCAGCGCTTTCTCTTCAATAACGAGAACGGCGTGGCTCTCACCGCCAAGAATGTCGCGAGCATCTACGCCGAGGCGGTCGCGGACGCGGGCGAGGACTTGAGTTTCAAGCAACTGCGAAAAATCGGCTTCAATGAGATCAAGAAGCTTTCAGGGAGTATTGAAGTGGCGGACCAGTGGGACGGACACGCCGCTGGCGTCAGGGACAACTACGACGACGGTTTCTTCCCGCCGGTCATTGCCGCACAGCAGGCGTTGGCCGACAAGCTGCGCGCCGACGGCGTCCTCTGAACGTCAGCTCTCAGTTGGCAAAGGCATGAAGAGTTCAAGGCGACCCATTAACGAAGCGCGTCGCGGTTGATGTTAAGCGACTGTCGGGTGCTGTTTTCGGAACCGCCGGTTGCAGGTTCGAGCCATGCCGAGTGCACTTCCGTAAAGTCCGCGACATCAGCGGGTTAGTGCGATTCTTCGTCGCCCCGGCCACGCCACGCGCACCCCCAAAGTTGGCGACACTTGGCAGCGCGCTGCCACGTGTCGCCAAC
>DASVSS010000297.1:0-10016 GCA_036387945.1 Tepidisphaeraceae bacterium | reverse complement strand
CTGTCTATCCGCATCAGTGGTGGCGCGCCCTCTTCCGGATTGCCAAGAGAGGGGACGAGAGACTGGCTGGGCAGAAGTTCCCCCTCCCGTCGGGCGTCGCCGCCAGCGCTCCGGCCGCGCGTCATTCGACGCTTACCGCGCCGCCGAGGCCGGCCTTGGAGCCGGGTTCGGCTTCGATGAGGACGTTGACGACGCGCTCCTTATCACCGGGCGCAATGGGCACGGCCATGTCCTGGCGGTCGGGCGTCTGCTTTTCCGCCACCTTCTCGCCATCGATCCACACCTCGGCCTTGCCCACCACGCCGGGCAGGAGCATTTTTCCGCCCGCCTTGCGGACCGCGGCGCGAGGGGTGAAGTTGGCACGGAAGATCGCAAAGCGGCCGGCGGTGAAGGTCGGCAGCGTGCCCGGCTGGGCATTGGACCAGGTGTTCATGTCCGTGCGCGACACCTGCTGGTTCGGGTCGGGCCGCTCGGCCGTCAGCGGCGACATCCGCCAGCGCGAGACCACGAGCGTCGGCTTCGACGACGGCAATTCCACCGGGCCCGCCGCGGCGACGAGCGGCACTTTGATCTCCGCCGATTTGAGTCCTTCGGCGGTGGCCCGCAGGACGAGCTCGCCGGTGGCCTTGGGGTTCGACTGCACGATCACCTGCGCCAGGCCGTTGAACAGGCTGCGGGCGTTGCCCTTTTCAGGCTCGTGGCAGGTCGGGTCGCCGTTGCCCAGTCCGATGATCGCCCCGCCGCCGACGAGCTCGAACTTCACCGGCAGCTTAGCCGTCGGCACCGGGCGGCCTTGGGCGTCGAGGGCCTGCACCGTGATCGGCATCGCGTCGCGGCCGTCGCCGGCCAGGTTCTCGCGGTCCGGGATCATCTCCAGCGCCGCCGGCTCGCCAGTGGTCTCGACGGCGAACCGCGCCACTTCCTTGCCGTCGCGCGTCGCCACCGCCTCGAGCTTGCCGGCTTCGTAGGGCACGTCCCAGCTCACCATCTCGAAGCGGTCGACCGGCTTGCTGCCGATCGATTTGCCGTTGAGCGACAGCGTCACCGTGTCGGCATTGGTGATGGCCATCACTTTGACCGGCTTGCCCTCCGATCCGGCCCAGTTCCAGTGCGGGATGAGGTGCAGGATCGGCTTGTTCTCGATCCATTGCGCCTGGTGGATGTAGTACGCGCTCTTGGGAAACCCGCACAAATCCATGATGCCGAACGACGACCCCGTCGCCGGCCAGGCCAGCGGCTGCGGCTCGCCGCGGTAGTCGAAGCCCGTCCACACGAACGCCCCGGCGACGAACGGACGCTCGGCCACCCACTTCCACCCCTGCCGGTGCGTGCGGCCCCACGACTGGAACTGCGTGTCGTAGGAATCGAGCACCGACCGCTTGCGATCGGTGACGTACTCGCCGCGCGTCATGACCGCCGAGGTGTCTTCGGAGCTGGTCATGGGCTTATCGGGGTGCATCGCGTGGTAGCGGTCGTACTCGTTGTGCCGGTAATTGAACCCCGCCACGTCGGCCGCCAGCGAGGCGTTGATGTCATTGAGCATCGCGTTGTTCTGTGCGGCCGTCACTGGGCGGGTGGTGTCCAGCGTCTTCACGAACGCCGTCATCTGCCGGACCATTTCATACCCCTGCGGCGTGCCCTGCATCGGTTCTTCATTGAAGACCGACCACAGGATCACGCTCGGGTGGTTGCGGTCGCGGCGCACGAGCCATTCGAGTTGCCGCATGTATTCCGGCGTAGTGTTGAAGTTGCGGTTCTCGTCCATCACCAGCAGGCCCATGCGGTCGCAGGCGTCGAGGAATTCCGCCGCCGGCGGGTTGTGGGCGCAGCGATAGGCGTTCACGCCCATCTCCTTGAGCTTGCGGATACGGAATTCCCACAACGAATTCGGCACCGCCACACCCACGCCGGCGTGGTCCTGGTGGTTGCACACGCCCTTGAGCTTCAGCGGCTTGTCGTTGAGAAAGAAGCCTTCCTTGGCGTCGAAGCGGATCGTGCGAAAGCCGCACGTCGTCACCCGCTCGTCGATCTGCACGCCGCCCCGCTTCACGACGGTGCGGACGCTGTACATCGTCGGCTCATCGACCGACCACAGCCGCGGATCGCGGACGGTCATCGGCAGCTTGACCACCGGCGCGCCGTACGGCTCGACGCGCCCGCGCCCGGCGGCGCGGGCGACTTCCTTGCCCTCGGGATCGAGCACCGCCGACTCCACCTCGACGTCCGTCCCCTGCGTGGCAACGCTGCCGAGCGTCACCTCGGCGGGGATCGACCATGAGCCGTCGGCCTGCTTCACCGGGTTGGCGTACACGCCGTCGGTGGCGATGTGGACCGCGTCGCGCTTCACGAGCCAGGTGTGCCGGTAGATGCCGGCGCCTTCGTACCACCACCCTTCCTGGGCCTCGGCGTCGACGCGCACGACGACGGTGTTGAGATCATTGCCGTACTTGGCGAAAGGGGTGATGTCGATGTTGAACGAGGTATAGCCGCACCAGTTGCGGTGCGCCACGATGCCGTTCACCCACACCGTGCAGTAGGTGGCGACGCCGTCGAATTGCAGTTCCAGGCTGCGGCCGCGGTCGGCGGGATCGACCTTGAAATACCGGCGGTACCAGCCGAACCCGCGCTTGCGATACCCCTGGGAGATGTTCGCCGTGGGATCGAACGGCCCTTCGACGGCCCAGTCGTGCGGCAGGTCGAGGGTGCGCCAGGTCGAGTCGTCATAATCAGGCGCCGCCGCCCCGCCTGCCCGGCCGGCCTTGGCGTTGTTGTACGACTCGTTGTGCCCGGAAACGACGGGGAAGGGAATGTCGCCCAGGTGAAACAGCCACCCCCGGTCGAGTGACAATCGCTCGGTCGTTGACGGCTTGGCCGGCGTCACCGGTGCCGTCGCCTGGGCCGAGGCAGTCGACGCCATTACAAGCACCGCCAGACAAAATGCCGCCGAAACGATCGTATGTGTCATTAACCGCGACTTTTTACGCCGGAGCGCCGGGAGACGCAAAGGGGTGACATAGCGCGCCGACGGTGCATTAAGAACTCTCTTGCCTTAAGCGACCAATATTGGGATCATTGCCGCCGGCGTTGGATCCTGCGGAACCCGTGAATGACATCTTGGAAGAGGCACCCGTGCGTAAAAATCGACGTAGTGGCACCCGTCTAAATCTGGTCGAGGCGCTGGAAACACGCCTGTGTCTCGACGCCAGTGCGTCGTCCATTGCGCCGGCGGCGGCGGCCACCACGCCGACACGCATCGTAGAGAACCTGGACCGCGGCGTGGTGGCGGTGCGGGCCTCAACGACGCAGGTGTTCGTCAGCTGGCGGCTGCTGGGGCTCGAGGCGTCCAACGTCGCCTTTAACGTCTACCGCTCGGCCAACGGCGCCGCGCCCGTGAAGCTCAACGGGTCGCCGCTGGCCGGCGGCACGAACTACACCGACGCCCCGCCGAGCCTTGCGGTGACCAACGCCTACTCGGTCCGTGCGGTCGTCAACGGCGTCGAGCAGGCGGCGAGCCCGTCGTTCACGCTCAAGGCCAACGCGGCCGTCGAGCCGGTCGTCCGCGTTCCGCTCACCGCGCCCATCGACGGGTACCGCACCAAGTCGATCTGGGTCGGCGACCTCAACGGCGACGGCGAATACGACTACGTCGTCGACCGCCTCGCCCCCTTCTACGTCGACCCGGTCACCGGCGTGGAGAACAACGACATCGGCACCGGCAACCAATTCCTTGAGGCCTTCACGTCCAAGGGCGTCAAGCTCTGGACGATCGACCTGGGCCCCACGAGCCGCGGCACCTACAACATCAGCCCCGGCGCCGCCACGATCAGCATGGGCATGTGGGACGGCGTGACCGTGCAGGACCTCAACGGCGACGGCAAGGCCGAGGTCGTGCTGAAGATCGCCAACGGCGTGAAGTTCGCCGACGGCACGACGTTCACGACGACCAACAACGAGCGGCAGTTCATCAGCGTCGTCAACGGCCTGACGGGCGCGAAGATGGCGCACGCGGAGTTCCCCGCCGACCACGCCTTCGCCGGCCGGCTGAGCACGATGCTGGGCGCGGGCTACCTCGACGGCGTGAAGCCGAGCATCGTCGGCTGGCTCCGCAACCGGAATCCCGACACCTCGGCGTATGGCGCGCAGCGCAAGCAGTTCAACGACATCATGATCGCCTGGGACTGGGACGGCGGCTCTACGATCACCACGAAGTGGAAGCTGCCGCTCAAGGCCGGCGACCCGGCGGCGGCGGGCGTGGCGGGCTTCCACCAGATGCGGATCATCGACGTCAACGGCGACGGCCACGACGACGTGCTGCCCGGCAACTACGCGATCAGCGGAGCGACCGGCCAGATCCTCTACAGGCTCGCCGGCATCGGCCACGGCGACCGGTTCCACGTCGGCGACTTCGACCCCGACCGCCCCGGCCTCGAGGGGTACGGCATCCAGCAGAACGACGGCAAGCACGGCCAGCCCGGCGCGATCCTCGACTACTACTACGACGCCAACGACGGCCAGATGCTCTGGACGCACACCGGCATCGCCTACGACGTCGGCCGCGGCGCCGCCGGCGACATCGACCCCTCCCGCCGCGGCTACGAGGTCTGGTCCTTCGAGGGCATCCACAACGCGCCCACGAACACGCTGATCGACGACGACTCGAACAACGGCGTCCCGTGGCCGAACCTGCGCATCTGGTGGGACGGCGACCTCGGCAGCGAGGAGCTCGATGCCACCGTCATCAACAAGTACAACCCGACGAACAAGACGACCGGCCGGCTCGTGACCGGCTACCGGTTGGGCGCGACGACCAATGAGAACTTCCCCATGATCTACGGGGACCTCATGGGCGACTGGCGCGAGGAGGCCGTTTACATGAACGGGTCCTGGTCGGAGCTGATCATCCTCACGACCAACGTGCCGACCGCCACCCGCCTCTACACGCTGGCCCACAACCCCGCATACCGCAACGGCATGACCGTCAAGGGGTACTACCAGTCGAACCACGTCGATTACTACCTCGGCCATGGGATGACGGCCCCGCCCACGCCGAACATCAGGTACGCCGGGACGGTACCGGCCGCCAACTCGGCGTACCAGGCGGAGTCGGCCGTGCGGTCGACGAACGTGCTGATCGAGTCCAACTACGGCGGCTACAACGGAACGGGATTCGCCAATTTCCCCAGCACCGACGGGTCCCTGACATGGAACAACATCGACGCCGGCCTCGGCGGAACGACCACGATCGGGTTCCGCTACGCCCTGGGGGCGGCGGCGTCGCGCACCGGCCGGCTGACGATTAACGGCGTCGCCCAGACGATCACGTTCGCCCCGACCGGCGGTTGGGGCCAGTGGTCGACCGTGACGGTGGCCGTGCCGCTGAACGCCGGCGCGACGAACACGATCCGACTCGACTCCACCGGCAGCGACCTGGCCAACGTGGACGAATTGCAGGTCACTGCCCTGCCAAGCGCGGTCGCCCCGACGCTCGTCTCGGCCGTCAGTCGCAAGACCCACGGCACCGTCGGTACGTACGACCTGCCGATCGCAATCGGCGCCAGCGCGCCGACGGTCGAGCAGCGGGTCGGCGGGGCTGGCAAGCTGGTGTTCACCTTCAGCGAGCCCGTTTCGCCGGTCGACGGCGTGCTGGACGCCAGTGAGTTTACGCTCTCCGGCGCTACCTTCGGCTCGGCCGTGCTGTCGGGCGTGACGCTGACGCTGAACCTGGTGAACGTCGCAGACAAAGCCCGTACGACAGTCGTCCTCAAGGGCCTGCGCAACGCCGCCGGCACCCTCCTGGCCGCCGCTACGCCAGCCGTGATCGTGCGATCGCTGTACGGCGACGCCAACCAGAGCGGCGGCGTCAACGTCGCCGACATCCTGCGGCTGCAGCAGGCCAGTGGGCAGGCGGTCTCGCTGGCCAACTACCTGCTCGACCTCAACGCCAGCGGCACACTCAACGTCGCCGACATCCTCGTCGCTCAGAACCGTTCCGGGAACGCCGTCTCGTAACTCGACAACACCGAACCGCCAGACACACCATGACCAGACACACCATGACCAACCGCCATTCATCCCGCACCCGCGCCGCCCTCGTTCTTGCCGCCTGCGGCAGCTTTATCGCCCCGGCGTCGTCGCCGGCGGCCTTCCTGACGTTCCTTGATGGCGTCGGCACCCCGACGTCGGCGAACGTCACGCCCGGCGGCAGCGCCACGTTCACCATCGCGCTCCAGAGCGACGACGCGTCGTTCGCCGGCCTCTCGCTCTACCTGCAGGACGACGCCTACGCATCGGCTCCTACCGTGCGATTCACGATCAGCGAACGCGTCACCCTGGCCGGCAGCAATCCCTTCTCCACGGCCGTCACGTCCGGCGCGATTAGCGGCGACCCGGTCGACAACCAGACGCTCGATCTGGGCTACTACAACGGCAGCAACATCGCGCCGGGCCGGTACGAACTGATGACGGTGACGGTCACCGCCTCGGAGGGGCTGACGCCCGGGTCGAGCTTCACGATCTCGTCGACGCCCGCGTCGGCCTTGTTCAACCTCGCCGAGGCCGAGATCCCGCTCACGGCGGCGACCTACACCCTCAACGTCGTCCCGGTGCCCGAGCCGGCGGCACCGCTGACGCTGGCCGGCCTGTCCGCTCTGGCGTTCACACGGCGGCGGCGACCCGCGTCCGCGCAATAGACTTGTTTGGCGTCACATAGCCGAGTGAGGGCGGCACGGCTGCATGGTGGAGTAGGTTCGAGACGGGAACGTCCCACACGCGATGGGCAACATCGACGAAAACCCCCGGAAGCGCTTCTCCGAGTTGTTGATGGACGCGCCCGGCGGGTTCACGGCGTGGGCGTTTCTGCCGCGGTCGGCGACAATACGGGAAACGCACCACGGGCGAATGAAGGGTAACACACCCCTGCGGCTCCACCACTTATTCATGGCAGGCGACTCAACGATGCCCACGGCACTGGCGACTCGACAGAGCCGCAAACAGGCGAAAGCCCCAAGTCGCGCAAGGAAGCAGACCTAGATATCCAGTCCCAGATTGCGATCGTTCGCGCCCGAATGGAACCGTGCGGGGTCTCCGAACCACGTCTTGAAGATGAACTCGTGCGGCATGAGGCGGGGCAGTATCTTGAGTCGCTAAGCGAAGTTGTAGGTGGCGACGAAGGCGGCGAAGCTGGTCGTGGCCATCGGAACGCTCATTCCTGTCGGCAACCTGCACGTTCAATCGTTCCGACGTGCGGCGTTACGCTCACTGGCGGCGCTGCGGCTCCTGCTTCTGCTCGTGCCGTTGACCCCGCTCGGGGCGTTAGTCGTCGCCGGCCGGTTGCACCGGCTGAGGGCCGCGCCGCCGGCCGTGGTGTCGACGCTTTTATCTCGCGGCCTGACGCCGTAGGCGAACGCGTGGGGCATGTCGCGGGCGGGCGTGTGGCCGATTGTTCTCGTGACCGTGGCGACGGCATTCGTGACGCTGGCGGTGGCGGCGCTGATCTGGCGCATCGCCAAGCCAGATCCCGTCGACCCCACGACAGTCCCGGCGATCGACTGCGAACGTTCGCCACGTGGAGTTCTCCGCGCCGCGGCGGGTTGCGTCCCTTCGGCCGATTCGCCGCATTTGTTCGTCGGCGTCGCCGCCATGGCCAATGTCGCTCTGTCGATTCCGCAGGGCACGCTCGAAGAGCGGCTCGGCGAACGCGGTGTTTCACCGTACGCACGTGCTGGTGGCGTTGAGACGGCGGCCGTCACGACGCCCGAGAATGCGATGCTCTACGCGTAGGAGGCGATGGAGATTGGCGATTCCTGGTGCGGCCGTGCCATGGATCGCGCTGGGCGGTTTTCAGTTAGGGGCGCTCACCTGGCTCAGGCAGCGTTACTAGGCCGGAAACGCCATCGCCTGTGCGACGGCGATGGTCGCCATGCCGTCGGAGCCGGCGCGGCGCTCGATCCACTGCTGTTCCGCCACCTGCCCCGCCATCCCCACACCCGAGCCTTCGACGAACTCACCCGCCCCTGGCGCCTCGGCGACAACTACGAATCCGGCCCCGCGGCAACGACAGTTGCGGCTACTTCTATAATCGGTCGCCGGCGCACCGGAGGTGTGTGGGGTGGCAATCGCGTTGCTGGCATTGACGGGTGCGAAGCAAAAGCCTGAGGACATTGCTACTGCCATGCACAGGCCGCCACCCGTCCCCCGGCTACCCACTATGCGCGCTGGCGTCTGCCTCCTGGTCGCGTGCTGGTCGGCGGTCCGCCTTTACACGTTCCATCCCGCGCCGATGGTCACCTTCGAAGAAATCTACGGGCTGAACGCGGACGTGCCCCGTTGGTTGCCCGCGAGAGATTCGTCAGACCGGGCAACGGATCGAGCGCATCGAAACGCTCATCCGTTGCTGGGTGGTAAGCCGGAGGATTCGCTCGCCCCTTCGCCGCCCGCCGCCGGCCGTCGATGCAGCCCAAGCCGTGGCCGCTGAGCTCTCGGGATGCAGGCACACGATCTCCGACGCGCCACCGGAGCAGCACGCCCGTGCTTACGTGCCGCTGGCCAAGCGAGTGCTGGCGCTGCAAAAGCCGATACGGAATCGGCCCATAATTGACACGGCAACGCCGTTGTCGGAGAGTGATCTTCGCGTGATCCGCTTCTTGTCGCTCAGTCTCGCTCTGGTGTTGCTGCTGACCGGCAGCGGTGCCCTCGCCGGTTTGCACGTCGTCGCCGAAGAGGGCGGGCACGACAGTGCGCACGTCCTTGCGGCCGATGCCCAACAGCACCCCCAGCCCGCGGATCACGATGAGCAGCACTGCAAAGTGTGCCTAACCCTACAAGCCACTTACACCGCCTATTCACCATTTTCGTTCGAAGTGGCGATGCGGCAGTCAGTGCAACGCGCGGTCGCACTGCAGCAACAACGTCTCGAAACGTCCGTCCCCGCCCGCCGCGGTTGCCGCGGCCCGCCTGTCGCGTGAGTCGGTCTATTCGCGTCCGAACCGAGGGGCCCGCATTTGCCGGGCGTCCTCCAAGACTCACGTTATCAACGACTGGACAAGCCATGTCCTCCCCACTCCGCGCTGGCCTCGGTGCCGCCGCGCTTATGCTCTGTGGTGCGACCGCACTACACGCCCAAAACTCGCCCGACGACCGACTCCGCCGGCTGGAAGAACGTTTCGACGCGATGGAGCGTCAGCACCAGGCCGAACTCAAGCAACGCGACGACGAGATCGCCCGCTTGCGGGCCAAAGTCGACGCCGCCGCGCCCGCCGCCCCGCAAGGCGGCCAGGACGCGCTGATCGGCGAGATCGACCGCGCCGGCACGCCGTCAGCGGCGGCCGCGAAGGTGACAGACGCCCAGCGCGCCGTCGCGCAGGACGCCGCCGTTCGCAGCGCCCCATTCCAACTCGGCGCGCGGAACGCGGTGAGCTTCAATGCGGTGAGCTTCAATCCGGACATCGCCGTCATCACCGATTTCCTCGCGTCGTATTCCAGCAACCGCCAGAACGACGCGCTGAACCGCTTCGACGTGCGCGAGGTCGAATTGGACTTCCGCGCGGCCGTGCACCCCAGCGCCGACGCCGTGGTTATTCTCGCGTTCGAGCGGGACGCCGAGAATCCCGTCTTCGCTGAACTCGGCGAGGAGGAAGAGGGCGGGCTCAACAGCAGCGTCAACGTGGAAGAGGCGTACCTGTTCCTGCACGATTTCGGCATGCCGAACCTCACCGCAAAGCTCGGCCGCTACCACATGCGGTTCGGGCGGCAAAACATGCTGCACTTGCACGATCTGCCGACGATCGACCCGCCGCTGGTCAACCAGGCGTTCCTCGCGCCTGAGGCGCTGGTCGATAGCGGTTTGTCGCTTAGTTACGTGATCCCCCCGGGGTATGTCGGCAACCAGTACATAGAGGTCATAGGAGAGATTCTCGCCGGCGAGGGAGGCGGCTCGGAATCGGCCACGCTCCGCGGCGACCTCGACGTCGATTCGCCGGCATTCAACACGCACGTCCTGTGGAACACGAACCTGCCGG